>CAZYPI010000108.1:0-9092 GCA_964649335.1 uncultured Rikenellaceae bacterium | reverse complement strand
AGGATCCCGCCGATCAAGGCAAAAGCCAGCCTTTTCCTGGAAGTGATCTTGGGCGAATGTTCCACCTGTACCTTCAGTCTGCCCGCCAGTGCCCCGGAGATAAAACCTCCGATAATCACACCCAGCACCTCAAAGTTCAGCCAGTCTTTCCACGGACCGTTGGCGCTGTTCACATATTTGCTGAAAAACTCCGACTTCTCCGCATGCTTCGGAGCTACTACACCCACCACGGCAGCCGTTACCCGTTTGGGTGCCCCGCTGGCTCCAAGACCCCTGCCGGAAAAATAAAAGGCGGCAATAAGCACGAAACCCAGCAATACCCCCATCAAATAAGGATTGAGGTATTTTCCCGGATTGTTTTTTCTGATAACTTCGTTTTCCATAACTTTTCTTTTTCTAATACAAATATCTGGTTAACTGACCGGCTTCCACCATCAGGAAACGGAACATCAGGCCTCCGAACAACACCAGAAAAGCCGGTACGGCTGCCGGAATCTTATACCCTTTCCATTCCAGCACCTCGAGAAAAGCCGGCAATAGCAATCCCAGGATCATCACAAACGTCCAGAAAGGCACCGTGAAAGGTCCTCCCAGGAACAACCGGGCGGCTTCTATCTGCACGGCCGAGCTGGCCAGGAATCCCATAAACATGTGGATGATAAAAAATATCTCGATGGTTATCAGCAACAGGTCTATCCTGCCGAATAGTTTTTTCTCCTCATGATCTTTGGACATCCACATGATCGTGGCAGCACCCGTCGAGAGTCCGGAGGTCAGGAACAACGGCCCGAGGATGGAGGTATTCCACAGAGGCCGTGCATTAAAAGCAGAAAGCAGAATCCCCGTATAAATACCCAGGATCACGGACAGGACGATCATCACCCACGCCAGGGGCTTTCGGTTTTTGATCACCCACGCCTCAAAATCATACAACCATTTGAACTTCCAGTCCCATTGCGGAACCAGCTCACGCAGGTAACTGGCACTCCAGATAAAGGAAAGAGGCGTGATGATCAGGAGGGTCCAGGCACCCCACGACATGGGAGATTCAAGACGGATAGTAGTATAAAGTCTCCAGAAAAACAACTTGTGTCTCAGGTCCAGGAAAAGGGCCCCCAGACCGATCACCAGCGCTATGGGCGTAATAAAAGAAGCCCACTTCACCGCCGTCGGCGCTTTATCTTCCTTCCCCATGATCACATACAGGGAGGAGAAAAAGATCAGGCCGGCAGCCAGCCCTCCCAAAAAGAGATAAAGCGGGATTTGCCAATGCCAGATAGCCAGGTGAGGATCCACACCCGGAATATTCCGTCCGCTGACAATCAATTCTTCTTTCATGGTTCTTACAATTTAAATGAGATAATAGATCTGAGGTTGTGTCCCTGCCTCCGGAGCAAGCACCTTCCACTTGCGCTCGGCCACCACCCTGGCGACATCACTGTTGGGGTCGTCCAGATCACCGAAATAGAGACAGTGGGTGGGACATACCGCTACGCAGGCCGGGTCTTCCCCTTTTTCCACGCGGTGCAGACAGAAGGTACATTTGTCCACATAGCCCTCGGGGTGCGCATACCGGGCCTCATAGGGACACGCTTCGATACAGGCGCCGCAGCCGATGCATTTGTCGTGCGTTACCAGGACAACCCCGCCCTCGACGATATGGCTGGCGCCGGTGGGACAACAACGCACACAGGGAGCGTTCTCACAATGATTGCACCGCTCGGAACGGATCTCCATCTCCACCTTCGGATAAGTACCCGCCACATTCTCCACGATCCAGTCGCGGGCATATCCCATGGGCACATTGTTCTCGGTCTGACAGGCCACCACACAATCGGAACAGCCCACACATTTCTTCGTATCTACCGCCATCGCATATCTCATGATACCACCTCCTTTCCGGGTTTTTCGGTTAAGAATGTTACAAAATTACCCCGCATACCTGTACCTCCCATCACGGGATCCGTAGCAACTTTGGTGATCAACTCACTGTCGCTGACACCATGGCCGTACGCCCGGGTAAGTTTTTTTTCTTTATGGCCGAAACCGTGAACCATATACACCGAGTCCCAGCGGATACGCTCTGTCACTCTTACCTTGATAGGGAAGGAGGAGACCACGCCGTCCTGGTTTTTCAACCATACATATTGTCCGTTTTTCAGACCCCATAACTGCGCCACCTTGGGGTTCACCCATAACAGATTTTCCTTTTTGATCTCCCACAGATTCGGGTTGTTGGCCGTGCGGCTGAAGGTATGCATCGGAGCACGGCCGTAGTTGAGACGATAATACCCGGGGGGCGGTTCCGGATGCGGTTTATAATCGGGCAACGGATCATAGCCGGCATTGGCAAAATCAGTGGAGTAGAGTTCTATTTTCCCGGTATTGGTATTGAATTCGTAATCCTCTCCATTCAAAAAATAAAGATCATCATACTCCCGTTTCAGTTTTTTCACGCCGATGCGTTTCATCTCTTCCAGCGATGATCCCACCTTCTTTAATTGCCAGTCTAAGAGCTCCTCCATGTCTTTCCACGGGAAATACTTTTCCAGTCCCAGACGTTTCCCGAGCTCTTTGGCAATCCACCAGTTGGGTTTGGTTTCATACAACGGCTCAGAGGCAGGCATGCGCAGTGCCATGTTAGGCTCCCGGTGTGGGGAAGTACGTATGCCATCATAACGCTCCAGGTAAGTACATTCGGGCAATACCACATCGGCATAGCTGACAATGTCCATAGGCATCGTATCAATCACCACAAGAAAATCGAGATTTTGAATGGCTTTTAAGGTTTTATTCGTATCGGGCAGTGAAGCCGTCAGGTTGGTTCCGTAAACCATCCACGCCTTGATATTCCAGTCTCTTTGCGGGTCGGGAATAGAAAGATCACAAAGAGCAGTGGTGAGCACTTCAAAAGCAAGGGAATATTTATCCGGGTAGAAATCCCGCCAGGTCTTGGATGGTTTGGGATATTCCGGCACAGGCCATTTGGGAAGGGAGGCTGCCTCCGGCACGTAAAATCCTCCGCGGCGGCCCCATGATCCCAGTAAAGCATTCAAAATAGCAATGGCACGGGATCGCTGGGTATCATCGCCATACCAAACCACATGACGGCCTGGATGTACAATGACTGCCGGAGCGGCATGGGCCATCTCCCGGGCCGTTTTCCGGATGATATCCGGCTCAATGGTGGTGATCCCATAGGCCCATTCAGGCGTTTTGTCCTTGACATGTTCCTTTAACTCTTTGAAACCGTAAGTATACTTTTCAACATACTTTTTATCATAGAGATCTTCAAAAATGATTACATGCATCCAGGCCAGCAACAGTGCTATGTCCGTAGAAGGCTTTACAGGCAGCCAGTATTTTGAATGTGCGGCAGCGGTACTGAAACGGGGATCCACGGTAATGATGGTGGCACCCTTATCTATTGCTTCCGACATTTCCTGGATCTGGTTGTTGTGCATATTTTCCCCAATATGTGATCCCAGCAACACCAGACATTTTGTATCGCGGATATCGGTACGCTCGGGCGACATGACCTCTTCGCCATACGTCGACTGGAAAGCCACCTGTCGCGGACCGCGACACTGGGCAAAAGAAGGTGCCGCAATGAATGAAGAACCGAAAGCTTTCATCAGATGCGTAACCATTTTGCCTCCCGTACCGTGAGAGAACAGCGCAACAGATTCAGGTCCGTACTTTTCTTTGATCACGGTAAATTTTTTAGCCACCAGGTCCAGGGCTTCTTCCCACGATGCTTTACGAAAACGCTGGCTTCCAGGTTTCCCTTCACGTATGAGCGGTGTTTTGAGTCGATCCTCATCATAATACATCCCCACCCCGCCGGTGCCCCGGGGACACATACGTCCATGGCTGTGCGGATCCTCCGCATTCCCGATAATTTTTTGAATATTTCCTTTTTTATCGGTATATACCCAGCCGGCACACTTCCAGAAACATACCTCACAATAGGTCGGCGTCCGGTGCAGTGTCTCACTTGTGCGCAGCGTATCATCCCCGGCAACCTGAGAAAACGCCCTGATGGCAGGCCTGGCAAACAGCAATGTGCCGGCCCCCGCTCCGGAAATCTTGATAAAATCCCGTCTTGTTGTGTGCTTCATAACAATAAATCAATTTATGCCTGTGCTTCCTTTTATAATTAATCACAAATTTATTTAATTGATATATATCATAAAACGATTTTATCTGCCCGGGGCCGCCCCCTATCCGGTTCGGCCACAAGAACGACATCCTACGTGCTGCTAATCTGACAGTTATAACTATTTAGAATGTATTTAAATTTCTATATATGTTGTTAAACATATATAATCCCCGGGCCGGGGAAATATTTACAGGTGTAATTTTTGTGAAAGAAAGGGATATTTACCGGTTAACCGTACTCGGCGATCCTGTTCAGTTGTTCCTTTTCCAGTATTTTTATCAGTTTCCCTTCTATGCCGATAATTCCGTCGCGCCGGAATTCGGACAGGATCCGTATCACATTTTCCGTCCTCATATGGATCAGTTCGGCAATTTCTTTTCTCGAAACCGGCAAATGGTATTCCTCTTTCCGGTAGATCTCATTACTGAAAAACAACAGGATATATGCAATCCTCCCACGCAGGTTTTTCTGATTTATCATCAGCCAGTTGTCCATGATCATATCGTTCATGTTGCTCATGTTTTCCAGCAGCTTCAGCGCAAAATGACCGTCTTTGCCGATGATCTCCCGCATCAGACCCAGATCGATAAAACAAAGAGAAGACTTCTCTATGGCAGTAATGCTGAACTGATAGTGGCTTTCGGAAAAAACACTCAACAGGCCGATAAAATCAAAAGGGCGTGCAATACTGATGATCTGATTCTTCCCGTCGTTCATTTCCCGCGAAATCTTCAATAATCCCTTTCGCAGATACATGAATGATGTAATTTTATCTCCCTGCCGAACAATAACCTCCCCGGGTCTGAACTCCTTTTCCTCCCGTGAAATATTCACCCTGCTCAAATCTTCCGGCCGGAGATTGCTGAACAACACCGACCTGTAGGCACATGTCTTACAGTCTTCTATGTCATGCATCGTTCTCATGGCGCAAAGTTATTAATATATTATGATATATAACAATTTTGATATTTATCATACGGTTTTACTGACGACCCCTCATTGAAGTTGCGTTATTTTGTTCACAATAATTCTTGGACATAAAAAACAAACGTATGAAAAAAATACTCATTTTGGGTGGCGGCACCGGAGGGACGATCATGGCCAACCGTTTACGCAAAGCTCTGGAAAGGGAAGAATGGGAGATCACCATAGTGGACCGTTGTAAGACCCATTATTATCAGCCCGGGTTTTTATTTATCCCTTTCGGGATATACACGAAACAGGATGTGATAAAGCCCAAAGGAGATTTTTATCCGGCGGGGGTAAAAGTGATCTACACAAAAATAGATCGCATAGAGCCCGGAAAAAACCGGGTGGTAGTGGAAGGAGGGAAGGTACTGAATTATGATTTTCTGATCATTGCCACGGGCACGCAGACCAGGCCGGAGGAGACCCCCGGCCTGAAAGAGCAACTATGGTATAAGGAGATCTTTGACTTCTACACCATCGAAGGGGCTGTAGCCCTGAGCCATTTCTTCAAACGCTGGGAGGGAGGCCATCTGGTGATGAACATAGCCGAACTGCCTTACAAATGCCCGGTAGCCCCGTTGGAGTTCGTTTTTCTGGCCGATGCTTTTTTCCACCGGCTGGGCATACGTGACAAGGTGAAGATATCGTATGTCACCCCCCTGCCGGGAGCTTTTACCAAACCCCGCGCCACACAGATGCTCAGCGGACTGCTGAGAGAGAAAAATATCGAAGTGGTCCCGGAATTTTATCTGGAATCGGTGGACAATGTGAAAAAAACCATAAAATCCTATGACGGACAGGAAATCCCCTTTGATGTCCTGGCGATCGTCCCGGTAAACATGGGCAGTGACGTGATTGAACGCAGCGGCATGGGTGACGACCTGAACTTTGTGCCGACAGATAAATACACCCTGCAATCGGAAAAATATGAAAATATCTTCGTCCTGGGCGACGCCGCCAATCTGCCCACATCCAAGGCCGGCTCCGTCGTTCATTTTGCCTCGGAGGTACTGTTTGACAATCTGATGAGTGTCATCGAAGAGCGTCCTATGCTGGCCCGCTTTGACGGACACGCCAACTGCTATATTGAAACCGGCTTCGGCAAAGGCTCGCTGATAGATTTCAACTACGACACCGAGCCGCTGCCCGGCACTTATCCCCTGCCCGGAATCGGACCGTTCGGACTGTTGCAGAACACCAAACTGAATCACTACGGCAAGGTGATCTTCCGGTGGCTCTACTGGCACATCCTGCTGAAAGGAAAAGAGATGCCCGTGGAAAATGAAATGTCCATGGCAGGGAAAAAACTTTAACAGCGAGTATCATGAGTGAAACAGCTTTGCAACAACAGATCGATGACATCAACCGGAAACTGGACCTGGTACTGGAGTATGTCAACGACCAACGCCTGAAAGGAGATGTGGTACAGGATCTGGTGCAGGACCTCTCCATCATCGGAAAAGATGCCTACGACACCACCGTCGAAGAACTGGACAAGCAAAACATTGAGATAGACCCCGATGAAGTCAGGGTATTCTTTATCAAACTGCTGAGGAACATGAATAATTTCTCGGTTATTCTGAACCTGTTTGAGAGCATGATGGACCTGTCCAAAGACCTGGCCCCTCTGACCAAAGAAGCTACCATCGACATTATCTATAAGCTTCACGAGATGGACAGTAAAGGGTACTTCGGGTTTTTCTCCTCCCTGACCCGTGTCCTCGACAATATCGTCACACATTATACCAAAGAGGATGTCGAGCTGCTGGCAGACAATATCGTCACCATCATGGACACGGTCAAGAACCTTACCCAGCCCGATATGTTGCAGTCCATAAACAACGCCGTCAACATATACAAAGATCTCGATCCCGCCAATGTGCCGGAATACTCGCTGTGGAAGGCGATGCGTACACTCAACTCGACAGAGATGAGAAAAGGGATCGGCTTTATCATTACTTTCTTTAAAGGCCTGTCTACCGGACAGGTTCCGTTAAAATAATTATTATTCAATCACAAAAATCAAAATTATGGGAACAAAGACAATAGCAGGAATTGAGATTAAGGTCAACGACGAAGGCTATATGATGGATGCCTCACAGTGGACCCCCGAGGTGGCCAGGGAGCTGGCAAAAGAAGAAGGAATAGAACTGACGGAGAAGCATTTCGAAGTGCTGAACTTTATCCGTGACGAATTTTTAAAAGGCAGTCCGCTGACCATACGGAAAGTCGGCAAGTCCGGCATCGTCGATATCAAAGGGTTTTACGAATTGTTTCCCGGCGGCCCCCTGAAAAAGGCCTCTAAAATTGCCGGTATCGACAAACCCTCGAGTTGCGTTTAACCCCCCAAATACCATATCATCATGGAAAAAAGTAATGACGAACACCGTTTGAAAAAAGTATCCATTATCTGTGCCAAAGGAAGCCTGGAAGATGTTTATGCCACCCTGGTTCTGGCCAACGGCGCCGTGATGGAAGGCATGGAAGCCAAAGTCTTTTTCACCTTCTTCGGCCTGGATGCCATCACCAAAAAAAGGATGAACCGTCTGCATACGGCCACCGTGGGCAACCCGGCCATGCGTATGCCCGGGGGGATACCCTTCCCCACCATCCTGGGAATAATCCCTTTCGTCGAAGCCGGCGTGTCGGCCATGATGCGCAGCCAGATGGAAAAACTGGACATCCCCCCCGTAGATGAGTTCCTCGACATGATCACCGCCGGCGGCGGAGAAATCTATGCCTGCAAACTGGCTATGGACATGTTCAAACTGACCAAAGAGGATCTCTCCGGCCAGGTGAAAGATGTGCTCACCGTGGGAGAATTTTACGCATTGGCCGGAGGAGAAGATTCACAGATCATTTTTACCTGAATTTTTTAACACACCTAAAAAATCCTCCCTGCCGGAGGATTTTTTTTATGTTTGCAGAAAAGAAGCATCATGGATCTGCTATCAGGCATCGTACTGGCCGGAGGAGAGAGCTCCAGAATGGGACGCGAAAAAGGGCTGGTCCCGTTCCGGGGAAAGCCCCTCATCCGTTATTCCCTGGAGGCGCTGTCGCCTTTCTGCGAAGAAATCATTATCTCGGCCAATACGCCGGAGTATGTTTCCCTGGGATATGCCGTCGTGCCGGATGAATTTCCCGGCACAGGCCCTCTGGGAGGATTGTACTCGGCCCTGCGCCGCATCTCCCATAACGGAGCCCTGGTGTTGCCCTGCGACACCCCCTTTATCAGTCGCGAATTTCTGCGTTACCTGCTGGATGCCGTGACCGGCCGGCCGGCCGTGATCCCGGTGCATCCCGGCGGGAAAGCCGAACCGCTGTGCGGATATTATAGCAAAGACAATATCCCCCTGATGAAAGAATACCTGAACAAAGGCAACTACAAGCTCACAGACTACCTGGAATATGCCGGGGCAACTTTCCTGCCTCTGACGGATGATCTCCCGTTTTACCGCCCGGATATCTTCACCAACCTCAACCGTCCGCAAGACCTCGAACAATACAACCGGTAACCCCTCCCTCCATCAACCATTTACCCATTCCACCAATCAGCCAATCAGCCAATCAACCAATCAGCCAATCAACCAATCAGCCAATCAGCCAATCAACCAATCAGCCAATCAACCATCCCCCTCTTTCTTTTTCAGCTCCAGTACGACTCCCCCTGCGACCAGAAGCAGAAGAATTGCCGAAGCAGCCAGGTCGATCTTATTCCCGATATAATATCCTTTGGGGCGGAAGGTGAACTCTATTTTATGCTCCCCGGGAGGCAACACCATGGCCCGTAACACATAATCGGCCCGGAAATGGGGAGCGGGTTTCCCGTCCACAAAGGCCTGCCATCCTTTATTGTAATAGATCTCCGAAAAAATCGTCAGGCGGGGTTGTGCAGCCCTGTATTGATAGACCAGATGATTGGGGGCATAGGAGGTCATCCTGATCTGTGCCGTTGTGTCGG
>CAZYPI010000107.1:0-9185 GCA_964649335.1 uncultured Rikenellaceae bacterium | reverse complement strand
TGACTTCAGGGGATATGCCGGCAGGATCGCCAGCGGAGTGTTCAAACCGGGCGACCCGGTAAAAGTCCTTCCCTCAGGAATGTCCAGTCGCATCAAAACCATCGAGACTATGAACGGGAAGATGGATGTGGCTTTTCCGCCGCAGTCGGTGCTCATAACCCTGGAAGACGATATAGACATCAGCCGCGGGGATATGATCGTTGGGGAAAACAAAGCGCCCCAGACCGGCGATGAGGTGGATATCATGCTGTGCTGGCTCAATGAAACGCCCATGCGACCGGGGGGGAAGTATTACCTGAAACATACTACCAATGACCTGCGTTGTATGGTGACCGACGTGGCTTACAAGATCGATATCAATACGCTGGACAAAATATATGATGACAAATCTTTAGGTCTGAATGAAATTGCCAGGGTCCGGATCAAGACCACCAAACCGCTTTTTTACGACTCCTACCGCGTCAACCGCATTACCGGCAGCCTGATCCTGATAGACGAAGCCACCAACAATACCGTCGGGGCCGGAATGATTATTTAAAAGATAAAAGACAAAAGATAAAAGACAAAAGTAAAAAGACAAAAGGCAAAAGTAATAAGAAACAAGAAACAAGAACCAGGAATCAAGTACCCAGCACCCAGCACCGAGTACCCAGCACCCAGCACCCAGCACCCAGTACCCAGCACCATTACAAACCACAAACCTCAAACCACAAACCACAAACCTCAAACCATTCTGTCCAGAATATCTTTCACGATCTCTTGATGATCGAAGGCCAGGGGGGGCAGGTTATCTGCCGGGAACCACCGGGCCCTGCCGGCATCGTCGCCCGCCATGGGTTCGGGGCAGTTTTTCAGATGAGCCAGATATACGGCGGTTATGGTGCGGCCCCGGGGGTCGCGGTCGGGCTTGTCATACAGGCCGGCGAAAGTCATCTCCTCCGCTACAATGCCTGTCTCTTCCATCAGCTCACGGCGGGCGGTTTCTGCCAGGCGTTCGTTTTCTTCCATGAATCCGCCGGGGAGGGCCCATTTCCCTCTGAAGGGCTCACGGGCCCGCTGTATCAACAGGATCCGGGTACGGCCTTTCTCTTTGCATAAGACCAACGTGTCGGCGGTTACCGCGGGACGAGGGTAAGGATAGGTGTACATCACCGCAGAAGGCTTCTGTTTCTTCTCTCCCGGCGGATCCTGCGCAGGTTTTTCCTTTGTTGTATCCGCATGATAACGAATACCAGGAGAAGAAGGAAAATTACAATGACCAGATAAAGCACCGGACGCAGGGCTTCGCTGTATGCCTGCAGGCTGAGTGTGTCAGTACTATTCATGGAAAGGGTCTTTTATGAGACGGAGTTTATGGGAATAGATGCCTTTTTTCTCGTCGTATATGCCCTGGTGGTCCAGCCGGTCAATGCGTACCCTGCCCGAGGCATGGATGATGTGCTGCCCGGGCAGGACAATGCCTACGTGGGTGATCTTGTCCGGTTGGTCACCGAAAAAGGCCAGGTCACCGGGCCGGGCTTCTTCCGTGAAAGGGATGTCTTTGCCTATACCGGCCTGCTGGGAGGCATCGCGGGGCAGGTGATAACCGTTGATGCGGAAAATGGTCTGCACAAAACCCGAACAGTCGAAGCCGCAGGAGGTGAGCCCTCCCCACAGGTAAGGAACCCCTGTGAAATTTTTCGCATAGTCCGTCAATGCCTGGCGGTCTTTGGCTTTTTCTTCTTCCAGATGGATGTCCGGCAGACTGAAAACCATGTCCCCGACCGTGCAACTGTTCTTTTCCTCATCCCAGAAAGGCAGACGGGCCCCTTCGGGCAAACGGCGTATACCGTCGGAAGGATCCTCCGTGCGTGCCAGTACCATGCTGTCGATGATGATGACCGGCTCCCGGGCCAGCGCCTGAAACCGTTCCGCGGAAAGCGGCAGAAACGAACTCTCCGTGATCCATCCTTCGTAGTCATCCCACCATCTTTTTATCTTATACCATTCGTTGATGTTATCCAGAATGGTAAACGTGTCCCCGAAAAGGAGCTGGGTGACCATCTCCGACCTGTGGGAGGGCTGCTTGCGTACCGGGATGACAGAAAGGGGAATAATGCCGTATTTTGTCATGATAACTGGTTTTATGTATTGGTCACCTCAAAATTATTAAAAAACGGGGCTTTATCCCATATCATTCATGCTTTTTTGATGGTGCAGGCAGGATTTAGTCTTTCTCTTTCCGGAAGGAAGAATCCTTATCCCGGATAATTTATATAACTTTGCCGGCAAAACAATCTTTCCGGTTAGAGGGATGGGGAGAGGCCGGTATGTATAATTCGTTACAGATGAAGAATGTCATTTCATACCTTCGGGCCAATGTCAAAGGGATACTGAGGATACTGTATCTTGTGGCAGCCATTGTCATCACGGTCTATCTTTTCCCCCGGGAGGGTAAGTTCCGTTATGAATTCCAGCGGGGAAAACCCTGGCTGCATGAAGACCTGTATGCTCCCTACAGTTTTCCGGTGTACAAAACCGCCGATGAGCTGCAGGCGGAAAAGGACAGCATCCTGAGAGATTTCAAGCCTTACTTCAGCCTGGATACGAATGTGGCAGTCCGGGAGATGGAAAAGTTCAGGGAACGTTTTGACCGGAAATGGAGCCGGTATCTCAAAAAACAATATGATCTGCAGGAAAATCCTTCTGTGAATACCTGGCGGGGTAAAATGATCCTGCGGGAGAAAGAGAAGTTGTACCGGATCACTTCCGGAATGCTGCGGGAGCTGTACCGCCGCGGCATCGTGGAGGTGGCGGATGCTTTTACCCGCGACAGCAATCCTTCGTCGGTGATCGTGGTCCTGCGCGGGAATGTGGCGGAACAAACGGATACCACAGCTGTCTTCACCCTGAAAACAGCTTATGAATATCTGAAGAAAAAATCAAAGGAGGTTCCTCTTGCCGGTTTCAGGAATAAGGAAGCGGTGCAGGCCTTTCTGGACGGGCTCAACCTGAATGACTTTGTGGAACCCAACCTGTTTTACGACCGGGAAACATCCCGGAAAATAAAAGAGAGTATGGTCTCTCAGATCTCCCTGACACGCGGGATGGTGCAAAGGGGCGAGCGCATCATCTCACGGGGGGAGATCGTTAACGCCCATACATACCAGATCCTCGAATCGCTGAAGATAGAATATGAGAAACGACTGGGAGCTTCGTCCAACTACCTGCTCATCCTGGCCGGACAGTTTCTGCTGGTGACGATCATTATGCTGGTGTTGTTCCTGTTTTTAATGTATTTCAGGACCTATATCTTTGCCCATACCAAAGACCTGCTCTTTATCTTTTTCCTGCTGATTATTTTCGTAGCACTGTCACGCTGGATCATCTCCAATCCCACGTTGAGCTATTATCTGATCCCTCTGGCCATTGTGCCGATCATCATACGTACGTTTTACGATGCACGGCTGGCCCTTTTCATTCATATGATCCTGCTGATGATCGTGGGTTTTTTTGCCCCCAATTCCTTCGAGTTTGTGTTCATGAACTTTATTGCGGGCATCATTGCCATTATTTCCCTGACCAACATCTACCGGAGAAATAAATTCATCATGGCTGCGGTCATGGTCTTTATCAGTTACTCTCTGGTATATCTGGGCAATACGATGATCCAGGAGGGCAATCTGAAGAATATGCACTGGATGAACTACATCTGGTTCTCGGGCAATGCTTTTCTGGTACTTTTGTCTTTCCCTCTGGTATATATCTTCGAGAAAACATTCGGATTCCTGTCGGATGCCACGCTGGTGGAACTGGCCGATACCAACCAATCATTGTTGCGGGAGCTGGCTGAGAAAGCCCCCGGCACTTTTCAGCACTGTCTGCAGGTGGCCAACCTGGCCGAAGAGGCGGTCCGGGTTATCGGGGGCAATCAGTTGCTGATACGTGCCGGCGCCTTGTATCATGATATCGGGAAAATGGTCAATCCGGTGTATTTTGTGGAAAACCAGCGGGAAGGACTGAACCCGCACGAGAACCTGCCGTTTAAAGAGAGTGCCAACATCATTATCAGCCATGTGACACAAGGGGTTGAGATCGCCCGGAAACACAACCTGCCGAAACAGATCGTGGATTTCATCCGTACCCACCACGGCACGACGCGGGTTCAGTATTTTTACCGCAATTTTATCCATAAATATCCGGAGAAATCCAATGAGGTGGAAGATTTTACGTATCCCGGCCCCAGACCTTTTACAAAAGAGATGGCTATCCTGATGATGGCCGACTCGGTGGAGGCCGCCTCTCGCAGCCTGAAAGATTATTCGGAAGATTCGCTGGGTAAACTGGTGGAGAATATCATTGACTATCAGCTCAGAGAGGGCCAGTTTAATGAAGCCCCCATCACTTTCCGCGATATTTCAAAGGTGAAGGAAATCTTTAAAAACAGGCTGATCAATATCTATCACGCCCGCATCGAGTATCCCAAATAGTCCGGGAGTCAGGCAGCAGCCGGCAGTTACCAGGGGGCAGTCATCAGTCAGCAGTATTCATCGCTTTATCGCCTTATCTCTTCATCTCTTCATCTCTTCATCTCTTCATCGCTTCATTGCTCGTCTCTCAGATCCACCACTTCCACGCCGGGATGATCAGCCTTACGGAACCGGAATGTGGAGGAGGTAACCTTTATACGTGGTTCCGTTTTTTCAATGCGTACAATATATTGCATGCCGTTTTTGCCGAAAAAACGGGCAGAGTAGAGGTTCCCGGTGGCCTTGTCAATCTGGAGGCGTATCCTGGAATAATTCTCACTGAGGTCAACCGGATAAAGATCGACGACTTGCAGTGCTTTTCCGCCGGTTTCATTGATCCCTACAAAATGATAACGGAATGTCAGGCGATAGTCGGAGAAAATCTGATCGGGATGAGCCAGGAAAGAGTGGTCGTCGGGATCCGGATCGAGTACATTTACTTCATTGACATCCGGCATGTAGTTCCATATTGTCTGTCCGTCGAAAAATATTTCGGAATCTCCGGTTTTCAGGTGATATTTTTTCCCTTGCAGGGTCAGCTCTCCGGTAAATGAATTTTTTGAGTTATCCTGGAGGTTGATGGCCGTAAAACGGAAAGTGACACGCAAAGGTTGTGACGCTTTGCTCTTTTCCGACAAACGGTTCAGTATCTTTTCGGCCACAGGATCTTCCTGTGCCCGGACGGGATGGAGAGCCGTTACCAGCATAAGAGCGGCAAGGATATTGTTAAGATGTTTCATCATAAACAGAAAGTCTTTACCCCAGGTCTCTCAAGAACTGTTCCAAAGTGTATTCATCGGGTATCAGTACCTGTCTGGCCTTGCTGCCTTCGTAAGGCCCGACGATTCCGGCGAACTCGAGTTGGTCGATGATCCTGCCGGCGCGGTTGTAACCGATGGCGAGTTTGCGCTGGATCAGGGAGGTGGACCCCTGCTGGTGTTGTACCACCAGGCGGGCGGCTTCCTCAAAGAGGGGGTCTTTCTGTTTCAGGTCCACCTCGCTGTCGCCCGTTTCCCCTTCGCCTTTGACTTCGGGTAGCAGGTACGGAGTGGTGAAACCCTGCTGTTCCGCCACATAGCCTGTGATGGCCTCCACCTCGGCGGTGTCGATGTAAGCACACTGAATCCTGGTCAGATCGCTCCCCGAGCCGATGAGCATGTCCCCCCGTCCCACCAACTGGTTGGCGCCCGGGCTGTCCAGGATGGTGCGTGAGTCGATCATGGCAGTGACCTTGAAAGCAATGCGGGTGGGGAAATTGCCTTTGATGGTGCCGGTGATGATATTGGTGGTAGGCCGTTGTGTGGCGATGACCAGGTGTATGCCTACCGCTCGCCCCATCTGGGCCAGCCGGGTGAGCGGAAACTCGATGTTCTTGCCGGCTGTCATGATCAGGTCGGCAAACTCGTCGATGATCAGTACAATGTAGGGCATAAAACGGTGTCCCTTTTCGGGATTGAGACGGCGGGACTTGAACTTTTCATTGTATTCGTTGACAAAACGAACATGGGCCGTGGTGAGCAGATCGTAACGCTCATCCATCTCAATGGTGAGTGCATTCAGGGTGTTAACCACTTTTTCCGTATCGGTGATGATAGCCTCCTCCTCATCCGGCATCATGGCCAGATAATGTTTTTCAAGCTTGGAATAAAGAGCCAGTTCCACCTTCTTGGGGTCCACAAAGACAAACTTCAGCTCGGCCGGGTGTTTCTTGTAGAGCAGGGAAGTGATGATCACATTCAGGCCGACGGACTTGCCCTGGCCGGTAGCTCCCGCCACCAACAGGTGGGGGGCCCGTGCCAGGTCGAATACGTAAGGAGTGCCGGAGATGGTGCTGCCCAAGGCTACCGGCAGGTCAAACGTGGATTCCTGAAAAGTCCTGGAGGTGATCATGGACTTCATGGAGACGATGTCGGGGTGAAGATTCGGCACCTCAATGCCGATGGTGCCGCGGCCGGGAATGGGGGCAATGATCCGGATGCCCAGGGCCGAAAGACTCAGGGCAATGTCGTCCTCGAGGTTTTTTATCTTCGAGATACGTATCCCCGGCGCCGGGACGATCTCATATAGCGTGACGGTAGGGCCAATGGTGGCCTTGATCTTGTCGATACGTATTTTGTAATTGGCCAGCGTCTCCACGATCTTGTTCTTGTTGCTCATCAACTCTTCTTTGCTGACCCTGGAGTTGCCCGTCTCATGGTCTTTCAACAAATGGGTGGGAGGTTTCCTGTACCGTGGCAGATCCAGCGTGGGATCATACTTTTCTGTCGGCAACCGACGGATCTGACGGTCCGTAAGCCGGTCTTCTTCAGTATTTCTGTGCTCTACCGTCAGTTCGACATCTTCCTCCTGCTTTTCACTCTCATTCTCTTCCGGCTGATCGTCTTTATTACCGGCATGAGTGATACCGGTGGAGATTATAACCGGCTCATCCGTTGTGTCTTCGGGGACAGGGATCTCTTCATCAGGGGTGGACATTCCGGCCACAACCTCTTCTTTTTCTTCTTCCGTGGCAGTCTCACGGCCGGCCGCTTTCTTTTTGATCCTGAAAAGAGGGATTTGGAAATAGTAGAGTATAAAAGCGGTATTCAGAAATATCAGCAGGAAAGCATTGCCGATCTTTCCCAGGAGACTGTTCAGCCATTCAATGGTAAAATAGCCGAAAGATCCTCCGAACCCGCTGCCCAGGTATCCGTCCGAACTGCCCAGAATATATGAGATGGTCAGGGAGCCCAGGATGGTGACAAAGAAAAGGAACCAAAAAACCTTTTGCACAGGGGCGATTCTGATCCTGAAAAAGCGGATGCCTGCATCCAGGATGAAAAGAGGGATGGTGAATGAGAAAACACCGAACCATTTGTTCATCAGGAGATAGGAAAGCCAGGCGCCGGTCTTTCCTCCCCAGTTTCGAACCGTTACCGAAGCCTCGGAAAGGACTTTACCATACTCAAAACTCTGATCGGCTTTCCATGTAAAGAAATAAGAGATCATGGAAAAAAGCAGATATAACCCGAACAGAACAAGGAAAAATCCCGTGATAATCCGTACCCGGTCGTCCCCGAAGAATTTTTTCTTTTTGTGTTTACCCTGCCTTTTGGCCGAACCGCTTTTTGTTTTCCTGCCTTTCACGTACTTGAATTTTTCTTACAAAATAACGAAACACAACCGGATTGTAAAAGGATTTTCGGTGATTTATTTTCAGCTTCGGTAACCGGCACGGATCAGATTCCCTGATTACTCCATCAGCTTGTTGAGTATGTCCTCAAGTTGTTTTCTGGAGACCTTGATATAGTCTTTTCTGGGGGCGAAGATTTTTTCATCCACGTCCTTAAAATAAACGCCTGTGGCGGTAAGTTTCATCTTCAGCTTGCTGAGAGAAAGGTAAAACTCCAGCAAAACTCCGTTGACATCGCTGTACGGGGTGGCACGGTTGGGGTCTTTTATCTGAATCTCGGTAGTGTAATAGATGGGGATCGGCACACTCGTCCCCGGCAGGATGATGTATGCCTCCCGGGCCAGATAACCGCATATCTCCCTGGTGTGTTCCCCCTGCCGGATCTTCAGTTTCGGGAAGTTTCCAAAACCCGCCGCCGGCTCATCGAACTTTCCTTCATAGTAAAACTTTTTATCCAGCACATTCAGGTAAGTGATGTTGGTCTTCTTTTTGACATTGACGACATTGCATATATTGAACAACCCGAAAAAACCGTTGATCTCCATGGCCGTATTATTATCCCTGAAATAAACGGTCAGCTTCTTGGGAAGCAAATCGGTGCTGAACTTCTCCAGGTCGTTCTCCAGATAAGTGATGGCATAAATGATCTCACCCTGCTTTTCATGGGAAAGGGTGGTTTTCCTGCAACCCTGCGGCATAAGTAAAAGGATTGCCGGGATGATCCATGAATATTTTTTTCTGAAGTATAACATTTTCAGGTTACGAAGATAATAAAGTTAAAAAAAAACATATGTTTTCTGTAAAAAAGTTCACTGCTTTTGTCAAAAAAACCGAATCCTTTCTTTGTTTTTGTATATATTTTTTACATTATATTCAAAAAATGAATACATATCCACATCTTGCATGAAACAAAAAGCGGTACCGGGAGGTTTTTCGTGTATATTTGTAACTCTGCAGCAAAAGAGAGTTTATTATGGGTAAATTAGCGGTCATAGCGTTGGGAGGGAATGCTTTGCTGAGGGATAACCAGGCGGGTACGATCGAAGAGCAGGAGCGTAATACCACCGAGACCCTTGAGAACATTATTTTTTTGTTGCGTGAGGGGTATGACCTGGTGTTAACCCATGGCAACGGTCCGCAGGTAGGGAATATCCTTATGCGCAATGATGCCGGTGAGCAGTTGTACGGGATTGCGCAGATGCCTCTGGATATCTGTGTGGCGGATTCTCAGGGAGGGATCGGTTACATGATCGAGAGGATGCTTCACAATGTGTTGCGACGACACGGGATCAGCAGGAAAGTGGTGACGCTGGTGACCGAGGTGGTGGTGGACCCGGAGGACAGGGCATTCCGGAAGCCTGAGAAAAGGATCGGCAGAATCTGTTCGCGTGAGGAAGCCGGCCGCCTGGCCCGGGAAAAAGGATGGGTTTTCAGGGAAGAGATACGGGATGATATCACCGGCTGGCGCAGAGTGGTTCCTTCTCCCCGTCCCAAAAGGGTGTTGA
>CAZYPI010000106.1:0-9231 GCA_964649335.1 uncultured Rikenellaceae bacterium | reverse complement strand
CCAGACCACCATTAATGTAACCATGAACCCCACCACCCAGAAGCTGGATGAAGTGGTGATCACCACCTTGGGGTTCAAGGTACTGAAAGACCAGGCGGCTACTACATCTTCCGAAGTTAAGGGAGATGAAATTGCCAGCTCGGGAGAGCCACTGGTATTGAACTCACTGGCAGCCAAGGCCTCTAATGTTCAGATTTCCCGCTCGAACGGGGACCCCGGTGCCGGCACCACCATCCGCATCCGCGGGGCCAACACCATCCTGGGGTCCAGTGCCCCGCTGGTGATCCTCGACGGAGTGCCCATCAGTAATTCTACCTTATACGGCGGAGGAAACAACATCACCGGAGGCCGCGATGCCGGCGTCTCTCAACAGACGCGGCTCAATGACCTAAATCCCAACGATATTGAGTCGATTGAGATCCTGAAAGGTGCCGCCGCCGCTTCACTCTGGGGATCACGTGCCGCCAACGGCGTGCTGGTGATCACTACCAAAAACGGAAAACCCGGCAAAATGAACATCAGTTATAAAATTACCCGTTCTTTTGACCAGGTGAACAAGAGATATCCACTACAAAATGTTTATGGTCAGGGTCGTGGCGGAGTGTATAGCCCTACCCGTTCCGAATCGTGGGGAGATTATATCCCCGACCGGCCGGGAGGCGAGGATATCTTTGATACATCCGGCCAGTATTTTGAAGCACGTGACGGGACCAAATACTACCCGTTGGTCACCAAGAATTCACGCGAGACTTTCGTGGATGAGAACTGGAATGCCGTATTCCATACGGGCGGTTTCTGGCAACACGATCTCTCCCTGAGCGGGGGAACGGAAAAATCCCAGTATTTCTTCAGCATCGGAAGAATCGACCAGGAAGGAATTATAAGGAATTCCAGTTATGACAGGACAAACGTCCGCTTAAATGTCAAGTTCTTTCCGGTAAAATGGTTAAACGCCAGTACGAAGACAAGTTATAATCATAATTTCTCCAACAGGATACAGCAAAGCTCAAACGTTTCCGGTTTATTGCTCGGCCTGTTACGTAATCCTCCTGATTTTGATATACGCGATTACATAGGCACCTACTATGATAATAATGGCGTGGCTCACCATAATGCCCACAGGGCTTTTCGCAGATACTTGGGCAACAGCCCTCCCGCCTACAACAATCCGCTTTGGACCATCTATGAACAAAAAGCCACCTCGAAAGTAGATCGCTTTATTATCTCCCAGGAAATCAATATTATTCCGGTAAACTTCTTAAAATTCACCCTGCGCGGCGGTGTGGACAGATCAAACGACAAAAGGCTCTATTTCTTCCCGATCAACTCGGCCGGAGGGGGCAGAAGGGAAGGAACTTTTGCAGATGATATGATCGGAGAACAGGAACTGAACTTCGACGCCATCGGCCACGGCAATTTTAATGTTTCCGATGATTTCTCTTTGGATGTAACGTTAGGCTGGAATATAAACGACCGGCAACGATATTATAATACAGGACGGATCACAGGATTTCTGGTGGATTCCCGGAAACCTACCACCGACCTGAATACAGCGGCCGAGAATTCCACTTACTCGAATTATCGCCGTGATATCCGGTCCAATCGTGGTTATTATGTATTTAATTTCAACTTGTGGGATCAACTGTTTGTGACGGCCAGCGGCGGGATGGAAGCCGCTTCCAGTATCAGCGGCAGTTTCTTCTATCCCTCTTTTGATGCTGCATGGCAATTCACCAAACTCCTGAACCTCAAGTCCGATATCCTCTCTTTCGGTAAACTGCGGGCCTCCTGGGGCAAAGTGGGGGTGCAACCGGCCGCCTACCGTACCCAGACAACCGTAGAAGGAGGATTCTCCTATTACTCTTACTCCAGCTTCCTGGACATCAATCTTTTCGGAGGAGGGTTCCGCCTGAACAACAACCTGGGAAATCCCGATCTGCGTCCTGAAATGAAGACCGAATGGGAAATCGGAACCGACCTGCGGTTCTTTAACGATGCCTTATCCCTGACCGCCACGTATTACCAAAACAAGATAGAGGATATCCTGTTATGGATCAGACTCTCTCCCTCGTCGGGGTTCGAAAGCCAATATTCCAATGCCGCCTCCATGGAAAACAAAGGGTTTGAGATGGAAGCCGAATACAGTATCATGCGGAATAAAAACTACGGTATTGATGTTTACGGTATTTTCTCCAGAAACAGGAACAAAGTACTGGATCTGGCAGGCACCTCCAATGTACGCCTCGCTCCGGGGTCGGTATCTTCTCAGGCCATTGTCGGATATCCCCTCGGCGTATTGTATGGCACGGGATCACAAACCGACGAGTCAGGAAAATTTATCCTGGATGCCAACGGATTTCCCCAGATCACCCGCAGTCCTATCATCCTGGGTGACCCCAACCCCGACTGGACGGGAAGTATCGGCCTGCGGGCCCACTGGAAAGGCCTGGGCCTGAATATTCTCTTTGCCCACTCGCACGGAGGCGATTATTCCCCGAGAACACTGTGGGTATTACGTCGATTCGGCACTACGAAAGAAACCGCAAACAGGATCACCCTCGACCAGGACCTGGTGAATTATCATGGCGACGTCATCCCCGCCGGAACGACTGTTCGCGGGAATATAGAAGACTTTGGCGGCGGCCCCGTGCTGCTGGATGAAACATGGTACCGCACCGGCATCGGCGGCGGTTTCGGAGACAACCAGGCTTATAACTTCTCTATTTACGATGCCACATGGACACGTCTCAAGGAAATTGCTCTGAGTTACTCCCTGAACACAAAAAAGTTCAGGCAGAAAACCAAACTCTCCTCGATGACTTTTTCAGTCTCCGGACGGAATCTTATCCTCTGGGATCATATTCCCGGGGTGGACCCGGAGATCAACCAGTCGGGGGTAAGTAACGGATTCGGATTGGACTACTTTACCAATCCCAGCACCCGCTCCTTTTTATTTTCTATTGCCATAAACTACTAAAATCTTCGCGTTATGAAAATATTCTTTAAAATATTTTTCCTTGTAACGGGTTTGAGTATCTTCTTGTCTTCTTGTGAAAAAATAGTGGAAGGCATCAACGATAACCCGAACAATTTGGTACAAAGCGACATAGAAGCCAGGCTCCTGCTTACCGGTGCCGAGCTGGCCAATACGGTCGCCAATGCCGGCCACCTCAATCGCATCTCCGGCATGTACAGTGGCCAGCTCATCGGTTTTCAATCATTGTATTCCAACATCTACGGTTACTCCCTGTCCACAGCCGAGTCGGTACAGGACTGGAGCCGTATTTATGTAGGATGTATCCCTCAGGCAAGAGCTATCCGGGAAATGGTTCCTGATGATCAACTCATGGCAGGCATCACCAAGGTAATGGAAGCTCATGCCATCGGAACGGCAGCCTCTCTTTTCGGGGATGTTCCCTATTCGGAAATTGACAATCCCGAAATCGCTGATCCTAAATTCGATAAACAGGTGGATGTCTTCACCTCTGCCATTGCCCTTCTGGACGAGGCCATCACCGATTTAAGCAATGCCACACCACGAAAGATTCCGGAAGACATCTACTTCACGGGTGACAAAGACAAATGGACGGCGGCAGCCTATACCCTGAAGGCAAGATATTACCTGCAGATGAAACGTTACGGCGACGCTTACACCGCCGCACAAAACGGCATCTCATCCTACGACGGAAACCTCACTTTCTTCCCACAGGGGATCTCGGGACAGGTGGGTGATAAAAACCTTTTCTGGACCATGATCAACGGCTCGCGCGAAGGTGATATCGGCACCGGTGACAGCTACCTGATGCAACTGCTCAACCCGGCCAGCGGTATCTCCAGAAACAACGCCAAAACCAATGAGTATGCCCGCTTCCTCTATTCGACCATCATCGAGGAACCTGCCAATACCAACATAGGCATTGCCGGAGAATTTGAACCGCAAGAGCTGGTCAGCTACGAAGAAAACCAGCTGATTCTGGCAGAATGTGCCGCACGTACCGTGGATTTCAATACGGCTCTGAATCTTCTCAACGATTACCGTAGCTGGCTCAACAGCGGCGGCCGGCTGAACGCTGCTTTTGCCGACTCGGCTTATCAGTATGATGCGTATGTTGCTGCCGATTTTGCCAGCGGAGGTATGGAGAACCCCGACGGCATCAACGACACTCGTGCCCTGTTGCGGGAGATCATCGAAGAGAGATATGTCTCCGGCTTCGGCACCTTTATTCCGTTCAACGATGTGCGGAGGCTGCGTAAGGACGACAGCGACCTGATCGTGCCTTTCCCCCTCAATCCCGGTGGAACCCAACAGCCCCAGCGGATGCCTTATTCCGAATCGGAGATTTCTGCCAACGGCAATATTGATGAAGACCCCGGAATCTTTACGGTCACTCAGGTGAATCAATAGTCGCAGGCTTCTTCCAAAGCATGAAAAGACCGCCCCGGGGCGGTCTTTTTTTATTACTTTTGCAGCACTGATGATCAATACCCCGGTGATGAAAGAACCTCTTTTAGGCAAGACCCTGACAGAACTGCAGAAGATCGTCCTGGCAGAAGGTATGCCCCGTTTTACGGCACAACAGATCGCCGGATGGCTCTATCAAAAAAGAGTTCCCAGCATCGGGGAGATGACCAACCTCTCCAAAGAGGCCAGACGGCGCCTGTCGGAAAAATACACCATAGGTCTGACTATGCCGGTGAATGAACAGATATCCGTTGACGGTACCAGGAAATATCTTTTCTCTGTCGAATCCGGTCGTTTTGTCGAAACGGCTTACATCCCGGAAAAAGAGCGTCACACCCTATGTATCAGCACCCAGGTGGGGTGCAAAATGGGATGTCTTTTTTGTATGACCGGAAAACAGGGGTTCAACGGCAACCTCAGTGCGGGGGAGATCCTGAACCAGGTGGTTTCCGTTCCTGAAAGCGAGAGGCTTACCAACATTGTCTATATGGGCATGGGCGAACCGCTGGACAACACGGAAGCCGTGCTGAAAAGTCTGGATATTCTCACCGCACCCTGGGGCTTTGCCTGGAGCCCCCGTCGCATCACGGTCTCCACCATAGGCATCCTGCCGGGCATGAAGGTGTTCATGGAAAAAAGCCGGGCCCATCTGGCCGTCAGCCTGCACACCCCTTTTGATGAGGAACGCGCCTACCTGATGCCCGTACAGAAAAAATACCCCCTACAGCGCGTGATTGATTTTATCAGACAGTACGACTGGCACGGCCAGCGCCGGATCTCATTCGAGTACATTCTCTTCAAAGGCCTCAACGACACACCCTCCCATGTCAAAGAGCTGGCCCGTCTGCTCAACGGCCTGAAGTGCCGTATCAACCTGATCCGTTATCATGAGATACCGGGGAGCGATCTGAAAAGCCCTTCCCTGAAGGAGGTGGAACTGTTTCGTGACCGTCTGAAAGCCAAAGGAATCGTCACCACTATCCGCCGCTCGCGCGGCCAGGATATCGCCGCCGCCTGCGGACTGCTGTCCACGAAGGAAACGATGAAGAGATAAAGCGATGAAGGAATGAAGGGATGAGGCGATGAAGAGATAATGGGGAATACCTGTCAGCGTGCCGGCAAAGCCGGCTCCTGACAGTGTTATGCACAGGGGACGATAAAGCGAGGAGGCGAAACATCAAACTTTGAACATCGAACCACAAACGCAGCCATAGGCTGCACCAAACCACAAACGTTCGCGTCAGCGAACACCAAACCCCAAACTATTTATCCAACGGCCGGTAATTCACGCCCAGTGCCTTCAAATGTTCCAGGTTGGTTTTCAGTCTCTTCTGAAAATCAGCATAATCCTTCTCCCCTGCCGGCGTCCAGTCCACCTCGGCCAGGGCGCAGGCCCGCGGATAGACCATGTATTCCACATAATCCGGGGTAGCCATATACTCCGTCCACACATTGCCCTGGGCTCCGATTATATACTTTTGTTCTTCAGGTGTCAGCTCTTCGGGTACCGGTTCGTACGAATACACTTTTTCCAGAGGCAGAAAGCCGCCGATGGCCAGGGGCTCTTTTTTCGGGTCTCCCTGATAATAATCAAAATAACAATGGCTGCCGGGAGTCATGATCACATCGTGTTTCATTTTGGCTGCGGCGATGCCCCCTTTGATGCCCCGCCACGACATCACCGTGGCATTGGGGGCCAGACCGCCTTCGAGGATCTCATCCCAGCCGATGATGCTGCGGCCGTGTTGGTTAAGAAATTTCTCGATGCGCCGGATAAAATAACTCTGCAGCTCATGCTCGTCTTTCAGCCCCTCGGCTTTGATGCGCGCCTGGCATTTGGGACACTCTTTCCAGCGGGCTTTCGGAGCTTCATCTCCACCGATATGGATATATTTGCTTGGGAAAAGAGCCATCACCTCCGTCAATACATCTTCCAGGAACTTAAAGGTGCTGTCATTACCGGCACAATAAATATCTTTAAATACACCCCAGTGTGTAGCCACCTCATACGGCCCGCCCGTACACCCCAGCCAGGGATAGGAAGCCAGGGCCGCCAGCGAATGTCCCGGCATTTCTATCTCCGGAATCACCGTAATATAAAGATCTTTGGCATGGGCCACCACCTCTTTGATATCCTCCTGCGTATAGTAACCGCAATACTCCTTGCCGTCATACTTGTATTCCTCCGGTTTCTTGCCCCCCCAGTGACCGATCAGCGTCTCCTTGCGACAGGAACCCGTCTTCGTCAGATTAGGATACTTTTTGATCTCAATGCGCCAGCCCTGGTCTTCGGTCAAATGCCAGTGGAACGTGTTGTATTTGTACAGCGCCATCAGGTCCAGATAACGCAGAATAAACTCTTTCGGAAAGAAATGACGCCCTACGTCCAGATGGAGCCCGCGGTAGGGAAAACGGGGCTGGTCCTCGATGGAAGCACAGGGCACCGACAGATCGATACCGGCCACTTCCCCACCATTCTCCACCTGTGGCGGCAGCAGTTGCCGCAGCGTCTGTATCGCATAGAAAATGCCCCGCGGGCTCTTTGCCTTCACCTCAATGGCCCGGGTGGTGATATCCAGCAGATACCCTTCGTCATTCAGAGCCAGTGTGCTGTCAAGGGAAAGAAGAAGCGTATTGGGATCGGAAGAATCAGCTTCGGCAGGTATCACCGCCATGGAAAAACCGGCAGAACCCTTCAGCAGCCCGGAAAAAAAAGAACCTATGTCATTCAGCTCCCCATAGTCCGGGTAATAGAGAATGCGGGTTTCGGGCGTGAACTGAAAACGGCCTTTCGCCGGAACCAGCTTCACCGGTTTGGGAATGACAGGATAAACATTTTCTGTTACCTTGCTCTTTTTTTCGCCGGCACAGCCGGCTATCAACAGTGTAGCAACGAATAATACACCAAGGGATAAAGTAAATTTTTTCATGAGAGATTCTTTTACCGTTATAATTTTTTCAGTGCCCTAAGATAGCCAATTTCATCAAAGTTATCAAACCGCTTATCCCACAACACTATTTGGTACCACCAAACAGTTTCCTCCATTTATGTTTGGTGCCACCAAACACTTTTGGCCGTTTTTGTTTGGTGCGAACAAATAATATTCTTATTTTTGTTTAATAGCAACAAACATTTGCCATTGTATGGAAAAACTATTTTACAGATACAATCCTCACTGGGAAAACGGAAAAAACCGGTTAAAATACATTGAAAGACCTGCTCTACTAGATATTCTAACAGGACAGCTAAAGAACAGACGACTCATTTTTATGAGTGGTTTAAGGAGAGTCGGCAAAACAACCTTTATGCGTATCATGATTGATCATTTAATACGTAATGAAAAAGTTCCTCCACCCTTTATTTTTTATCTGTCTCTAGATAATTACATGTTCCGGGATAAAACGCTTGCCGGGCTCATTGAAAAATACAGGCAGGTACAGAATCTGCCACATGACCGGTATGTATATCTTTTTCTGGATGAAATATCATTTCTTAAAGATTATGAGATACAACTGAAAAACCTGTATGATATGGGGTATTGCAAGATCATTGCAAGTGCCTCCAACGCCTCATTGCTGAGAAGCAGAAAACCTTTCCTTACGGGAAGGAGTCATCTTATTGAAATCCCTCCGCTGAATTTTGAAGAATATTTATTATTTAAAGGGCTTTCTCTTAAAAAATCGGATGATCATCTGACAGAAAACTTTTTTACGGATTTTTTGAACACAGGGGGGATCCCGGAATATGTTCTCACGGGTGAAGTTGCATATATACAGGAACTGGTGGATGATATCATTTACAAAGACATCGTAGCACAATATCAGTTAAAGAACCCCAGGATATTAAGGGATTTTTTTCTGCTTTTAATGGAGCGTGCCGGAAAACAATTCAGTATAAATAAGATTGCAGCCATACTTAAAATCTCTACCGAAAGGGCAAAACTTTACCTGGAATATTTTGCCGACACTTACCTGATTCATTTGGTAGAAAGAAAAGGTAAAACCAACACACGGCTATTGGCACCGAGAAAGGTATATGCAACGGACCTCGGAATACGTAATTTTTTTACGGGTTACAGGGATACAGGAGCTGTATTTGAGAATTACGTTTACCTGAAGATTAAAAAATGGAAACCGAAATATCTTTATGAAGACCGTACCGAAATTGATTTTGTTATTAATAATGATTTTTTAATTGAAGTGAAATTCAGGAATGCCGAAATGAATACCAGGCAGAAAAGATTATTCAATCAGTACCCTGCAAAATACAAGTTCATAATTAATAATTACCGGGATATTGAAAACATGATGGAGGTTCTGAAAACAAAAACCCCCGCCTAAGCAGGGGTATAGGACAAAAGTCCTTCGGCATATAGCCTTATTGTGATAAGATGTAATTTGGTATGGCTAAAATACAAAAATTATTCAATAAAACAAAGTCTAACAATCAAAATACAACAGGATGAAAACAGTTCTTGGATTAGACCTGGGTTGTGGTTTGATGTAATTTCAGAACTCCTGACCTGTATGCTGGCAATAAGTTAGTTAAAGTAAAAGTATCTCAATAACAATTGTCGTGAGATATAGTTTTTTGTTGTATGGAAATTTAGCCACCAAGACTCCAAGACTCCAAGTAACACCAAGCAATATTAAACACAGGAATAGTAATCCTTGGTGTATCTTGGTGCCTTTGTGCCTTGGTGGCCCAATAGCCGTATTTATGAGCCCAAGGCCGAAAGCACAAAATTTTTACAAAAAATAAAAATTGC
>CAZYPI010000105.1:1578-9254 GCA_964649335.1 uncultured Rikenellaceae bacterium | reverse complement strand
GTATTCGCGGCGGCAGCCCTGAGCCAGGTCGTAGCAGGTGACGATGCCCAGTCGGGCCGAGAGGCTCTGCAGCAGGATGGCCATCAGGTTGGAGGCCAGCAGGATCCAGATGAGCATGTAGCCGAAACGGGCGCCCCCCTCGATATCGGTGGCCCAGTTGCCGGGGTCCATGTAGCCGACACTCACCAGGTAGGCAGGACCCAGAAAAGCAAACATACGGCGCAGCCAGGTGCGCTTGCGCACGGCCACAGTGCCTTTGATGTTCTCAAAATCGTTCTTTGGTTTGGTGAGGGACGAAGACATGAAACAAAGATAAAAGACAAAAGGAAAAAGACAAAAGGGTAAGGTGAAAGATAAAAGTGAGTAAATAAAAAAAGGTTCATCGTTCATCCTTCAACGATCAACCTTCTTCTGCTGCCCCGCCA
Source organism: uncultured Rikenellaceae bacterium (assembly GCA_964649335.1). Taxonomy (GTDB): domain Bacteria; phylum Bacteroidota; class Bacteroidia; order Bacteroidales; family VadinHA17; genus DRPN01. The sequence goes on along the minus strand of CAZYPI010000105.1, from coordinate 8,829 downwards.
GGGTTCGAACCTGGACTTTCCTGATCCAGAGTCAGGCGTGTTGCCAATTACACCACGGGGCAAAAACGGGGTACAAAAATACACTATTTAAGTGAAAAATGAAATACCCGAATAAATTTCAAAACAGTTTTTGGTTATTGGGATTTTTGGTTATCCGGGCCCAGCTGTCGCGCAGGGGTACCGTGCGGTTAAAGACGAGATGTTCTCCGGAGGAATCGGGGTCGACGGTGAAGTAGCCGATGCGCTGGAACTGGTAGTGGTCGCCGGTTTTGGCTGTTGCCAGTGCCGGTTCGGCTTTGCAGTTTTCCAGTATCTTCAGTGATTCGGGGTTGATGAACTCCTTAAAATCTTTGTCTTTATGACCTGCCGGGTCGGGGTCGTTGAAGAGGCGGTCGTAGAGGCGCACTTCGACGTTGAGGGCATGCGGTGCCGAGACCCAGTGGAGGGTGCCTTTCACTTTGCGTGTGGCGCCGGAGCCGCTGCGGGTCTCCGGGTCGTAGGTGCATTTCAGTTCGATAATCTCTCCGCGATCATTTTTTATGACTTCTTCGCACTTGATAATATATGCGCTTTTCAGCCGCACCTCGCGTCCCGGGGCCAGGCGGAAGAATTTTTTCGGAGGGTCTTCCATAAAATCATTCCGTTCGATAAACAGTTCTCGTGAAAAAGGAACGGTGCGGGTGCCAGCTGCCGGGTCTTCCGGATTGTTGACGGTTTCCATCTGTTCGGTTTGGCCTTCGGGATAGTTGGTCAGGGTGATTTTCAGGGGGTTGAGCACGACCATATAGCGCAGGGCTGTTCTGTTGAGGTCTTCGCGAACGGCATGTTCCAGCAGGGCGACATCGATAACGTTGTCGCGTTTGGCCACGCCGATGCGGTCGGCAAAGTTGCGTATGGAGGCGGGGGTATATCCCCGGCGCCGCAGGCCCGAGATAGTCGGCATGCGGGGGTCGTCCCAGCCGTTGACGATATTTTTTTCCACCAGTTCGAGCAGTTTTCTTTTGCTCATGACGGTATAACTGAGGTTGAGGCGGGCGAACTCGATCTGCCGGGGGCGGTAATCCCCGGTGGCGATATGGTCGAGGAACCAGTCGTAGAGGGGCCGGTGCACCTCGAACTCGAGGGTGCAAATGGAGTGGGTGATCCCCTCGATGTAGTCGGACTGTCCGTGGGCAAAGTCGTACATCGGGTAGATGCACCACTTGTTGCCTGTGCGATGGTGTGTCTCATGGAGGATGCGGTACATGATGGGGTCGCGCAGATGCATATTGGGGGAGGCCATGTCGATTTTTGCCCGCAGCACTTTCTCGCCGTCGCGGTATTTTCCCTCCCGCATTTCCCGGAACAGGGTAAGATTTTCTTCCGGGGTGCGGTTGCGGTAGGGGCTTTCCAGGCCCGGTTCGGTGGGGGTGCCGCGCTGGGCGGCGATGACGGCGGCGGGCTGGTCGTCCACATAAGCCAGACCTTCACGGATCAGCATCTCCGCCCACTGGTACAGCCGGTCGAAATAATCGGAGGCATACCGGGGCTCGCCTTCCCACCGGAAGCCCAGCCACCGGATGTCTTCCATGATGGATTCGACATATTCTTCCTCTTCTTTGACGGGGTTGGTGTCGTCAAAACGCAGGTTGCATTTGCCGTGGTATTTTTCCGCCAGGCCGAAATTCAGGCAGATGGATTTGGCATGACCGATGTGCAGGTAGCCGTTGGGCTCGGGCGGAAACCGGGTGTGCACGCGGCTGTCGTTTTTGCCGTTGCGCAAGTCCTCTTCGATGATGGCCTCGATGAAATTCAGGGAGGAACCACTCTTGCCGTCTTCCTGATCTTTATCCGGTGTGTTCATTTTTTTCGTAATGAGTTTTGTGACTGCAAAAATAACAGGAAAAAGGAGAGAATGGAATTCTTAGGTAAAGAAATATTGGTTTGTAGTTTGTGGTCTCGGGGAGACATGAGGATGGAATGTTGGAATGATGAGAATCTTAGTGAACTTTGCGGTAAAAATATATAAACCACAGAGGACACGGAGAAGACGCGGAGGGCACAAAGGGAAGATTGGTATGAAAGAATGATGGAATGGGGAGGAGAAATTTTAAGGGAACGGTATCGTTCTTTCACGGATAATTGGTTAATTTGTGCCAAAATCGTGTGATGGGAAAGATCGAGATCGAGAATATGGAGTTTTATGCCTATCACGGGCATTACACCGAAGAGCAGATCGTGGGCAATAAGTTTCTGGTGGATCTCTGCATCGAAGCGGACCTGGAGAAGCCCTCCCGCAGTGACAATCTGAAAGATGCGGTCAACTATCAGCAGGCCTATATGATCGTAGAACGAGAAATGAAGAAAAAGTCACGGTTGATGGAGCATATTGCCGGGAGGATCATCGATTCGGTTTACCGGGAGATGACCGGAGTGCAGCGTGTGACGGTGAAGGTTTCCAAGATCAATCCGCCTGTGGGTGGCAAGGTAGAGCGGGTGAGTGTGACGCTGACGAGATAATATATGATTATTCATCGAATTGTATTATTTTTGCAAACACAAAAGGTCGGTTGGCCGAGTGGTTAGGCAACGGTCTGCAAAACCGTGTACAGCGGTTCGAATCCGCTACCGACCTCACAGAAAACCCTCACTGTATGGTGGGGTTTTTTCTTTTCGTACCGGCTAAAAATCTGCAAATACCTGAATCAATAAGATCTTTCCGACTGAACTTATTTCAAAAAAATATTATCTTGCATCCGTTTTTAACCAATAACCAACCGTTATGAAAAAAACCACTGTTTTTCTTTTGGGTGTTTTGTTCGCTGTGAATCTGGTTTTTGCCGGAGGGATTGTGACCAACACCAACCAAAGTGCCTCCTGGGTGCGCTGGCTGGTGCGGGATGCTTCGCTGGGCATTGATGCCGTGTATTACAATCCGGCAGGATTGATGAAACTGGATAACGGCTTTCATCTGTCCCTGAATAATCAATTTATTTTTCAGAATCAGTCTATTACCGATGATTATCCATATCTGGATCCTACTCCCAAAACGTATGAGGCAACGGTAAAAGCGTTGCTTTACCCTGATCTTTTTGCCGTGTATAAGATGAATAAATTCGCATTTTCTTTCGGGGTGGTTCCCATCGGGGGCGGGGGATCTGCTGATTTCTCGGATGGCATAGCCAGTTTTGAGATTCCGGTATCCAACCTGGATACGATCCTGTCATATAATCTGGCAGGGGTGGATGGTTTTGTCCAGGGACAAACGGGTAACGATCCACATTACCGGGATGTAACCGGATATTCTCTGAGTGCTGCCTTAAACGGCTCTTCCATATACCTGGGCTATCAGGCGAATGTTTCCTATGCCGTTAACGATCTGTTGCAGCTCTCTGCAGGTGTGCGGTATGTCTCGGTCACCAACAGTTACAAAGGCCATCTGACGGACATCCGGATTATGACACCTGATGCTTACGGCGGGGAGCAGCCGCCGGGGAAATATATGTATTTTGTTGCGGATGATGTGGAATCGGTAAATTCTTACCTTGCTTTTATGTTACGGCAGAGTGCTGCAGAATTAACGGAAGCCACTCAGGATGGTTATGTGGATGTTACCCAAAAAGGCGGTGGCTGGACCGGAATTATCGGAGCAAATATATCGCCCACTAAAAATCTGAACATTGGTCTGAAGTATGAATTACATACCAGGATAGAGGTTACCAACGAAACCCGGGTGGATAGTTTCGGCATGTTCCCCGACGGGGCCAAGTCACGATCCGATCTGCCCGGAATGCTTTCTGCGGGAGTCAGTTACCGGCTGATGGACCGTCTGACGGTTCAGGCCGGGTTCCATTATTATTTTGACAAAACGGCTTTTTACGGAAAGACCGCCACGGATACCGTTACGGGTCAGCCGGTTGTGGAACCGGACGGATCGTTCAAACAGGTGGATAATAAAGACTTTATGGACGGCAATACCTGGGAACTGGGTCTGGGAGCAGAATTTATGGCCACGGAAAAATTTGGAATCAGTGCGGGTTATCTCATGGTAAAAACCGGAGCCAATGATCGTTACCAGTCGGCCATCGGGTACAGCCTTTCTACTAACACCATAGGGGGAGGGTTTGTATATAATTTTACGGAGAAAATAAAGCTTAACCTGGGCTTTGATTATGTGATGTATCAGAGTGACAAGGTAAGCAGTACCACAACCGTTGATCTGGACAGAAATCATTCGTTTGATGTTTCCTATAGCAATACTTATGAAAAAAATACCATGGTCTTCGGCGTAGGCCTGGACATCAGTTTTTAGGGCGGAAAATATTTTTATCAAAAAAACCGCCTGCGACCCCGGGCGGTTTTTTTTACGTAATAAAAAAGAGTACTTTTGTGAAGATGTGAGAAAAAAGTTAGCAACCTGTAACTTACTAAGCATTAGGAGAAAAAATAATTAACCAAAAATAAAAAAGATCATTATGCAGGTATTTGGCACCCCCAAAGCCAGGCTAACGGAAGAGGCCAGAAATTTCATTGACCTCTATGTTCAATTGGGAGAGAGAGCAGAGAATTTTTTGCCGGACCGTATCTTCGACAGTCTGACGCAGTTCGTCAGGCTCTGTTATGAGGAGCCGGACGACCCGGCCGTTCAGGAGGCCGAGATCAGGAAATATATCCTGGAGCTGAAAGAGTCCATCCCCGGCTATGTGGATGTGTCGCTGATGCTGATGCCCCACGAAGATTCCAAGGCATTTCGTTACAGTGCTTTGCGGAGGAATTTTCACAGCAGGCTGGCGGAGTTGATGGACACCGAGCAGGTGGATGAAAAGACCAAAGTCCAGTTCAACAATATCCTGCATACGCATGATTATTCGCTGGGCACGCCGCCGGTCACGCAGCAGACCATAGATTTTCTCTATACCATCCTGTTGGGAGACCATGTCCGTGAGCTGCGCAAGTTCAGGGACCTGATCGGCATCACCGGTGATGTGGAGGAAGCCCAGTGGAACTACATGTTGGATGTAATGGACCAGATGGTCAACCAGTCAACGCATTATACCACCAGTGCCGAGAAACACCATTTCATCAACCGGACTGAATCCACGGTTAACTTCAAGGGACTGAACGGGTTCATGCGCACGGTGGTGTCGGGTAATGCCGACACGGCCATCGGGTTGCTGGCCGGCGAGGTGTTCAGCCCGGAGATGGTGCGAGTCATTGATTTCACCACCCCCGCAGCATTGTATGAGGAGATCCGGGATGATGCCGTGCACATCTTTGCCATCAAAATCCCGAACATGCGGAAGAACCCGTTCAATCATTTCCGCTGGTTTCCGTTGCTCACCCGCATGGTGTTCATTGATGATTCGCCGGAGTCGCGTGCGTCCAATACCTCTCTGGTATTTTGTTTCCACAACGGCATCCTCAACACGCTGAACAATGTGCACAACAAAAAGCTGGGGGCCATGGCCAACAGCCAGCTCAACCTTCGGTTGATCCTGGACAAGGTGAACATAGACAACATCCGTAAATTCCGGGAGGCCATCGAGAAAAAAATACAGGCGTATGACCGTGAGCTGAAACTGCTGGCCAGAGAACAGCTGGCCGGCGAGGACAACCCCGAACGGGAGATCATCCTGTATAAGTTTGATGAGTTTTCCCGGCAGGTATTGCGTGACAAGTATATCCTCTCGCGTTTCGGGGCCTTTGTTACTTTTGTCGAGAAGATGAAAGACCCGGAGCAGGCGCGGGAGACCACGAAAAACCTGATCCGCGAGTTTGAAGACCGCACCCGTGCCTACTTTTATTCGGAGAACAAAAAACTGCAGATCGCCACGGTTGTGGAGGGTGGTGGCCGCAATCAGATACGCACTTATGCGGACTATCTCCTGCAGCGCCCCCTGAAGGCCGTCAAACCTGATATCATCGAGCGGTGCCGCGTGATCCTGGATATTATCCCCGACACCTACCAGCGCACCCTGGAGATACATTTCCACAAAAATTTCGGACTGAACCTTTTCCTGGAAAAATACAAGGAGTACCTCACCAAGGTGGAGAACGAAGCGGACAACAGGGGCCGGCTGATGAACTTCCTGATCGACCTGGGCATCGACCAGAAATACATGGCTTTGCCTGAGGAGCATCAGAAGATTGTCCGTGAGTTTATCAGCGGACTGGCCAATGTGGAGAAGACCTCCGTATCGGATGATGTGCAGATGATCATCCGCGATCTGCTCTTTTTCAACAATCGCAAGCCCAATCCTTTTATCTTTTACAACCAGGAGGCTTCGTGGGAGTACAAGGATCTTTTCCCGCCCGACCGTTTCGATCTCAATCCTTTTGACATAGACATCGAGCTGAATGACGAAGGACGCGTGGACTGGGAGCGGCTGCTGAAGAAAATGGAACGTATCAAGAACACCTTCCAGCTTTTTGACGAGTCGGGTAGTCTGTGGGACCGTTTCTGCGAGAACTCGACCCTGATCATCAACGACCCGGCGAACCCGTCGGGATTTACCGATTTCAACAATATTTATCTGATCAGGTTTTTGAAATTCCTGAACAACAGCAAGATCACTCTTTTCCTGGATGAGGCGTACAACGATGCCGTCAAGATCGAGGATCCCGAGGAGCCGAAGTGGAGGACCATCTCGCGCTATATCATGAACAACATCGGCTCCTATGCCAAGATCAGTGTGGTGTCGTCGTTGTCCACCACCAAAAACCTGGGGGCTACGGGCGACCGGCTGGGGTCCTTGATCGCCACGCCGGCGCGCAGGGATGTGATCGAGTATGCCCGCGGGTGTTTCGGCACGGAAAGAGGCAACGCCAACTCCCTGTATATGCTGGTGAACATCATGGAGGTAGCGCAACTGGCCAAGAAGATCAAAGACCGCATGGATGAGAACCTGCCCAAGGATGCTTCTCGGTATAAAATCAGGGAAAAACTGAAAGGATACATTCTGAAAGAGATTGAGCAGAACAGAAACGCCCGGAAAAAGAAGCAGGCGTACGGGCGCCGGCCTTCCATGTTCGAAGGGAGCCCGCTTCATCTGTTTCTGCTGGAAGAGCTGGGCAACCTGGACCGGCTGGACGTGCTGGACCTGCCGGATGACTTCAAATACAAGGGAGAGCCCTTTTTCAGCTATTACAAGAACCACCTGGTCAGTGAGCTGAACCGCTTCCGGGTCAACAAGATCTTTAGGAACGAATCCAACAAGCGGCTGAAGCTGGCCAAAGATACGGTCACGCGCATCCTGGAAGAGACCGGCGATC
>CAZYPI010000105.1:0-1568 GCA_964649335.1 uncultured Rikenellaceae bacterium | reverse complement strand
GATTCCGACGGCTCCTATCTCTTCAACCTGCATATGCGTGATTTTTTCTCGTTCCAGGATCTGGAGAAATTCACCATGAAACTGGCCCGTGAGCGCGGGCTGGCTTTCCTGCCTTACCAGAAAGGATTCGTCCGCCTTTCCCTGGGCGATTACCTGGAAGGCAGCGAGGAGAGTTACCGGATCTTTGCCCGTGAACTGGACAATGTGATCAGGATCTTCCTGAAGTACTGGAAAGAGTTTTACGACAGGAAAAAGCTGCCGGAGAACAAATATGTACGCCCGGAAGATATCCTGGACGAGATCTTCAGGGTACACTCGGACCGGGAGCTGATAGAGAAGCTTTTTGAAGATTTCAATACCATCAAGGATCTGCAAAAAGTATTGAACCGGACGTTGAGGATCAGTGATATCAAGACTCTGTATCATCCGTTTCCCAGGGTCAGCGGCGTGAACATCAACTATATCTCGGATTCGCACAATGCCGTGTTTGAGTTTTATGAGAACATCGGCCGCTGCCGCGACCTGAAAGAGTTTATTTCCAGCCAGGCCTTTACCAAGATCTATGAGAACCTGTTGCCGCAGGTGTATAAAAAGATACCGGCTATCAAAGATCTGGATATCAATACGGTGATCGCCCGCTATGGCAAGCCGGCTTTATTGAAATATATCACCAGTAAGATCGAGTTCCAGCCGGATGATTATATCCTGGACAACCCGGATGAGATCAACATCATGAAGGAGATCCTCATTGAGCTGGAGGAGATCCTTTTTTCGGATGCGAAAGTGAAAATCCTGGCGCTGAACGCCAATGAGCGGGATATCCCTGGTGATCTGGCACGGCTGGAAGGGTACAACCAGATCCTGCGGAAATATATCAAAGAGCTGCTTTTTTATTTCAATCTTCCTTTTGAGAACGAAGGGTTGGAACCTTCGTGGGCCGAGCTGATCGGGAAAGCCGTCGAAAATTTCGAAGAGGTGGTACGGAAGCCGGCGGAGGATATCAATCTCCCACTGGCAGTGCATGATTATATGACGGAATTGAGGCAGTTGAAAGAATTACAGGATATTCGTTTTGCGGGGCGTTTTACGGAGGTGATCCTGCAATACCTGACACGTGAGGTGCTGGAAACGGCACGGCCGGTGCAGGAGAAAATCCTGTTGTTGTATCTGTTGCGTAAAGACGGCAATTTCCGGAACCGCCTGCTGGAGCGCCTGCAGGTGTATATGAAAAAGATCGAAGGGTATGAGGATGATGAGGCGCGCCTGTATGTGGAAGACCTGATCACCCGGGTGATGCCGGAAGACATACGGCAGATCATACGCGAAGTGCTGTCATACCGGGACATAAAGATCACGGAAGAGCACCTCCATGACGAAACGCGCAATGTGGTGCTGTTCCTTACCGGCATGATGAACCGGACCAAGAACAATGAATATTATAAGAAGTACAACCATTTTCTTATCCGGCTCACCGAGACCGCTTTCCGGAGGCAGCGGTCGGCCCTCAACGAGATGATCCAGCACGGCATAGCCATCTACCGTGACTTTGAACCGGACAATGAGCTGAA
>CAZYPI010000104.1:0-9437 GCA_964649335.1 uncultured Rikenellaceae bacterium | reverse complement strand
CGACGGCGGCATGGCCATCACCTACGACCGGGGTAAGACGTGGCGTTTTGTCTCCAATCTGCCGGTGGGCCAGTTTTATCATATCCGTGTGGATATGGATACGCCGTATCATGTGTACGGGGGCATGCAGGACAACGGCTCCTGGCGCGGACCGGCCTATGTATGGGCTTCCGGCGGCATTATCAATACTTACTGGGACAACCTGTACGGAGGAGACGGTTTTGATGTGTTGCCCGACCCGGGCGACCCGCGTTATTGCTATGCCATGTCGCAGCAGGGGTATGTCGGCAGGGTGGACCTGGAGACCGGCTATACACGCAGTGTCCGGCCCGTACATCCCGAGGGGGTGGAGTTGCGTTTTAACTGGAATGCGGCCATCGCCGCCGACCCGTTTGATAAGAACACCATCTATTTCGGCAGCCAGTTTCTGCATAAAAGTACAGACCACGGCAACACCTGGACGATCATTTCACCCGATCTCACCACCAATGATACATCGAAATTAAAACAACTGAAAAGCGGTGGACTTACCTACGATGTGACCGGCGCTGAAAATTTCGAAACCATCATTACCATTGCTCCCAGTCCTGTTGAGCAGGGGGTGATCTGGGTGGGTACCGATGACGGAAACCTGCAGCTTACCCGTGACGGCGGCAAAAACTGGAAGAACCTGGCCGGTAAGTTGAAAGAGGTGCCCGCAGGCAGCTGGATACCGCAGATCACGGCCTCATCATATCATGCAGGAGAGGCGTTCGTGGTGGTCAATAACTACCGAAGAAACGATTTTACCCCGTATCTCTACCATACCACCAATTTCGGTAAGAGCTGGGAGAGGATGGTGGATGAAAACGATGTATCCAATTATGTGCTCTCTTTTGTCCAGGATCCCGTAGAGCCCCGGCTGATGTTCCTGGGTACGGAAAACGGATTGTACGTGAGCATTGACGCCGGGAAAAACTGGACCCACTGGACCAACGGCTATCCTGCCGGCGTTTCTACCATGGATATGGTGATCCATCCCAGGGAATATGACCTGGTGATAGGCACTTTCGGCCGGGCCGCTTATATTCTGGATGATATACGGCCCCTGCGCGAGATGGCACAGAAAGGCCTGTCGGTGCTGGATGAGCCGGTGCATGTCTTTACGCCGCCCGTGGCGTGGGAAGTAAGCCGGAAAAGCGCTCCCGGGTTGTTTGCCGGCGGCGATTCTTATTTCAGGGGCGAAAACCGCCCCATGGGGGCCATGATCACCTTCTCGGTGAAAGAAGGAGACCCCAAAGCGGACAAGGAAAGTAAGAAATCTGTAAATAACGTCGTCAATATGTCCTATGGTTATGCCTCCGGGGGAAACGGGGAAAAGACAACACCGAAAGCCAATAAAGTAAAGATCTTTGTTATTAACAGTGCCCGTGATACGGTGCGTACCCTGACGCGTGTGCCCAGAACAGGTGTGAACCGTTTTGTCTGGGGACTGGACAGGAAAGGATACCGTTTTCCCGGGACACCGCGAAAGAAACCGGGATCTGCCGAGAGAGGAGGAGGAGGATATGTCCTCCCGGGAGATTATACCCTGGTTTTTGAGTATAAGGGGCATAAAGACTCCACCGTACTGACGGTGAAGACGGACCCCCGCCTGGATGTCGATGTGGCTGCCATAAAAGCCAACCGGGCCCTGACGGAACCGGTACTTAAGAAAATGGAAGTACTGGCCGAAGCCATGCAGCGCATCAAAGAATGCAAAAGCACCATGCAGGAGGTCAGGAAAATGACCCAGAAAAAGAAAACTCAAGCCGTAAAAAACCTGAAACAGGTGAGCAAGGTTACAGGAGACTCCCTGAAAGCGATCTCCTCGATTTTGTTCCCGAAAGAAAATGTACAAGGTATTGTCCGAAACCCGAAGGTCGTTACATCCAAAATGTGGGGACTTTATTCTGTGATCTATGAAATACAGCCGCTCAATGCCACCCAGAAACTGGTGCTGAAACAAACGGATGAACTGATCGATGAGACGCTGACGCGGATCAACCGGTTCTTCGACAACGAATGGAAACAGTACCGGGAGGCAGCGGAAACAGCGGGACTGACACCTTTCAAGGATTACAAACCGTTGGAGTTGTAAACCTTCCGGGGAAAAAAAAAAACGCCACAAATCGTGGCGTTTTTTTTTATGAATATTCAGTTACATACGGCGGAAAGGGGTTTTGACGTCAAGAGATTTTTTATCGTCCAGGATAAAAGATTTGAAAGTCCCCTTGAAGAATCCGTTCAGAGAAACGTTTTTGTCTGAGGTGACATTAATCGTAAGCTCCAGGTTATTGTTTCCGTTGTTTTTTACCTTGATGGTTCCTTTGGTCAGATTAATTTTCTGACCCAGTGTTTCATCCCCAATTTCTGTATAATCAATATAAGCCATCCCTCTGGCCCAAGTGAAAGGGGTGGGTAATGTTAAAGATTTGGAAGATATAACGATTGCATTATATGTGCCGTCTTCCGGTCCGTCTTCCGATTTATCTATCAGGAAAAACCCAATTAATTCTCCCCGTCCGGCGAGGGAATCAACCATTTGGGGGTTGTCTGTTTCCCATACAACTTTAAAACCGTCGGATAATATAAATATGGCATGATAATAAAAACCATCTTCCATGCCGCTCGTGGATATAAGTCCCTGAGATAACTTATAGGTAGTGTCATTATAAACAAAATTATTCTCGGGGGTGGTCTCCTTTTTTCCGCATCCACTCAGGAGCGCGCTTGCAAGGATTCCGGTTATCATAACATTAAAAAACATTTTTCTTTTCATGGTTCAATAAATTTAGTTATTAATAAAAAAAAAATCTTCCTTCCGGAGGAAGATTATAGAACTTAACGATAAAAAAGGAAATATGTTTCAAAAAGTAAAAAAAATACTTTGTTGTATAAAACCTTAGTTAGGGGCGGGTGCATTTAGTGTATATATATATGGCTGCCGGTCGTGAGTCGCTTTACTTCACGGTGGAAGTATCATGTTTCACTTCAAGCAGTTTCACATAAAAGGCCAGTGGCTGATAATCATTGTATGCCAGCCGGGAGGGCATTACGAGGGTGGCAACGCCTCCTTCCTTCATATAGCCCACTCCTTCGTTCACCCCTTTGATGATCTGGTCTGTTCCGAGAACAAAAGAGAATGGTTTATAGTATCCGTCTTCTCTCCATATCTGATGTTCTTTGGCAATGCTCTCGATATTGGTGTCCACGATCAGACCGTCCAGTCTGTAAGCAACATAATTGATCCGGACGGTGTCGTTTATCACCGGTTGTGGGCCGGTGCCCAGCGTGTCTTCAATATAATACAGACCGCTTTCGGTCGGTTCGACCGTAATATTATTGGTCTCAAGAAATTTCCGGATCAACTCCTGTTCTTTCTGATCATAGTCAATCTTTTTTACGCATTGTTGGTTCAGGAGGGCGGTTATTACCACCAATAACAAAAAAACGGCTTTTCTCATCATAAAAAATTTTTCTGTTTCTTCTGCAAAGATAACAAATATCCTGCCATAAATTATTTTACACTGAGAACCCTAAGGTCATAAACAATGACCGAGCGGGGAGGTATTTTATTGTGATCGCCGGGCACGCCATAGGCCAGGAGGGGAGGCAGGATAAACCGGGCTTTGTCGCCCACGCGAAGCATCATGATTCCCTGTTCCAGTCCCGGCTCCACACCGCCATGCCCCACCGTGAAGGTTTTCGGACCGGAAAGATCAGAGCTGTAACAAAGGGTCCCGTCCAGCAGGCTTACCGTATATTCGATGGTTACGTTTTTGCCTTGTGTAACTTTTGGTCCGTTGCCATGGAGGTATATCTCATACCACAATCCTGTGCCCGTCTTCTGCATATGCCATCCGTGCCGCCTGATATACTGACGGATCCTTTCTTCGTCTTTCTCCACCAGATATTGATTGGTGCGGATGAGTGTCTCTTCCGTCACCCTGGTGTGCGGGTGCTTCGTTTCTTTCCGTTTTCCGGAAGAACAGGAGACGGATAACAGCAGCAACAACAAAATGGCGGGAAAAGATAAATCCTTAGATCTCATCGGCAAATTTATGTACCAGTTTTTCGAAACGCAACAAGGTCTCTTCCATGTTCTCAACACATTCCCCGCCGGCGGCGTTCAGGTGTCCGCCCCCGTTAAAATAGGCGGCAGAGAATTTGTTGACGGCAAAACTTCCCCGGCTGCGGAAGGATATCTTGATCCTGTTGTCCATCTCAAGAAAGAGAGCTGAGAAGCGGATGCCCTTTACCGAGAGCGGCAGGTTGACAAAGCCCTCCGTATCCCCGATGACATAATGGTACTCTTTCAGCTCTTTCTGTGTCAACCAGATATAACCCGTATGAAGCTCCGGCAGGATGACCATTTTCTTATCCAGGGCATACCCCATCAGGCGCATCCTGTGTTCACTGTAGTTGTCATAAATACGGGCATAGATATCATTGTTGTCGATGCCCGATTTCATCAGTATGGAAACGGCCTCCCAGGTGTCCGGGTTGGAGGCGTTGTAACGTAAACATCCCGTATCGGTCATGATCCCGGCATACAATGCCGTGGCGATATCCCGTTCTGTCACCCTGTCCCGATTGAGTTGCCGTAGCACACCGAATATTATCTCGGCCGTGGAGCTGGCGGAGATGTCCGACAAAACCAGATCGGCCCTGATCACAGGCGCAGGATGGTGATCTATGACCACATGGAAAGCTTGCCTGTTTTTTGGGGGATATTCCGCCAGCTTATCCAGACGGCCGATCTCGTTGAAGTCCAGATAAAGAATCAGACCGGCCTCCGCAATCAGGCGGGCCGCCTCCTCCGGTTTATGCTTGCCGATCAGTATCTCGTCGGCCCCCGGTAACCATTGGAGAAAATCGGGGATACGGTTGGGGATGATGACCTGCGCCTCTTTTCCCTGTTTTTTCAGAAAAAGATAAAAGGCCAGGCAGGAACCGACACTATCACCGTCGGGGTTGACATGACTGAAAATAACGACCCGCTCAGCTTCGGCTATCTTACGGGCCAGGGTGGAAATATCTTTTTTTTGTATCGGATTCAATGTTTCTGATGCTTGAATTTGCTGTAGGTTCTGTACGAAGGAAATTGTCGTTGCAAAGATAACAAAGAAAAAATAAACAAAATGTTTCTATCTTTGAGCCGGATAAAATCTATAATTATGGCTGGAAATATTACTTTTTCGATGATCAAACCTTATGCGGTAAAAGATAAACATACCGGAGCCATCCTTTCGGATATTATAGGTGCGGGATTCCGCATTGCAGCGCTGAAGATGGTACGTCTCAGTACAGAACAGGCGCAGCGGTTTTATGCCGTACACCGTGAGCGGCCTTTTTATAACGACCTGGTGGAATTCATCACCTCCGGGCCGGTGGTGGGCATGGTGCTTGAGAAGGAAAATGCCGTGGAGGACTTCCGCAAACTGATCGGCGCTACCGACCCGGCCAAAGCGGAAGAAGGTACCATCCGGAAGAAATATGCCCGCTCCCTGCAGGCCAATGCCATCCACGGCTCCGACAGCGATGAGAATGCCGTCATCGAAAGCGATTTCTTCTTCAGCAGGCTGGAAAGGTTTTAGGAAGGATGAATATTGATCGGTGATTGTTGAACGGAGGAAAACGTTCAACCTTCAACCCTCAACCCTCAACCTTCGTCATTCGGATATCTCAGTCCCCACGGTTCGCGGATGCGGTCCAGGGTCTGCATCACCTCCAGCGAGCGCTCCGGGGGCATGAACGGCGACTCTTTCAGTCCTTCCCGCAGGCAACGCATCACCTCGGCGGCTTCGTAGTTGAGGCCGTTGCCCGTGAGTGGTTCTTCCAGCACTTCCGTTATGCGGCCGTCATGGTCGTAGAAAACGGCCCTTTCGGGGACGGCAAAGACAGCGTCTATGTGGACGGACCCTTCGGTGCCGTATATCCGGGCATCGTTGGCGGTGGCGGTGCGCAGGGCAAACGATACGTCGGCGATGGCGCCGTGGCTGTATTTCAGCACGGCCGCACCCTGTTCGTCGGTGCCGTATTTTCCGATGTGAGCGACGCCGGCAGCTTCCGCCGGCGGCTCTTCAAAGATCATGGCGGCAAAGGAAACGGGATAGACGCCGAGGTCCAGGAGGCTGCCGCCGCCCAGCTCCCGTTTCAATTGCCGGGATTCGGGGCCGAAGTCACGCCGCAGGCCTCGGGAGGCGGAGAAAAGACGTACCTCGCCGATACGGCCCTCGCGCACTCTTTTGAGGATTTTCTTCACCAGCGGCACATGCGGCGGGATCATGGCCTCCATCAGGAAAATATTTTCTTCCCGTGCCACCCGGATCATCTCCTCCGTCTCACGGGCGTTGATGGTCAGCGCTTTCTCACAGAGTACCGCCTTGCCGGCACGCAGGCACATCAGCGCATTGTCCAGATGAAAGACATGCGGCGTGGCAATATAAACCGCATCCACCGCAGGGTCGGCGGACAGCTCCTCATAAGTGCCGTAAGCGCGTCGGAAACCGTATTTCCGGGCAAAAGCATCCGCCTTCTCCCGGGTGCGGGAGGCAACTGCGTATAATTCGGCTTCGGGAAGGATCTGCAGGGCTTCGGCAAACTTGCCGGCGATGTGGCCGGTGCTGAGAATGCCCCAACGGGTTTTTTGTGAAGAGTGGGTCATGGAGGTAATGTATTAAGATAAAAGATAAAAGTAAAAAGACAAAAGTATGTTTGATGTTTGATGTTTGATGTTTGATGTTTGATAAAAATAAATATATGTATTTAAATACGTATTTAAATATTTATTTAAATATTTATTTTTTCAGGTTCGATATTCATCCCTGATATTATTAAGCGTAGGCAAATCTAATAAGAATTTATGATATCATATTGGGATAATAAAGCGGGAATGACCGAAGATTTACTTTCTTTTGTTTACGGAGAATTCATCCAGTACCGTTCCGTCCGGTTGTATGGCTTTCAAAACGGCTTTTTCCGGTCCCACATCTATTCGCATATAGTGTTCTATCTTCTTATATTTGATAGTTTCGGGCTGGATGGCATCCGTATTGTACAGGGGGGCTCCGCCACCGGCGGTGACGATATAGTGGGTGCCGCCGTGGAAGGCATGTTCGTAGTAATGGTCGTGACCGTTCAGTACCACCTGCACATGATGACGTTCAAAGATATCTCCCCAATAAGCCCTGCGGCGGGCCGCCTCCGCCACCCGGCTTGCCTTGATGCTGTACCAGGTGGGATGGAAAAAAACAAAGATATAACCTGCATCATTATTGATTGTCAGCAAATTCTCCAGCCAGGCTTTTTCCTTGTCAAAGTATGGTTTGCTGATTTTTTCCCAGAAGATTTCGCGGCTATGTGGTGTAAGATAAACAGGCGTTTCATAATTCGGTCCTTCCATATCCAGCACGATGAACAAAGCATCACCGACGGTGAAGAAATAATATCTTTCGTTTCCGGGCAGGTCGAAAAAGTCGTAATAGTTCTTCGAATCCTTTTCATGGTTTCCCAGCACGGTGTAGTAGGGTACATGGCGGACCAGCTCTTTGTTGATGCGGAAGAAAGTCTCCCAAAGGGAGATGTTGTTGCCGTTGGCCACCAGATCACCGGTATTTACGACGAACAGCGGCTTTTCCTGAATGATGCGGTTGACAACCTGTTGGTGCACCTCATGCCGGGTGCGGGTGTCTCCCAGCACGCAGAAATGAAAAGGTTCCGGCTGTGCGGGGAAGGTGTGGAAGGTACCCCTGCCGGCGTCCGTGCCGTCCTGCAGGATGTCGTACGTGTAGGTCGAGTCCGGCTGCAGGCCCGTAATCAATGTACTGTGGTATTCATACTGCCCCACCTGTTTGGCGGAGAGACTGTCGCTGCCCGTGATCCGCGTGCTGCCCGTTTTCACGGCCCAGGCAATGGTGACCGACCGGGGGGTCATGTTCTGAAGATAAGGCCCGATCAGGTTCCCGTGTTCCGGGCCCCCCGAGGCGGGAGCTTTTGTTTTACAACTGATAAACATGCTCATACCCAGTAGGAGAGCAACTGTGAAAGCAATGATCTTTTTCATTTATTCATTTTTTTTATTGTACAAAGGTATAAAACAGTACACACACCCCTCCTTTTATGTTTCTTTTATGCCTTTTATGGTTCAAAGAAAAGAGAAAATCATAAAAGAAATAAAAGAGTATTAAAGAAATTCCTTATAAAACCTTACAAATATATAGGAATGCAAAGATTATTTTTGTCCGTTTGGCGATAGATTTTCCATCGTTTCATTGGGGTTTATAATTCCGATTTATTAATTTTGAGAGTGGTATATACGGATTTTTTCTGTCACAACAAATAAACACAGTATTATGCGAGCAAAGGTTTTCATATTTTTTCTCTGGATAGTGTCCTGTGGTATTTCTGCAGGACAGGATGTGGCGGGCAGCCGGGATCATCCCGCATTATCCCGCTATCCCGGTTCTCGGATTACACATTACCGGCAAAAAGATTTCGACAGCTTTACGCTTCTCACCTGTAATCCTCAGGGGAATATTATCAGGATGAAAGAGTGCGGGAAACAGACGGTAGGAGGGAAGGTGACCCGTATCCAGTATGCGGGTCCCCGTGAGAAGAGTGCTTTGGAAATCTTTAACAACTATCTGATGGCGGTGAAGAAGGCGGGATTTGAGATTCTCTGTAAGGGACAGGCCAAAGAGATACGGAGTTTTCTTGACAAAACCTGTGGTTTCTGGGATATCCTGTTGAACACCAGTGAAAACCCGGCCGATCATTATTACTTCTCGGCCGTCAACCCTGCCCGTGACCTTTATCTGTCGGTGTATGCCGGCGGGGGGTACAGCGGGCGTCCTCCCGTCATTGCCGTGGCGGTGGTGGAAAAAAAACAGATGGAAACGGGGCTGGTGACGGCACGTGACATGAAAGAAGCCCTTGAACGAAGCGGCCATCTGGCTCTTTACGGGATCTATTTTGAATATGACAAAGCCGACCTGAAACCTGCGTCGGATACGGTGCTGGCACAGATAGCCATCCTCCTGAGGGAGAATCCGGATCTCAGGATCTATGTGGTGGGCCATACCGACAGCCGGGGGAGTCTTTCATATAATCTTGATCTCTCAAAAAGACGGGCGGAGGCGGTGGTGACGGCCCTGACGGAGCGGTACGGCATAGACCCCCAGCGGCTTGCTGCATATGGTGCCGGCCCCCTCTGTCCGGTGGCTTCCAACAAAACGGAAACAGGCAGGGCCCGGAACCGGCGCGTGGAGATCGTGAAGCGATGATTTATTTTTCGACAGGATAAGAAAATACCTCTCGGTAGGGGGGGGTTGGTTTAGTTCATAACTTTTTAGTTTATCCCAATTGCGCAATAGAGTTATTGAAAATAGCTCTATTGCGCATAAGGCCAAAGGCCG
>CAZYPI010000103.1:0-9661 GCA_964649335.1 uncultured Rikenellaceae bacterium | reverse complement strand
AAAGAAGCTTCATTTTAAGGTATAGAAAAGATTCCATGACATCTGTTTTGCATTCGTAACAGCTTAACACCATCATGTAAAAACACATAAAGAAGGGACAAAGGTTACGCCGGTTATTTCTTCTTCCTCAGGGAGGGGATCTCTCCGAAAAGATCAATGATACGTTTCAGCAGGTCAAAATAAAGGATCAGGTACAACAGCAGGATCATCACCCATACCGTCAGGATATTGAAAAAGAAGGTCTCGTAGTAGCGGCCGGCAAAATATTTTTGCGGGGCAAAGAAATGTGACCTGATCCCAAGCCAGTGGCTGTTGTCGGGATCTTCATATATGGGATGATATTTCTGTATCAGCCGGTTTTTATATTCGACGATCCGGTTTCTCTCATATACCTTCTGTACGATATCTGCCAGGCTCTCATTATAATATTCATCTCTGAGTTTTTTATACAGTTGCGGATCGGTCTCCAGCATATATTCCATGATCTTCTGGCGTCTGTTGTTGGCTGCCAGCATTTTATTATTGTAATGCTCTTCCAGTCTGTCAAAATAGCTCTGCAGCTCATTAACCGTCTGCGGGTTGAATTTCCCGGGCTCCAGAGTTTCCATATCGTCGAATTTCACCTGCGGATCCAGACGGTTTTCTTTTTCAATTTCATTTTTCAACAGGGGCAATTTGCCGGGGTTCTCCGGCGACAGTTTTCGTTCATTGAGCAGGGTGACCGTGGCATTCAGTGCTTCCCTCAGTTTGGGGATACGGTACACCTCCTGGAAGTCGGCCTCGCTCTCCGTTTTTTCATAAGGATAAAAGTATTTTTCGTATTTGTTGTTTTTGAACTGGTTCACCATCAACGCCTCGTAGGTCCATTTGGTGGGCATCAGGTCGGCCACCACCGGCACTTTGTCAATGCTGCTGAACTTACGGTTGAGCTTATCGAAGCTGAACATGGCCCCGCTGAGCACCATCATCGGGATAATCAGCACCGGCACCACGATATAAATGGTAATGGCCGAATTGAAGGATGCCGAGATGATCAGTCCCAGCAGGTTGGCACAGGCCGCCGTAGTGAAGAGGGCCAGCCAGTAGGGGATGAACATGCCGCGTATCTCCAGGATTGAGTTGCCTATGGCCACGAACATGGCCGACTGCACGGCCGAGATAAAAAACAATACGGCGATCTTCGACAGCAGATAGCTTCCTTTCCCCAGCCGAAGGAAACGTTCTCTTTTCAGGATCTTGCGGTCTTTGTAAATTTCTTCGGCGCTGATAATCAGACCCAGAAAAAGGGAAACGATCAGGGACATAAAGATATATACGGGGATATTCTCATTCTCCCGGTAAATATAAACATCCGACCGGGGGTCGGCTATATATTTAATAAGGTATGCCAGCACAAAGGCCAGCAGCGGGGAGACCAGCAGGTTCATGGTAACATACTGGCCGTTGGCGACCTTGCTCAACACATTCCTTCTCAGGTAGATCAAAAACTGTTTGAACTTGCCGGGCTGGTCCAGGGAGGAGGAAGGTTTGTCACGGGTCTGTGGTATCGGAGGAAACACCGCTTTTTCCCGGAAAATCCGGGCCCATTTCCAGGGTTTCACCCTTCTTTTTTCCGTATATCTTCCATATTCGTCCACCACCCGTGCATCCAGGATGTTGAAGATGGTTTCGGGGTTGACGTTGCCGCATACGGGGCACTCGCCAACGTCACTGTTGATCTGGGCATCCAGTTTTTTGAAATAGGTGATCGCCTCGACCGGATTGCCGTAATACACCAGATAGCCCCCCACATCCAGCACCAGGACGGTGTCAAACATCTTGTAGATATCCGAAGAGGGCTGATGGATCACGACAAATATCAGTTTGCCTTTCAGTGCGAGTCCTTTGAGCAGGTCCATCACATTCTCCGAATCCCGCGAAGAGAGCCCCGAGGTGGGCTCATCGAGAAAGAGGATGGAGGGCTGGCGGATCATCTCGAGGGCTATGTTCAGCCGTTTGCGCTGGCCTCCGCTGATGATGCTTTTTTTGGGCGATCCCACCTTCAGGTCGCGGATCTCAAACAGGTCAAGGTCTCTGAGCATCCGGTCGACCATGGCAGCCACTTCCTCCTCCGGCATCTTCCTGAAACAGAGCAAAGCATTGTAATAGAGGTTCTGAAAGACGGTGAGTTCCTCTATCAGCACATCATCCTGGGGGACATAACCGATCACTCCTTCCAGCCGGTCTTTGTCCCTGAACAGGTCGTATCCGTTGATGATCACCTCCCCTTCCGTGGGTTTCTCGGTGCCGCTGAGCACGTTCATCAGGGTGGTTTTGCCGGAGCCGCTGGCGCCGAGGATGCCTGTCAGCTTGCCATGGGTCTCCGAAAAGGTGATGTCCCGTATGCCCCAGTTTCCGTTGGGAAAACGCTGGGAGACATGTCTCGCCTCAAAGGATATGGGGACGATATCCCGGTCATACTTGAATCGGGCCACTACATCACTGTAATACAACGGCTTACCGTGCGGCAGATGAAGACTGCTTCCGGGAGCAAACATAAAGGCCTGGCCTGGTTTCACAAGCAAGCCGTTCAGGAAGACATCATTCACGCAGGTGTGCTTTAGAAAATACATCTCCACATCCGGCACATACAGAAAAAAGACGTGCCCCTTCAGGCCTTTGACATACAAGTATCCGGCGTTCATCAGGGCTTTTTTCTCACCCGTGATGACAAACACCCTTTCCATATCGAGGCGGTCGGGTTTGTTCCGGCGGATAAACTGCTCTATATCCTCATATACTTCCCGGGATATTTTAAATACTTCCGCCACCGTATTGACGATATTCATGCGCTGGGGGGAGAACTTGCCGGCGCTGTTCAGCAGCTCGAAGAGGCGTACCAGTACCACCACCTTTTGTTCCCGGTTCAGGGTACGGTTGATCTTTTTACAGATACCGAAAATACGCACGGAGTCTTTTACCGACGGCGTCCGCACCGGGACATTCTGCTTTTTTGTGTGATCGATTTCCGCAAATTCCTCGAACAATTTCATGTATTCGCGGGCCGAGTCTTCGCCGAGTTGGCGGATCAGAAAATCCCGTACAAAGAGATATTCTTTTTCCTGTACTCCCTCGTCCTGCTTGACGATGAGGGCGAACAGCTGCATCAGTGCCCGCAGGATCTCTTCACTCATAGGCTATCCGTATATAAGACTTTTTAACAATACATTCCAATCCTCCATCATTCCATTATTCCAATCTTCATCCTCACCGGGTTATGGTCGCTGTGTTCGAACCCCAGGTCGATACCCTGTACCGAGAGTTTTTGGATGCCGGGCGACAGCAAAAAGAAATCCAGCAGAGTGGTAGGTGTTTTCTCCGGGTCGAAGGGAGTGAGGTTCGACCGGTTGGTCATATGGTTGCCGTCGAATGCCCAGTTCCATCCGGCAGGGAGGTAGTCTTCCGGTATCTTATTCAGGACAAAACGTTTATACCCCGATTTATCGTTAAAGGATTCATCCCTGAAACCGGGCGGGTTCTGGTTCCAGTCACCCCCCACCACTACGCGGTTGCCTTTCATTTGTTCATCCAGGATATATTTTTTCAGGAACGCCATTTCTTCTTTCTTCAGTTCTCCGTTGTCGAAGGCGGAATTATGGGTGACTATCAACACCAGCTGCGCTCCGTTCTTCAGTGGATAACGGGCTGCCAGAAAACAGCGGTCTAGCATGAACAGGCGTGTAGGCCAGCCGTACTGCCCCGGGTAGTCCATGCGGTCCACGCGCAGGGGTTCATACCGGGAGAGCAGCACCACGCCCGACTTCACGCCCCCCATCGGGTTGCTCACCGGCACCGGGACAAAAAACACCTTGTAGTTGAGTGCTACGAACACCTTGTATCCGGGAAGATACTTTTTCAGCGTGTCCACCTCATGGATGCGGTAGGTCCTGTGAGAGGAGATATCCACCTCCTGCAGGAAAAAAGCATCCATCGTATCGTTTTTCATCAGGAAATCCGTGACGGCTTTCAGGTTCGCAACCGTATGGGCCCGGCTGGTACGCACCTGTTTGCCTCCGTCATAGAAAAAATCCATGTCTTTGCCCAAGCCGCAATAACCGATATTCCAGGTTAAAAGGTTCAGCGTATCCGGCACCTTCAGGGTATCGGGATGATTCGAAGCATACAGCTCAATTTTTTCAGGCGGCCGGTAATCGGTGAGGGTGGCAACCAACAGGAATAATACAAAGAGAAGCAACAGAATTCCCACTATCCGGGCTATCCACTTTAAAATTGTTTTCATTAGTTTATATTTTAATAACTCATGTTATACATATAAAAATATCTCAATAGCATACTCATTGCCAGAAAATACTACTATCCCATTAATTCCTGGTGTAACCTGGGGCCTTCGTACCCTGGTGGCAAAAGACAGATCAGCCACCAAGACACCAAGACACTAAGAATCACCAAGTATTTGCAAATTTATTGGTGTCATCCATTTTATTGCTATTCGTTTTTAATAAGGGTTCCCGCCTCAGAGGATCATTTGCAATGATATTCATTTTTATCCAAATAAAAATAATTCTACGAAATTTAACCATTTTCGGCGGTAAATGAAAAATTGTTTTGATCTGCCGGATAAAAATAAATAACTTTGGGTAATTTATTTTGATAAAAGCTTGATACCATGAAATTCGGCGTTGTTATTTTCCCGGGATCCAACTGTGACCAGGACACGATCTATGCCCTCAGGGATATCCTGGACCAGGAGGTGGTAGCCCTCTGGCACAAGGATACGGACCTGCAGGATGTGGATGTGGTCGTCCTTCCGGGGGGGTTCTCCTACGGGGATTACCTGCGTTCGGGAGCTATCGCCCGTTACAGTCCCCTCATGAATGAGGTGATCCGTTTTGCCAAAAGAGGCGGTTATGTCCTGGGCATCTGCAACGGCTTCCAGATCCTTTGCGAGGCGGGGTTGCTGCCGGGGACTCTTTTGCCCAACACCAACCAGAAGTTCATCTGTAAAAATGTATATATCCTTCCCGATAATAACAAGACGCCGCTGACCGCCCGTCTCGATAAGAGCCGTCCGCTAAAGATACCCATCGCCCATGGAGAAGGCAGGTACTATGCCCCCGAGGAGGAGATCGCCCGCATCCGCCAGAACCACCAGATCCTGTTCCGTTACTGCGGCAAAGACGGCGTCATATCCGAGGAGTTCAACCCGAACGGTTCGATGGACAATATCGCCGGGGTATGCAATGAGACAAAAAACGTCTTCGGCATGATGCCGCACCCCGAGCGAGCTTCCGACGACCTGCTGGGTAATACCGACGGCCGCCTGATCTTCGATTCACTCATCAAAACACTGGAAGAAAAGAAGTTCAGTATATATAATTGATCCTGCACCACCGGGTGCGGACACCCATAAGAAAACAATGTGTGACAAGGGACGTTCAAAACGGTTCTCCTCCGGGTTTTTGTTTCTGGTTATGGCCCTACTGGCAACCTGGCCCCTGGAGTCATTCCGTGAGCAACCCCCGCCGGCCGCCGGCAGCCCCTCCGGCACGGTGGACATCCTGCACTACAACATCAACCTGATCCTTCCCGACCTGGCCGCCCGCTCGGTGATCGGCATCACGGACCTGCAAGCCTACACGCTGCGTGACTCGACCCGGCATATCCGGCTGATGCTGGAGCACCTGACCGTGGACTCCGTATGGATCAACGAGGAAAGGAACCGTACCATCGTCAGAAAGGGGGATATCCTGGATATCCTGCTGGAGGAACCCCAGGACAAAGGCACCACCCTCCTGGTCACGGTCTTTTACCACGGCAGGCCGGTGCACGACCCCCGCTGGGGCGGGTTTTATTTCTCTCGTGGCGCCGCCTACAATATGGGTGTCGGCATGACGGTCGTCCCCCACCCTTACGGCCGCACCTGGTATCCCTGTGTGGACAGCTTTGACGACAAAGCCACCTACGATTATTTCATCACCGTCCCCGACACCATGGTGGCGGCCTGTCCCGGCACGCTGGAAGATATCTTCCACAACCACGACGGCACCTCCACCTGGCACTGGAATCTCTCCAACCCCATCCCCACCTATCTCTCGTCGGTAGCCATCGCTCATTATGCTATTCTGAAAGACAGCCTGCAAAGCATGCGGGGACTTGTTCCCGCTTATTATTTTGTCCCGCCGGAAAAAAAAACCGCAGCGAAGGCCGTTTTTTCGCATGTACCGGATTACCTTCGCATCTTCGAATCCCTCTTCGGCCCTTACCGCTGGGAGAAAATAGGATATGCCGCCGTCCCCTTTCAGAAGGGCGCCATGGAGCATGCCACTTGCATCTCCGTCCCCGAATATGTATTAGACGAAACGGGTGATTTTGACGATCTGCTCTCCCACGAGTTTTCCCACAGCTGGTTCGGCAACCTGGTGACCTGCCGGACGGCCCGGGACATGTGGCTCAACGAAGGATGGGCGGTGTTTTGCGAAGCATTATACCATGAATACAGCCGGGGCCAGGCCGATTACAACCGCTTTATCCGGAACAACCACAGAAGGGTGCTTCAGTACACCCACATCGCCGACGACGGTTATTATGCCGTATACGGGATCCCCGACGATCTTACCTACGGCAGCACCGTCTATAACAAAGGCGCCGATATGATTTATACCCTGCGCAATTTTCTGGGGGATAAGCTCTTTTTCAGTGCCATGAAAACGTACTTCCGGAAGTTTGCTTACGGGAATATCTCCACACAGGAGTTCGAGTCTTTTCTGACCGCCACCACCCATGTGGAGATGGAAGATTTTTTCAACACCTGGATCTATGCTCCGGGATTCCCTCATTTCAGCCTCGACAGCTTTCTGATCATCCGCGACCGGGACGACTATATCACAGGGCTTTTTCTGAAACAGAGACTCAGGGGCAGAAAGGACTACAGTTACAACACGCCGGTAACCGTCACCCTGCTGGACAAGGCCTGGAATCTGCACTATGAAAAAGTAAACATTTCCGGTCCGTTACAGAAAAAGACCGTCATCACTTCTTTCAGGCCGGTGGCCGTGATGGTCAACACGGATCTGTCGGTGTCCGACGCCACCTGTTCCGACTACAAAGTGATCAAACAGTCCGGCTCTTACACCTTTGACAATTGTTTTTTCAGGCTCGAAGCCGGCACGATAACCGACTCGGCTTTTTTCCGTGTCATCCACCATTGGATCGGCCCGGAGCTTTCGGGACATCCGGCGGGGGTGACTCTCTCGAAAAACCGGTACTGGAGCATCGAAGGGGTTCTGCCCGACTCGTCCGGATGGCAGGGGGCGTTCTATTATAACTTCACCCGCTCCATGAGGAACGGATATCTCGACACCCTCCCGGCACCCTCATCCAAAGAGAAGATCACGCTGCTGTACCGCCCTTCGCTGAAAGCCGGATGGGAGGAGATTCCCTGCGAAAGGGAAGGAAACAACAGTGCCGGAAACCTGATAACCCCTTATATCAAAAAGGGAGACTATTGCGTGGCGGTGAAGCACACTGCAGGACGATAACCCCTTGAACTTAACAATCTGACAAAACCCCAAAGGGTCCATCAATCCGGACGTTTCTCAATCCACATAAACACTCTGGTTCTTCGGATATTTCACGGAAAACTTCAGGATGAACGACCTGGATTCTTCCGGCTGCAGGGTAACATCCCACATGCATTTTCCGGTTGTTTTGTTGAGGTGTGCCCCCGACAGTTCGAGCGGCTCCACGGTGATCTCTTTTCTTTTGCTCACGGGGATCTGGTCTTCTATGATCAGATGCACGGGAACCTTTTTGGTGTTCATCACACTGATCTGCCATCCGTGGGTTTCACGGATATTATTTCCCAGTGTTTGTTTTTGGGTGAAGTCCTGAATTTTTTTGCGTTCCACCTTGATACGTTTATCCCGGCCCAATGTCAGCAGCAGGGTATCCCTTGCCCGGGAGACATCCAGGTAGGCGGTACCGGTAAAGCTCCCCTCGAGGAAAAGGTTCATTTTCCCGGAGAGGAAATCATACTTTTTCCATCCCGCCACTGCCGCTGTCAGGAAGACATCCCTGTTGATCTTCGGCACGGCATAATAGGCATATTTTGCCGGCAATGAGATATTCCGGATCATCACCGCCTCTTCCCTCTCTTCGGAGGGGAGTGTCCAGGGCAGGGTGATATTGAACTCTGTAGTGGTCTGTGCCAGTGTCACGTTAGTGTAATCGGCGGTTGTCCGGGCCACAGGTGCCGCTTTCTCGTTCATTACGGCCATGCTCTTGCTCATCACGGAATATCTGGTTTCTTTCTCCTGTCTGAAGTCGAGATACCAGGGATATAGCTCGGGTTTGTTGCCACCGGCGGCAGGATTTCCGGTGGAGAGGGTCACCGGCACGCGGTCCCAGGTCTCTCCCGTGGTTTGTTTGATGAATGCTTTATAGCCGATCTTCACTTCTTTGGTGACATCCTCCACACGCACATCATACTCCGGGCGCCAGCGTGCCTGCGGGGTATAGTAACGGACAACGAAAGAAGCCTTTTCCGGGGCGTCCGCCGTGACGGTAACCACCACCTCACCCGTAGACATTTTCTGCTTTTTTGTCAGTTCCTCCATCTGCAGCTTCACCTGTTTGATCTTTTTATCCAGCTCCTGCAACTGCCTGTTGATCTCCGTCTCCCGTGTTTTGATCTCCGTCATCTTTTTCTGATAATAAGCCAGCACTCCGGAGAGGGTGGTGACATTCAGTCCGTTCTGACCGCTTACGGTTTTGTTCTCGTCCAGCATACTTTCCTCCCCTTTCAGCACCTGCATTTCCACCGTCAGGGCCTCGCGGCTGCCAGTGAGGGCGTCCAGTTTCTTTTTCAAAGCCTGGTATTCGGGATTGTTATTCCGGGGATCCAGATAATTGTTGCGGTATTTCACAGAGAGGAGGGTGAATTTGCCTTTACCTTCGACACGTATGCTGCCGGGCCGGATTTCCGAAGAGAGGGAACGAAAAACCAGGGTCTGCCTGCCCTCTGTCAGGGTTGCAGATCCTTTACGGGTAATCTGGGCTCCCTGCAGGAAGACGGTTACATGGGTTATTTTGGACTTTACCGGGGTTTCTTTGGCGGATACAGGATCTGCGAATGCAAACAAAAGAACCGCTGTGAGAAGATATTGAATTATTGTTTTCATGGTTGTAATATTTTTAAATTATGTATGTAAGCAAAATTTCTGTTATACCTTTTAAATTAATAGACCTTAACAAAAACGGTAAGGAATAAACGAAAATTATGACCTGCCACCAAGGCACTAAGACACCACGATTCACCAAGTTCATGATAATTAAGAAATATCCCGAATAAAGTTACAAAAAACAGGCCAGAATACAAGAATTTCCCGGATCAACCAAAAAGAGGGGGAGATGACGGTGTCCACCGTAGCCTGGAGAAGCTGTTAAAACAAATTGAATCAACGCACCTCCCAATATAATGGTCCCCAACTACCTACAACCCGAATATCACAAGGGCTTTCCTATTATTCTTTTATCCTACTTTTGGCTTGATCCAAAAGTAGCAAAAAATCAAGGCTCTAAATGAATTCCTGAAAAGGCGAAGCCCTCCTTCGCTCCAACGGAGCTTCGGAGGGCGAAGGTGGAGACTAGGGGATTCGAACCC
>CAZYPI010000102.1:0-9823 GCA_964649335.1 uncultured Rikenellaceae bacterium | reverse complement strand
ATTTCATATAGCCCCATTTCTTTGTGATCTCTGTGCCTTTTTTATTCGGTGATCCGGTTTGCCATCAGTAAACGAAAACAGACTCCGTGACCTCCGTGGTTCAAACACTCTGAGAAAACTGCTGAAGTTAATGATCAAAAATAAAAAAATTTGGGTTATTTTTATCGCCGCACAGAGATTAATTACCGACCCTGCCATGACAACAGCCCCCACACCGCAAGAGGTGATTTCACGGATAGAATCCTCTTACAGCGCGTTGATCTTCGACCTGGACGGCACGCTGGCCGACTCTAACCCTGCCCATCTGGAAGCCTGGACCCATGCCTGCCGGGCTTTCGGGCTGGAATATCCCCGTAACAAGTTTTACTTTTTCTCCGGTCTATCCTCCCTGAAAATCGCGGAAGAGATACTGAAAATGTACGGCAAAGAAAAAGAGATCAGTGCCCGGGCACTGTCAGACCGGAAAGAAAGGGAATTTGACTTGCTGGAAAAGGAACTGGTGAAACCCATCCCTTCCGTTCTGGAGATTGTCAGGCATTTTCACGGCAGGCTGCCGATGGCTGTGGGCACGGGACGTCTGCGATCTTCCACCCTGAAGACCCTGGATCACCTGGATCTCACCCGTTATTTTGATGTGATCGTAGCCTCCGATGATGTGGAGAACCATAAACCCGCTCCGGACACTTTCCTTTTATGTGCTGCGAAAATGGGTGTCGCTCCGGAGAAATGCCTGGTTTTTGAAGACGGAGAACGCGGACTGGAGGCGGCACGCAGGGCCGGCATGGCAGTCGTGGACGTCACCCCCTGGCACCCCCGGATGAAAATATGAATTTTTTCAAATAATTTAGCTCAAACGTTTGCTCCTTCTTTTTCTTTCATTATTTTTGATTGTCCATTCATTGATCCTGTCCTAACGGTCATCTGATATGAAAGTTGTCAGAAGAAATACATACATTTTGGTCCCGGCACTTCTCTTTCTCGGGATTTTTCTCCTTACGGGCACTTCTTCCTGCATCCTGCAGAAACAAAAAAAAGTGCTCAAGCTTGCCCACAGCCTGCCCACCGATCATCCTGTGCACAAGGCGATGGTTTTCATGGCCGACCGGCTGAAGGAGTTATCCGGGGGCCGGCTGACCATTCAGATCTATCCCAGCGGACAGCTGGGTTCGGAGCAGCAGTGTGTGGAACTGGTACAAATCGGCAGCCTGTCCATGACCAAGGTCTCGGCAGCGGTCATGGAGAGTTTCGCCGACGATTACAAAGTGCTCGGACTCCCTTACCTGTTCCGGTCAAAACAACATGCTTTCAAAGTGCTGGACGGTGAGATAGGCAGGGATATCCTGCTAAGCACGGAGAAAAGATGGATCCGCGGACTCTGCTTTTATGACGCGGGCAGCCGCAGCTTTTACACGGTATCCAAACCCATTCATAAACCGGAAGATCTGAAAGGGCTGAAGATACGTGTCATGAAAAGCAAGACAGCCCTGGAAATGGTCAAAGCCATGGGCGGCTCGCCCACCCCACTCTCCTGGGGAGAGTTATACACCGCCCTGCAGAGCGGCGTGGTGGACGGCGCCGAGAACAACCCGCCGAGTTTTTACACATCCCATCATTACGAAGTCTGCAAGTTTTATACACTGGATGAACATACCACCGTTCCGGATGTATTGATCATCAACGAAAAGATATGGAGGAAACTAAGTGAGCAGGAGCAGAAATGGCTGCAGCAGGCTGCCAATGAGTCGGTGCTGGTAGAGAGAAAACTGTGGGCGGAAAGTGTGAAGAAATCACTGGATGCCGTAAAAAAAGCAGGCGTGGAGATCATCATTCCGGACAAAAGCCTGTTCCGCGCCAAAGTGGCCCCGGTGTACCAGGAATACCGTAAACAAAAGATCATCAACGATTATATCAACAGAATCCAAAACACTCATGAATAATGAGCCTGCGTAAAAAAATCGATAAAGTACTGGAATGGATACTTATTTTCCTGATGAGTGTCCTGGTCATTGATGTCTTGTGGCAGGTAACCAGCCGGTACATCCTGGTCAATCCCAGTTCTTTCACCACAGAGGTAGCCGGTTATCTGCTTATCTGGGTGGGGATCCTGGGTGCTGCTTACGTCGCCGGCAAGAATGAGCACCTGGCCATAGACCTGATGGTACAGAAATCCTCGCCGGCACGCCGGCGAAGACTGCTTCTTTCCATCTACACATTCATCCTGTTGTTCAGTGTGCTGGTGATGGTGGTCGGAGGAAGCTGGCTGGTATATACGCGTTTTATGCTGGACGTAAGGTCGGCCGACCTGCAGATTCCGCTGGGCTATGTTTACCTGGTGGTACCCGTCAGCGGATTATTGATCACATATTATGAAACAGATAATATGATACAGGTGTATCATAACAAATAAATGAAGATATGGATTACTGGGGTATCTTTGTTCTGATCATAAGTTTTATTTTTTTATTATCCATAGGGGTTCCTATAGCGTTCAGCATAGGTATCTCCGGTATCCTGACCATGCTGGTCAGCATAGACGCCCTGCCGGCGTTCACCACCTTTGCCCACCGCATGGCCACGGGCCTGGACAGTTTTGCCCTGCTGGCGATCCCTTTTTTCATCCTGGCGGGCAATATCATGAACAGCGGGGGCATCGCCATGCGGCTGATCAATTTTGCCCGGGCGCTGGTAGGCGGCATCCCGGGGGGACTGGCCTTTGTGAATATCTTCGCCAACATGCTGTTCGGGGCCATCTCCGGCTCGGCCGCCGCCTCGGCCTCAGCCATCGGCAGCATCATGGAGCCGGAGATGAGAAAAGAAGGGTATGACCGCCACTTCAGCGCAGCCGTCAATATCACCTCCGCCACCACCGGCCTCTCCATACCGCCCAGCAACGTGCTGATCGTCTATTCGCTGGCCAGCGGCGGAGCCTCCATCGCCGCCCTCTTTGTGGCGGGGTATGTGCCGGGGATCCTCACGGGTGTCGCCCTCATGCTCACGGCCATGTCTATGCTGATCTATAAGAACAAGGGAGTCAAAGGGGTTACTGTCACCCTGGCAAAGATCGCGGTTTTTTTCGCCGTGATCATCCTGGCGATCATCGGCATAAACCATATCGCCAGGAATTACTCGCCCGGTGTGCTGCATACCCTGTGGATCATCCTGGCCCTTCTCGCCGGAGCCGTCGTCGTTTATCGCACCATCAAATATTGGGACAGGGCATTGTTCGGGATGAAATCATTCCTGGACGCCCTGCCCAGCCTGCTGCTGCTGATCATTGTCGTGGGAGGGATCATCGCCGGCTATTTCACAGCCACCGAAGCTTCTGCCGTGGCGGTGCTTTATTCGCTTATCCTGGCCCTCATCTACCGGGAGATGAAGATCAAAGACCTGCCGGATGTGATCCTCCGTTCGGTAAAGACCACGGCCATTGTCCTGCTGCTGGTAGGCACCAGCATCGGCCTTTCCTGGATCATGGCCTATGAGAATATCCCGCAAAATGTCAGTGCCGGACTGCTGAGCATCAGCAACAGCCCCTTTGTGATCCTGCTGATCATCAACTTCATCCTTCTCTTTGTAGGGATTTTCATGGACATGACGCCGGCCATTCTGATCTTTACACCCATATTCCTGCCCGTAGTGCAGCAACAACTGGGGCTCGACCCCATCCACTTCGGCATCATCATGGTTCTGAACCTGAGTGTAGGCCTTTGCACACCGCCGGTCGGATCGGTACTGTTCATCGGATGCAGTGTGGCCAACGTGAAGATCGAGAAGGTGATCAAGCCCCTGCTCCCGATGTTTGCCGCCATGGTGATCGTCCTGCTGCTGGTGACCTATATCCCGGAGATCAGCCTCTGGCTGCCTAAGTTTTTCAACCTGATGAAATAAGATCAGTACAGCGGCACATTGCCCCGGTAACTGTTTACATCCACTGCAGGAAGGGTAGCCTGAAAAAATGTATTGACCGTCTCAATGATCTCATGTGCTATATAGGCATTGCCCCGCTGGTTGAAATGGAGCCCGTCGAGTGAATAAATGCTGTTCAGTTCGAGTCTCCCGGCCAGGGGCACCCCCTCAAAATACTGAAAATCTTTACCGGCAGGTTGTCCCCAGCCGTTCAGCTTACCCGTTTGCGCGATGGCATGAATATTTTCCGTTATGTCCACCAGGCACAGCCGGCCGGGATATTCTGCACTTTTCCGCCGGATCACCTCATTGAAAGCCGCCACACGTGTGCGTATGGCCGCCACCTGCCTGGCATTCAGATAATACTTCTCCGGCAAAGGGATGAGTGACCCCATCCCATACTCCAGCAGCTCCTTCGGGAAGGTCATCAGCACCATCTCCCCTTCCCGCAACTGCCTGATTTTCTCCAGAGGCTGGCCGTCGGGATAATAAGCATCCGGCAGGGTCGAATCCACCACCACCACATTCTGCGGGTAGAGGGTGCTGCCGTTGTCATTGAAACTGATATAAGGTCTTTTGGGGTTGGCCGGATCCTGGTTGTTCAGACTCACCGCATCGTTAAAATCCGTATAAGTAGAAAAAGCAAGCACCAGCATCGGCCCCGGCAGCTTGATAAAGTTATAGGTATAATAATAAAAGAAAGGCAGGTCATCAAAAGAGGGCAGGGTAAGGATCACTCCTTTGCTGCTTTCATTGTCCAGCAGGGTGGAAAGGATCTTATCCAGCTTTTCTTCAAAAAGGGATACCGGCGTGAGATCCTGCGGGCCCGGCGTTTGTCCGGTACCGGCAAGTAACGTATCCCCTACGCCTCCCGACATGGCATAACCCAGGATATCCGACATGCCCGCCCACAGCAAAAAGAACGTCGCACCGGACTGATCTGCCTGTGACAGGAGGGTGGAAACGGAAGGATCCGTAGCGATCCTGGCATAATAACGATTGGCAATAAGTGCCGGATCATCCGCCTGGTAAATCTTCATGAAAGGGACAGAGAAATCCTGCAGCAGGTTTTTATCCCCCGCAAAAGAGCCTACCGGATCGCCGGGGGTGGTGATAATCTCCGGCAGGTCAGCCTGGTTATCCGGATAAACAAGAGCATATCTCCCGGGGATATTGTCCCGGTGCGTGACAAACTCGTTGTATCCGTTCAGTGACCCGATATCCGCCTGATTGAATGAATGCAGTCCGGCCGGCTGCAGGCTCGCGGCGACGATCGCGGCCACCGAGTGCTGTTGTCCCGCATCATACAGGGCCCCGTCCATAAAACCCGCCGGAAAATCATCCCCCACACAGACAAAGGTGGTCAGGTCGAGACTGCCGGCCCGGTATTCCACCTGTGTCTCGGGAAACTCATAGCGGCAGGCCTGAAAAAGGAGCGATACAAACAGCATCAGGAGGAACATGCTCTTTCCGTAACGGTTCCTTTGATGAAAACTGCTGATATATTGCTTCTTTGTTAATGACATCCGATCCATTTATTAAAAAAGTCCTCCGAAAATATCATCAATTCTGTAAGATATATAATAGAAAACCCCAACCTGGGTACCTCCGAAGGTATTGGCATAAATGACGTTGAAAAAGTCATTAACACCCGCCTTGATAATGGAGCGGGGTTTTTTGAAATGATATGAAAACTGTATATCAAAAGTATTGATGGCATCCACCCAGCCGTCGCCAAAAGGACTCTGCCAGTAAAAACGGCTCTGATAACGCCAGTTCACTTTGAAACCTGCATTTTTAAATCCCGGGTTATTTTCCATCCTGTCGAGTTTGCGGTTGGCCAGGGAAACATTCATTTTGAAGGCAGGGGTATTGAATCCCGGCACCACCGGATCGAGCACGCCGGTCTGTATATCCGACCAGGTAAAGTTTCCGGACAGGATGGAGCCCAGCGGGGTGAGCCATTTCCATCCTACCGACACTCCCTGTATAGAGACCTTTTCAGAGGAGTTGGCATACATATAATACACATCCCGTGTGGCAGACGAGTTGATCTGCGTGGCGGCGGTGAACAGGTCCACCTGCGGACTGGTACGGGGTTTTACCATACGTATAAGCCCGATAAAGTGACGGTAATCACTGTGATAATACACTGCATCCAGAAAAATGAGATGAAGCAGGTCGGTTTTATAGCCCACTTCAAAAGTGGTCACCTCTTCCGGGACGATATTTTTCAGGGACTCCTCCGGGACGATACCGCTTTGGAGCACACCCAGGCTTTTGATCATCGCCTGCTCCTGATGATAAGGAGGATCCGCCTGGTTCATGTAAGCATACACCGAATCATTGAACATCTCGACATTCTGCAGATAGATACTGTTGTTCCCGATGCCGTAAGAGTTGTATATTCCGTTCAGCCCTCCCAGGATGCGTGCCGTAGCCAGATCCTGGTTGATGAACTGCTCCCTGGCGCCGGGGTTCCGGTAACCCTGCAGAAGGGAGGCGCGGAAAAAATGTCTTTTTTTCCAAGCATACCGCGCCGAGATCCTGGGAGAGAAATGCCCCTGGAAATTCTCGCTTTTGTCATACCTGACAGCCGCATTCACCTGCAGGGTTTTGTTCAAAAAACCCCTGGAAAGGTTCAGAAAAGACCCCCACTCAAAATAAGAGAGGTCATTTCCCACCGTATCCGGAAAGATAGTGCCCCGGGATATCAGATCATAATAACGGTAGTTACCCCCCAGTTCAACGTCCACCACAGGAATGATATCCTTAAAACCATATGAACCTTCCGCCTGATACAGTGCCGAATTATTGATCATACCGGCCCCTTCCCTGAAATTGTTGATGGAAATAAACTCCTGTTTTTTTTGTTCATACTCTTCGGTGCCGGGTTTTGGCATTCCGTTGTCGGCATATTGGCGGGCCACATTATAATCACCCGGTTTTATCCCGAGGTAAAGAAGCCTTCCGGTATAGGCATTTTCATAATCACGGAACCAATCATCGTCGCTTTTCCACGAACGCAGGAGATGGTAGGCCAGAAAGCGGGCATCATAGGTCTGCCCGGTTTTCTGGCGTGTGGTATAGGCACGGAGCATCAGTCTCTTCCCCTGCAATTCCGCTTTTCCCTGATAAATATTGAAATCCGTAAGTGAGATCCGGTTGTTCCCGGTGTAGGCGGTCGTGGAAGAGGTCATCATCCCGAAGATATTTGCCGTCAGGTCGGGCGTGATCTTATAATACAGACCCCCACCCAGTTTGATATTTTTTACCCGGTTGTTGATAAGGTACCTGTCCCGGTATCCGGAGCGGGAGACCACCACATCCTCTCCGTTTTTCCCCACGGGTAACATCTTTATGATCTCATCCCCGTATTTGTTCAACGCATCAAACCCCGGGTCATATTCCCAGTGAACACTGCCGGGGCGTATATTCGTGGTGTCATTGGCATACCAGTCCCTGCCCGTCATGAATGAGCCGGTCATCTTAAAGGCAAAACGGTTGATCACACGGGCAATGCGCAGTCCCATGTCGATCATGGGTTTTCCCGAGAATTGAAAAGGATAGTCATCCCCGGCGTGTACATCGCTCACCCCCGGTTTTACGTAAAAGCCCAGCCCCGGATACTGATAAGGGTCTTTGCTTTTCATCACCAGGATGCCGTTCAGGGCATTGCCTCCGTACCTGACGTTGGCAGGGCCGGGAGTGAACTCCATTTCGTCCACATCCAGCTCATTCAGGCCCGCGATATTTCCGATGGCAAAGTTCATCCCCGGCGCCTGGTTGTCCATGCCGTCCACCACCTGGACAAAGCGGGTGTTCTCGGTGGAATTGAAGCCCCGGGCATTCACCGTCATGAACTGCATGCTCTGGGTTGCCACATCCACACCCTTGAGATTGGCCAGCGACTCATAGAAATTGACCGAAGGGGTTTCCTTGACACTCAGGGCATCGACCACCTCCATGGACACCGCCTCCCGGATGGTCTTCTGCTCCACCTCCACCACCGGAGCCGTCACCACCACCTCTTTGGTTTCATAGGATTTGCCGGCCAGATAGACCCGTATGCCGGACCGGGGGTTGTCTGTCACCTCATAATCCTGCGATTTATATCCTATCATCGAAAAACTCAGCGTATAAGGCACTTTGTGGGTGAACTTCAGATAAAAGTATCCCCGCACATCGGTACCCCCCCCGATGTGGGTACCTTTGACGATTACATTCACCCCTGCCAGCGGCTGTTTGGTCTCCAGGTCCAGCACCCTGCCCGACACCTCCACTTTCTGCTGGGCAGCCGCCTGAATAAACAACATTGACAACAGGCCTGTCACAATCCATATAATCCGTCCCGTTCTCTTCATGGCATATCCAAAAAATAATGTCATGATCTTTCAAATCATGACACTTTTTAAAAGAACGCATAAAAGTAAAAAAATCTTATTGCTTACGGCAGATTTTCCGGTATATTTATACAATTTCTTGATAAAATTTATTAAAGGTTCTTTTTTGACGGACATGAACAAACCCAACCTGCTTCTGATCACGACGATGGATCAGTCACACACCCTCTACCTGCCCTCTCTCGGCGAGCAGTATCATTCGCGTTTCGGTGCGATCGGAGAATCTTCCCACGTCTTCATCAAAAACGGCTATGAAGCCACAGACAAGGATCCATTACATATTTTTGAGGTGGGTTTCGGCACGGGGTTGAACGTGTTGCTCACCCTGCTGGCGGCAGCCCAAGACCACCGGATCGTTTTCTATACGGCCATAGACAACCATCCCCTGGAGAAAAAGATCTACACCCGCCTGAACTATCCGGCGTTACTGCACACCGGGCCGGATCTTTTTTTAAAAATTCATGAAGCTCCCTGGGGAGAGGAGATACGCCCAACCAAAAACTTCCGCCTGAAAAAGATCGCCGGCGATTTTCTTTCCTATCGCTTCTCTTCTTCCTTTGACCTGGTCTATTTCGATGCTTTCGGCCCCGGCAAACAACCGGAGATGTGGACGGACCTCATCATGCAAAAGATCTTTGAGGCCACCAACCGCGGCGGGATCTTCGTGACCTACGCTGCCAAAGGGGCCGTGAGAAGATCGCTGGCAGCCACCGGCTTCCGGGTGGAACGGCTTGCCGGGCCTCCGGGAAAAAGAGAGATGCTGCGTGCCATAAAACCACTCTGAACATGGATTTTTTTTTATTTTGGGTCATCCTGAAAATTTTTCTATTAATTTCGCATAATAAATTTTTTTGAATCATCATGAGGAGATATTTTTTTGTTTTTATGATACTTGTTCCTGCCGGGATCATCTCCCTGTCCTCCTGCCGTTACAACAGTCAAACCCCGCAACTGTCCACCCGGATGGACACGATCAGTTACTGCACCGGCGTGATGCTGGGCTCAAACCTGCGCAGAGACGGCTTTGACACTATCAACAGCCGCCTGCTGAGTAAAGGACTCCTGGATTTCATTGACCACCGTGAACAGATTATTGATACGAAAACCGCCAAAGAGATCATGAATGCTTACCGGGGAGAGATGCTGAAAAAAAAACTGCTGGAAAAATTCGGCAACATAAAAGCCGAAGGAAAGAAATTCCTGGCCGAAAACAAAAAGAGACCCGGAGTGGTCACGCTGCCTTCGGGGCTGCAATACAAGATCCTGAAACGGGGTAAAGGGCCAAAACCCGGCCCCAAAGACCTCGTGATGGTACACTACAGGGGGTCGCTCATCGACGGCACCGTCTTTGAAGAACATATGACAGGTAACCCGGTGCCCTTTTTCATGAACCGGGTGATCAAAGGCTGGCAGGAAGCCCTGCTGCTCATGCCCGAAGGCAGCCAGTGGCGCCTTTACATCCCCTATCAACTGGGCTACGGCACCGAATACAACCCGAACAGTCTCATTCTGCC
>CAZYPI010000101.1:0-9915 GCA_964649335.1 uncultured Rikenellaceae bacterium | reverse complement strand
GGCTCCCCAGGCCTATACGATACCGTTGTCATCCAGTGCCAGACTGTGGGATGCTCCGGTGGCAATATCAACAATCTTTTTCCCCCGTAAAACGCCGTTGGTATCCACGATGGCAGGCATATGGCTGTCGTCGGTACTGTTAATTCCGAGCTGCCCCTGGTCATTCAGGCCCCAGGCGTACACACGGCCGGCAGAATCCAGTGCCAGCGTATGATAAAGATACGCAGACACCTTAACCATCATTTTTCCTTTCAGCACCCCGCTCGTATCCACCACCACCGGCACATTGCTGTTGTGATCATCATTGTTACCGCCGGTGCCGTCGCCCAGGGTCCCGAAATAATTCCGTCCCCACGAATAGAGTACGCCTTCATCAGAGACAGCAAAACAAAACTGGGTGGCTGCAGCAATGTAAACGATCTTTTTACCGGACATTACACCACTCGTATCGATAGGCGCGGCTACATCCCGGTTATTCTCATTCTGGCCATCCCCCAGTTTCCCGTATGAAGCCTGACCCCAGGAATAGACAATTCCCTCATCATCCAGTGCCAGACCCACCAGATCACCTGCAGCCATCATCACGATCCTTTTGCCAGCCAACGCACCGGCATTAGAAATATCTACCGGTGCCAATGCATCGGAATGACTACCATTACCCAGGGCGCCTAACGTATTCTCACCACAAACCCATACCCCGCCCTGACTATCCGTATAACGGGTTGAGTTGCCCGTTACCCGCGCCAGCGACTGGGAAAACACAACTTTACCCTCTCCCGTAAGCATCCCCAGCACAGAAAAAACCATAAGAATTTTTCTGAACATAATTGTTCTATTGTCTGTTCTACAAGATCTCAAAAAACAACATTACACTCACTATCTCACCGGGATGCACAACTATATTGATCGTATGATCCCCCTCCTGTATTATCAGTTTCTCTTTTTCTTCTTCTTCCAGGGTCACCCGTACCGCCTTTTTTACCGGTACTCCGGACCATAGTACTCCTTCCGTAGAAATAGAGGAGGGATTATAAAACCGAAGAACTACTGCATTCTTTTCTTCGGCTTTTTTTATCGCCGTCACTACCAGACGGTCCGGCTCAATCCTGAAAAAGGAAAAACCGGAGTCTTTCAAAACCCCTTTATGCGCACTGCACTGGGCTACACGCACCGGGACATTAAACAATTGGGCTCTATTCAGTACCTCTCCCTCTTGCCAGTCTCCCGAATGGAAATACAAAGCATATTTGAACTCATGTTTTCCCGGGCACTGTGCCAGCGGTTGTTGCTGATGCCTTTCCGAAGGGTTTCCTGCCGTACGAAATGCCCTGAGCAGGGTAAGATATATCGTCCGCAGGCTGTCATCCGACACTTCATATTCGGGTATGCCGTAATGAATCAACGCCATGCCTTTTTCCCCGTCCGATATATCCACAAAATAACGGGACGGCCAGGTACGCAACGGTTTTTCATACCATCCTTCGGCACGGGGTACCTCAATCTTTCGTTTTACCACATCATAAGGGGCTCCCGCCCACACATATTCGGCAGGGATACGTGACGGAAACGCCACCCGCAAGCGGTGGTCTTCAATGGTATTATCCACCACCGTTTTAAATTCGAGATATGCACATCCTTTACGCAAAGTAACTTCCGTGGATATCTTCAGAGATTTCTTTAATGAAGAACGTTTTAGCGGTCCGTGGTCAATCCATTGCATCCCGTGGGGAACATGGATCTTTATTTCAGACTCCAGCGAGGCCGGTAACGGCCAGGTATGATCAATCCTGTATTTTGCCAACAGCGGACCATTATGCAGCAATACGATATCGGCCGTATGCCCCATCGTATTGTAGGGGCCTTCTTTTCCGGGAGGAATAAAAACCAAAGGCCCTCCCTGTTCTCCTTCATTTTCAAAATAATGAAGATTTTCATATTTTACTCCATTCACTTTATCAACAACCGTCAGCGTACCGTCGGGATGCAAGGTGACATCCAGAAATTCATTTTCCATTTTTCCGGGGGTATTTCCGATCGTTGAAGCGGATTCCTCTTCCCGGCCTAGCACTTTTGCGGAATATTTCCGGTAACCCAAAGCAGGCACATCTTTTGCTTCAAAGACAACCCGGTATCTGCGGGCATCAAACGAAGTATGGGAACCATACCTCAGATAAGCATAGACGGTTTCCCTCTCCCGGCTTAATATCTGCACATTCTGCCGCCGGCCTTCCGCGTCATATATCTCAACCGAGCCATCATCACGGTAATAATGTTTCCTGACACCCGGATCAAACTCCACGGGGACGTCGAGCACCGCTTCCACCATAAGGGACACCGGAAAAGGGTGCGGATTAAATATCACCAGGCCGATGTCCTGTTCGGCAAGTTCCGCAAAATCTATTTTCGATACGATATTATGCAGCGCATTGCGGGTAAGGGTCTCGGCGACATCCCGTACATTGGCATATCTCTCCGTCATAGCGGTCGTCACACGGTCTACATGACATCCTCCGATGCCATCATGCTGCTGGTTTTGCAACAACTCTTTCCATGCTGCACGCAAGGGCTCTTCCGGATAATCATCTCCTGTCAGCCAGGCCCATACCGATACGGGCTCCGCCCATCTCTCCAGCCGCACCTCGCAATCATGATTACGCAGCTTTACCGGCATCCGGGCCGAAAACACCCCGGGATATAACGGTCCGAAAGGATCGCCCTGTTTTTCCACCGACAACATCTCGCCGCTAAGCTCCTGCAGGGAGGAAAACAGTTTCTTCTTTTCCAGTTCCTCTCTCACTGTCCGGACATATTCGGGAAGAGTACTTATCCTGATCTGTCCGTAGTCAATAGATGTATTGATCTGATCCACCAGATCCGGCACCACCGGATCCGGTGTCTCCTGATCAAAACCCTGCAGGAACAAAAGATGACGCGTAGAAGCTTTTTCTTTCACCGTCTCCAGCAACCTCTCCATACCCTCCAGTGCCGCCCGCAGATCGGATTTTTGCTTTTGATCTAGGACATGATGGTTCAGATCGTCACTGAACGGATCACAGAGATTGCTCATCACCCCATCTTCGCCGTTTCTTTTAAAACCCTCGGGATTGGTACCGGGCTGGATGCCGAAGATATACGGTTTATAAACATAGACCCAGAAATTCAGACGGTGAAAAGCTCCGAAAGTTATGCCCAGGGCGGTGGTTCCGTCAGGTGCCTTCCATTTGAACTCCAGCCGGTCGAGCGCACGCTGATCTACCCCGCGGTAAAAAAGTATCGTATCCATCCCGAATTGGGCATATATCTGCGGGAGCTGTGATATCTGTCCCCAGGAGAAGATGTTGTACCCCACTTTCATCACTCCGCCGAGATCACGGGCAATATGATGGCCCGTCAACAGATTCCGGGTAATAGATTCTCCGCTGACCAGGAACAATGCCGGCAGGGTGTACCAGGGGCCCGTCTGCAACCGCCCTGCTTTTACCAGGCTTTCTATCAGTTGTCTTTTCTCAGGCCGCAGTGCCAGATAATCATCCAGCATGGAAACCTGAGAATCGGTATGGAACGAAAAAAACCGGGAATCCTTTTCCATAGCATCCAGCAGGGTATCCACAGCCTCCAGCAAGCGCAGCCGTGTCTCCGGAAAAGACCACCGGTACTCGCGGTCCCAGTGCGTGTTGATGATCAGATGCATTTCATATTTTTTCTCCATCATTTTCTGTTCATGGTTATCGCACTTTATTTACTTTACTTTTCCCCGTTTAAAATAAATTGGAGAATCTTTTCGAAATTATTGCCGTAAAAATCACACAATTCCACCGTCCCGCTTTCCAGGATATTTCCTCCGCCAAACCCTATTGCCGAGAAACCTGCCAGCCGTATGGCACAGATGCCTGCTCCGCTGTCATCAATACCCACCACTTTTCCCATTTCCGCCTTTTTCACCCCCAGACCTATCGATGCCGCTTCACTATACAACCAGGGATGCGGTTTGGCTTCCAGTTCACCCAAAGTGCTGAAACCCCCTTTCCGGGGATGCTCCCCAGCCGTAATGATCACATCATAAAACTCTTCCGGCGGCCCCAGCTTAAGGGTGTTGAAAACGGATAACAGCTCCGGATAAGCCTTTTCATATAAACCGCTGGTTACAAGAGCAATTTTTATGCCCCGCATTTTTAATTCGACCAAGAAATCCTTTAATCCCGGTGTCGGCTTAAAAGCATCTTTCCGTCCCTCTCCCCGGGTTATTTTTTCCATCTCCCTCTGCGTATTTTCAAAATAGAATAACCTGGCCTGTTTGATGCTTTTATCCGGACAATATTTACTGATACAATACTGCAGATGCTCCGACACACTGTGCCCCGAAACAAATAACAGATCCTCCTCCTGTAATGAAAAATTCCTTTTTCCCAGCAGATCGGCTACGGTCAACTGAATGATCCATACCCAGAAATCTTCACTCCGGACGGTGGTACCGTCCAGGTCCGTCAGAACATATTTCACCGGATATTCAGGATGAACATTTCTGACCGGATAAAAAGCGGGATGCCCCATGGACGAATTGATATAAGCCAGGGTATGTTTATCGAAGGCTATGAATTCAACCTTTTCATCCCTGGTAGCAAGAATGCTTTTTACTCCGTCTTGCCCCACACGGAAAGAACCGCAACTGCAAACCATTTTTTCCATCATCCCCGAAGAAGTGCTGATCTTTCCAATGCCGGGAAGATATACCAGGGTTTTTTGCATATCCGGCAAGGGTTTCATCTGGTTTCTCATTTATCTCTTTTTTATTTTTACCGGAGGATCGGGCAACTGTCGGTACCAAAACCAATAGGTTCCCCCTATCCCCACTATAAAGAAAGTAAAAGTAATCCAAAAAGTGTGAAATGTATGAATGATCAACTGCATGGGCATCAGAAACAAAGTAATTTGTGACACCATAATGAAAGGCAGGGAGATAAGATCATTTCTGTGTTCTTTTTCCATTTTCTTACGTACCTCTGCCGGCAAATGTTTTTTATATTTCTTCCAGAA
The DNA here is from genome assembly GCA_964649335.1 of uncultured Rikenellaceae bacterium. Lineage (GTDB taxonomy): Bacteria > Bacteroidota > Bacteroidia > Bacteroidales > VadinHA17 > DRPN01. The sequence continues at coordinate 4,881 of CAZYPI010000101.1, read as the reverse complement.
TCCGAAAGGCCGGGTAGTTTCATAGAAGTGTCTGATCACCTTATCTTCTGGCGGTTTGGTCAGCAGGGTGGTAATCACAATGGCCAGCAGGGTCATGGTAAAAACAAGTACAAACTGCATCCATTCCACCATGTCCGGGAACAAAATCCTTTGCAGTATGGCAATGATCATGCCCACCAGCGTACCAATGGCAAATCCTTCTCCGTTATAGCGCCACCAATAGAATTTTAACATAAGCGCCGTAGAGATACCACTGCCCAGACTCATCATGATCCAGGCCCAAATATCATTGATACTGCGTATGGAGAAAGCCATCAGAAAACCGGCTACCACTAATAAAAGAGAAATGGTATAAGAGCTGTATATCAATTCTTTATTGCTGGCTTTCGGCCGCAGATAACGCTGATAGATATCCCGGACAAAGAATCCTGCGGTGGTGTTTACATTGGTATCAAACGTGGACATGGAGGCCGCCAGAATAGCCACCAGCATCAACCCCCGGAACCCTATGGGTATGTCAAACAGGATTACAGCAGGCATGATTCTTTCCGGGTTAACCGTACCGTCGAAACTGATCATGTTAAGTTTGGCCGCCCAATTATTTTGTAACAGATCCTTCAAACCATCTATCAACTGAACGGGATAATGCTGGGGATTATTGATGATGCCGGCTATAAGTGTGGACCACTGACCTTTTGTCACATCAGGAAAATAAGATTTTATCATCCCGGCAATGTGGCTCATCATTTCATGATCCGGAAGGGATTTATGAACAAAGAAGAGACCCAGCACCGCAAACCCGATCATCAAAGGCCAGCGAAACATCATAAAAAAGATCCAGGCAATGTTAGTTAAACCCGCCTCACGTTCATTACGTGCCCCGAAATATTTGGGATCTGCACCATATCCAAGAGAACCAATGATCAACCGAAGAAAGTAAAACATTACAAACATCATCAGATCCTGGTACATTTCATAGCCCTTCGGCATGGAGGTGTGCCACTGTATGGCCGAGCTGGTCCATTCGCTGTTTCCCGTCACTTTATATGCTATGGATGCAAGACTACCGGCATCCGTTACCTGAAGAAAGGCCGTAACGGAGATATAAAATACGGCAAAGATAATGATCCCGGCCTGGAAAACATCGGTATAAACCACACCGTAAAAACCGGATGTCACCGTATAAAGCGTTGCTATCCCGAGGAGGATCAGGGAACAGACAAAAGGAGAGAATGGAAGGAACATAGAGAGAAACAACCCTACCCCTTTCACCAGATAGGCCAGCATGCCAATAGTAAAAATGATTTTAGCAACAGCAGCTATTATCCGGGCAAACTGCCCTCCCCAACTGCTGCCAAAACGGTACTCCATCCATTCGGCACCGGTCATTACCTTTGCCCTGTAATGCCATTTGGCCGTCCAGGCCATGGCAAAAGCCAGCACCAAAGCCGTTGCTCCTCTTATCTCGATATATATGCCGCGGGGCCCTAGCATGAATAGAAAAGAAACAATCAACATGGTTCCTGCCATATCCAGAAACGAAGCCATCCCGGAGATTCCCATAGCCCACCACGGAAGCTTATGACCTCCAAGAAAATATTGTTCTATATTTTCTGAAGCTTTTCTTTTTAAAAGGATCCCCAATCCCAATAATACAAGAAAATATATAATAATAACAGAATAGTCAGCATAGTTTAAGAGTTCACTCATACATCGTATATTTTATAGCCATGAAAACAAATAATTCACCCCCCCAAAAAAAAAGAATCACTCTACAGATCCTAACAACCAATTAGTTTCCATTCTATTAATTAATATCGGATTAAAAAGAAAAAGAGATGTTTTATTTACAGTAATTTTAAAAAAAGGAAATTCCCCCTTGTGGGGGGAATTTCCCTGTTTCTATTAATTATTAATAATCATTTTTCTGGTAGCAACCTTCCCGTTAGCCCTCAGTTTAATAAAGTAAAGGCCATCCGGCAGATCACCGGTATTGAACTGCACTTCATACTTTCCGGGTAAATAATCCTTATCAAAAATAGATTTAACCAATTGACCGGCAACATTATAAATTTTGAGTGTAGTACGTCCTTTGGTATCCAGGGTAAAACTTACCGTCGCGTTAGAGACAACCGGATTCGGGAATACCGTCAGTCCAATAGTTTCACTGTTTTTTGGCGAGAATATACCTGCCGGTGATGCAAACCAACGGGGGTCACCCAGCGGGCCGCCGTCTGTAGCTGCCGTCATTAAAGTATCGTTGGTATATCTCAGATTTTCAGGTAAAGGCCATGGAATATTAAAAATATCCCCGTTGGGAGCATAGTGATACGGCCTCTCTGCCGGCATATCCCAACTGTACTGAGCAAACTTATTATTAAAATCCAATCTTTGTTCCACAATGGTATCCACAAGGCCCTGACGGAATCCGGGATCAACATCCATATAATTGTTTTCGGCCAATAAATAGGGATAATTCTCATCATCGTCAAACATAGCCTGTGTTTCAGGGACAATAAACTGAGGCTTGAGAACACATATGCTGTCCCATCCGTTATCAATGGCTGTCTGCCAATAATCGTCAATGGCTTTGGGTACGAAGTAAGCATTGTTTGTAATTACCACTTTCCGGTCTTTTTCATCAATCCCAAAACTGGGGTCCAATTTATGTAAGCTAATAATACCCGGAATCGAGTCTTTAAACCATCCGCCATCCAAAGCATCTTTAGGAACCCCAAACGAGAACTGGGCAAAAAAGACATTGTCCCTGACCGTTTCATTCACCGCGTAAAAATTATAGAACGGTTGGATCGTATTTCCAAAAAAGGTATTGTGTTCGATCAAAATACTGTCACAAGGCCGGATAAGCAATACCTCATAAGAATTACAATTAAAAAAAGTACAGTTTTTCACAAGGTATAATTGTTGATGTGCTCCTTTAACCTTGTTACTTTGTCCCATAAATGGATGATTCTGATATTGAATATTTCTGAAAATACAGTTGATGGCACGAAAACTTATTTTTTGCTGACCTTTCTTATCAACATTGGTAACACCTCCCCCAAAACCGTTTATTATGGTATTAGTGTACAAAATATCCAAAGAATCACCAACAAGTGTAAATAACCAGGCACCAACATATTCCTGTGATGGAGCAACTCCTGAGATCATAATATTGCTAATATGCAGGTCAATATTCGAACCTGTCAGATAAAACCAACGGTCAGGCAGTTCAGCCGTTTCAGGATCCGGACCGGCAACAACTGTTGCAGGAGGAACATCCAAAGGCAGAGAATCGGAAGTGATCCGCAGACTGCGATTGATCTCGCAGGTTTGGTTAAACAGATACTTTTTACCTCTTTCCAGCTTATAAACCCGGTCGGCAGGTGCCGTCGAGTCATTCTGTATAAACGCATTTAAAGCCGTAGGTTGTCCGTCTGTGAGTGGAGGTACTTCAAGAACAGACTGAGCATTAACCCGGGAAAAGAAGATCCCGGAAATCATGAATAAAAAAATAGTAAACCTTTTCATTTTTTTAATTTTTAAGTTAAATAAATAAGAAAACTGAATGATTTTTTCATAAAGAATTTTTCCGCTTTCCAACACCTCCTTTCTTTTTTTAACATGAATAGTAGTTACATCCTATAATCTCCATCTAACACCAAAGTCAACGACCATTCCGTAATATTCTACGGAAGACTGAAAGCCGTTACCTTTTACCAGTTCAACATCCTCTGCTCCATTTAAATTGGCAAAATTCAAGAATACCTGCAGTCCTTTTACCCAAGGCAGTTTATAATTCATTGCCATATCCCAGCGTAAAAAATCATCGGTATAATGACTTAATTCAGGATGAAATGAAGGACTGGTAAAAACGTTGGATTTATAAAGCATGGATACACGTACTGAAAAATTACGATAATCAAATCCCATACTTAAATTGAATATATCGTCAGGTTGATCGATCATTCGTTCCACATAAAAAGTATCCAGGTTTTCCTGTATCATATTGAAGTTTTCATCATAATAAGTATGAATGGTGGTTTTTGGATATCTTGCCTGGGAATAAATATGTGTATAATTCGCATTAAGAACGAGACCTTTCAGTATCCCCGGCAAAAACCAGAAATTAGACTGCCAGTCCAGTTCAAAACCTTTAACATAAACGGGGTATTTCAGGTTCTCCTGGGTCACTATCTTTCTGTATTTTGTCTCGGGAGGCAGATCATACTCTGCCGGATCGACAATAACCCGTCTGTCCGTCCAGAAGATTTTATCCGTAATACGTTTTGTGAATCCACCTATCGTAAAAAGCCCGAGTTTCTTTTGATGAAACGTCAGATATAAATCCCAGTTTTCAGACTTTTCCGGAAGGATATTATAATCATTCAACTCTACATCCTACGTTCCGATGCTCCTCCGTGGGATAAGAATATTGAAATTGGGACGTGACAAGGAATGGGTATAGGCCAGTTGCACTTTAAGCCAGTTAACCGGTCTGAGCAACAAGTGTATCATCGGCAGAAAACTACCTATCTCCCGGATGGTTGTCGTATCTTTTGCCGTATAGTTTGCATTCTCCACTCCCGGTGTACGTCCCCTGGCACCCGTATAATTCGTATTGTTGTATTCATATCTGAACCCGGGAATCAGTTCCACTTTCTCGGTAAAATTCAGGTTGGCCATCAAATAACCTGCATATAGGTTTTCATGACCCGTATAATCATACGACGTAGATAGATATGGCGTTTTCCCATAAGTCATATCCACAGGTGCTTCCACCTGATTCATCGCCAGGATCCCATCCCTCATCATCCTGGTATTAACTACCGATCCCATTGTATACTCTCCTTTAAGGAAGGTATGATGATTGAACCCGGC
>CAZYPI010000100.1:5752-9965 GCA_964649335.1 uncultured Rikenellaceae bacterium | reverse complement strand
GACGGTGATTTTTCCCAAGTAAAAATGAGCAATGAGAGATGAGCGGGAAATCGAAAAGATTTCTCGCTGCTCAGCCTCAGCCTCAGCCTCAGCCTTAGCCTTAGCCTTAGCCTTAGCAAAAACAACAATATCTCTCTACATATCCATAATTCCCCGATTTTTGACTAATTTTGTAAATAGTGAATTTTTGGATTTATGGCTGATAAGCAGATCACGGAAGTCAGGTCGGTGTTAACGAAGGCTGAGAACAGGCAAATCAGGGAACAGTTCAGGCTTCTGATGCAGAACAGTTCGCGGCTGAAGAAAAAAGCCGACCGGGAGATGGTTGAGAAAGCCTTTAACCTGGCATTCCTGGCCCACAAGGACATGCGCAGACGTTCGGGAGATCCTTATATCTGTCATCCGCTGGCGGTAGCGCGCATTGTCTCCGAAGAGATCGGCCTGGGCGCTCTCTCCATCACCTGCTCCCTGTTGCATGATGTGGTGGAAGATACCGACTATACGCTTGAAGACATCGAACACATGTTCGGGGAAAAAACAGCCAGGATCATTGACGGGCTGACCAAGATCTCCGGCGCTTTTTCGGAGCAGTCCTCCTCACAGGCCGAGAACTTCCGGAAGATCCTGCTGACCCTGTCGGACGATATGCGGGTCATCCTGATCAAGCTGGCCGACCGGCTGCACAACATGCGCACCCTGGATGCCATGCCTGCCGACAAAAAGATGAAAATCGCCTCCGAGACCATTTATATCTATGCCCCGCTGGCCCACCGCCTGGGTCTTTACCGTATCAAGACGGAGCTGGAAGACCTCAGCATGAAATACCGTCATCCTGAGATCTACGAAGAGATCGCCAACAAGATAAAGATGAATGAAAAAAGGAGGATTTCCGAGATCAACCGTTTTTCTTTGCCGATCATCCAGAAGCTGGAAGAGAACAACATCCGTTTTGACATCAACGGCCGTCCCAAGTCGATCTATTCGATCTGGAAAAAGATGCAGACCAAAAACATATCCTTTGAGGAGGTGTATGACCTGATGGCCATCCGTATCATCTTCGACCCCAAGCCCCGGGTGTCGGAAAAGGCCATGTGCTGGATGATCTATTCGATGATCACGGACATATATCTTCCCAAGCCCGACCGGCTGCGCGACTGGGTAAGCAAACCCAAGGAAAACGGTTACGAAGCGCTCCATGCCACGGTGATGAGCCACGAAGGAAAATGGGTGGAGGTACAGATACGCTCGCGCCGCATGGATGAGATCGCCGAGCGGGGCTATGCCGCCCACTGGAAATACAAAGGGGTCAGCTCACAGGAAAGCGGCCTGGACATCTGGCTGAAAAGAATACGTGAGATGCTGGAAAACCCCAATCACAATGCACTGGAGTTCCTGGATGATTTCAAACTGAACCTCTTCTCCTCGGAGATCCTGGTCTTCACCCCCAAAGGACACATCAAATCCCTGCCAAAGAATGCTTCGGCGCTGGACTTTGCCTATGAGATACATACCGAGATCGGCGACCATGCCATCGGAGCGAAAGTCAATCACAAACTGGTACCGTTAAGCTATAAACTTTCCAGCGGCGACCAGGTGGAAATACTCACCTCCGATAAACAACGCCCTCAGGCCGACTGGCTGCAGTTCGTCATCACGGCCAAAGCCAAGGTAAGTATTAAGAACGCCCTGAAATCCGAAAAAAGCAACCGGATAAAAATAGGCAAGGAAAAACTCGACCGGAAACTGAAAGAACTGAACATCACCCCCAATGCCTATGTGTTCCGGAAACTGATGAATGCTTACGAGACATTGACCAAAGATGAACTGTACAGTAAAATTGGCCTGGGGCTAATCGACCTGGATAAAGTACACGACATCGTAAAGACAAAATCGCAAAACAAACTGGTAAGATACTGGTCACTGCAACTGCTCAAAAGCATTAACACGGTTGCTCCGAAAAAAAAACAGCCCGGCGCCGGAAGTGCTTCCGGTAAGAAAAAACCTATTCTGTTGCGCGAGAACATTGACGAAGAAGAATCGGAATACACTATTGCCGGTTGCTGTAAACCGATTCCCGGCGATCCGGTAATCGGCTATCTGGACACAGAAATGGATACCATCGTCATTCACAAAGCCAACTGTCCAACCATTATCCAATTGGCTTCCAAACACGGCGATCATATCATCCCGGTACGCTGGACTACCCATAAAGTCAAGGCGTTTCTTTCACGCATCAAAATCCGCGGTATCGACCGCATGGGCATTCTCAATGAGATGACCACCATCATTTCCAAACAACTGGACGTCAATATCCGCTCACTGAATGTGGACGTAATGGACGGCATCTTCGAAGCCACCGTGGATATCTATGTCCACAATACGGTTCACCTGAACAACCTGATCCTTAAACTGGCTAAGATCAAAGGCGTGGACTCCGTCAACCGCGAAGAATATTCGGGAGAATGACTCCCTCCCGGCGGCTTCCGGCCGGCCCGGTCTGTGGTAAAAAGTTTTATTAAATCTAAATAAGCTTTTTTATCTCGTATTTTTTAATTATTTTGCCTCGTTTTTAAATGGGGAATAAATAAAAATGGCTACAAAGAAAACACAAGAGACTGTAAAAAAGATATTTAAAGAATATCTGGAGAAAAAAGGCCACCGGAAAACACCTGAGCGTTTTGCCATCCTGAAGGAGATTTACGAAACGAACGGTCATTTCGATATTGAGTCGTTGTACATCAATATGAAAAACAAAAGTTACCAGGTCAGCCGGGCCACATTATACAATACTATCGAATTGTTACTGAACTGCAATCTGGTGGTCAAGCATCAGTTCGGCAAGAACATCGCCCAGTATGAGAAATCCTATAACTGCCGGCAGCATGATCATCTGATAGATACCGAAACGGGAAAGGTCATTGAATTTTGTGATCCGCGTATCCATGAGATCATCCGTACGGCCTGTGAGTTAAACAACTTCAGGCCGCTTTATCATTCGCTGTACATCTACGGTGTTTCGCGTGAAAATGACGAGGAAACGGAGACATCGGCAGAAAAGAAATAATCAACCTTTTTCTTTTTTCATTATTTTCTTATCTTTTCTGATGTATATTTGCATCCCGGAAGCATGGCGGCATAAACAGCCCCGGGGGCAAACATACGGGCGGTTACCTGCTTCTTTGATAAGAAACACATAAAATGCAGAAAAGTGAAAGCAGACGTTTTACTGGGATTGCAATGGGGTGACGAAGGAAAAGGAAAGATTGTGGATGTGCTGACGCCCGGTTACGAGGTAATCAGCCGTTTTCAGGGAGGCCCCAATGCCGGTCATTCCCTGGAGTTCAACGGGAAGAAATTCATCCTGCACACCATCCCTTCCGGTGTTTTCCGGAAAGAGAAACTGAACATCATCGGCAACGGCGTGGTCATCGACCCGGTCATTTTCGCCGGAGAGATACAATCTTTGAAGGACGAGGGGGTGATCCTGAACAGGGAGAACCTGGTGATCTCGACCAAAGCCCATCTGATCCTGCCCACCCACCGTTTGCTGGATGCTGCCTCGGAGGCGTCCAAGGGCCGTTCCCGCATCGGCTCCACCCTGAAAGGCATCGGTCCTGCCTATATGGACAAGACAGGCCGCAACGGCCTGCGTGTGGGTGATCTCATCAGGCCGGGTTTCATGGAAAAATACAAAGCTCTTTCCCGGAAGCACAGAGAGCTCCTGAAAATGTACCGCTATCAGGGAGAGGCAGAGGAGTATGAAGCAAAGTGGTTTGAGGGTCTGGAGGTGATCCGCCGTTTCAATCTGGTGGAGACCGAATACCTGGTCAACCGGCTGCTTGACAACGGAAAAAGCATTCTGGCGGAAGGAGCCCAGGGCACGATGTTGGATATTGATTTCGGCACATATCCTTATGTCACCTCCTCCAATACCATCACGGCCGGCGTGCTGACGGGTCTGGGGCTGGCACCCTCACGCACAGGAAAAGTACTGGGCATATTCAAGGCCTATTGCACCCGTGTGGGCAGCGGCCCGTTTCCTACCGAATTGCATGATGATCAGGGGGAGTTCCTGCGGACGCAGGGACAGGAGTACGGCGCCACTACCGGCCGGCCGCGACGGTGCGGATGGCTCGACCTGCCTGCACTGAAGTATGCCATTATGCTGAACGGCGTCACGGAATTGATCATGACCAAACCCGATGTACTCACC
>CAZYPI010000100.1:0-5742 GCA_964649335.1 uncultured Rikenellaceae bacterium | reverse complement strand
ACTACCGCATCAACTGAAAAGAAACAAATGAACTCCCCTACACCCTGGAAGACAAAACAGAACCTGTTTACAAAAGCTTTCAAGGATGGTCACAGGATATCTCCGGCCTCCGCAACTACAAAGAACTGCCTGCAGAACTGAAAGATTATATTTCTTTCATCGAACAGGAGACCGGTCTGCCTGTCACCCTGGTCTCCGTCGGCCCCGACCGGGAAGCAGTGGTAAGAAAGGATGAACGGTGAACGGTGAAGGATGAAGGCACAAAAAAAGCTGCAAAAATTTGCAGCTTTTTTTGTGTACCGGTATAACGAGTGTTAGGCTTCTTTTTGGATATTAGGCAGCTCCAGTCCGTAACCTTTACGACGATCTTCCATCTTCAGCAGGAAGGCAAATAACACGGAGGATACTGCAAGTCCCAGGAATATCAGAATATCATAGAAATAATCATACCGTAAATTCAGTTTCTCCCGGTTGATGGTTTCATAGGCGCTGCCGGCTCCGATATTGATAACCTTCTGCAAAGCCTCTTTTTTATTCCCGCCGAGGTCCACATTCCGCAGGCTTTCCGCTATACCGGTATAGATCTCATTTTTTACCCGCTCCGTATTCACTTCTTCGAAAGGCACCGGCTCGTAACGGGAATATTCCACGATCGAGTCTACGGCCGTCCCGGTGGCTTTTTCTATGGCCAGGTTAATCTCTTTGGGGGTGAATGAGGCCGTGGAGAGAGTCTCCGTGAAGGCCTTTTCTATAGAGCTTTTCACCAATCTTTTGTTGGGAGAGACATCGGGATTTGTAGAATCCAGTACGATACCCAGGATCAGCGGCACAAACAGCAAACCGATATTCTGTATCCAGAAGATCACGGCATAAGCGGTGCCCAGACGCTGTTCGGGGATGATCTTAGGCACCGAAGGCCACATAGCCGACGGCACCAGGGAGAAACCGACACCCAGGATGATGACCAGGGATGCAGCCAACCACCACATCCTCAGGGAGGGAATCAGAAAAACCCCATGGACAAATACCAGGATCATTGATCCGATAATCATAATGGTTGCTCCCTTCCCGAATTTATCATAGATCCCTCCAAACACCGGTGTCAGCAGGATCGTACCGAAAGGCAGTAACATGGTAATGGTCCCGGCCAGGTTCGGGTTGACATTGTACTTATTGATCATCAGGTCGTTGGCATAAAACAGAAAGGGAAACACCGCCGAATAGAACAACACACACAGGATGGCTATGAACCAGAACCCGCGGTTTTTGATGATATACACAATATCCGTGATCTTGAATTCATTTTCTCCCGAATTTTCTTCCGAGCCGGCCTCCGATTTATCCAGCTTTATATCCATAACCGAGAAAGAAATAAACGAGAGTACACCTATGAGCATCACAATCAATGCAAAAAGGATAGGAGCCGTCACAGTGAACTTTTTTGCAAGGGGGATGGAAATTGCCATAGCCAGTGCCGTCCCCAGCCGGGCAATGGCCATCTGCATACCCATGGCCAGCGCCATCTCTTTGCCTTTGAACCAACGTACCACCGCTTTGGAGATGGTAATCCCCGTCGCTTCGGTACCTACGCCGAAGATGGCAAAGCCCAGCGAAGAGATCAACACCTGTGTTTTCATATCTCCAACCAGCGGCAGGTGTACCACAGCCCCCTCCGGAAAATGATGAGAGATAGCCCAGTAATTGATAGCCGTACCGACAAACATCACCAGCGTAGCCCCCAGCCCGGTCTTCCGGATACCCAGCTTGTCCAGCACAAAACCGCTGATGATGAGCATGAACAGAAACACATTGAACCATGCATAGGCAGATGTATAGGTGCCGAAATCCCCGCTGTTCCATCCCAGAATACTCTCCAGCATAGGTTTGATGGCCGACAGGGCATAATTGAAATAATATGCACCGAAAATGGACAATGACGCCAGAATCAGGGCGGTCCATCGCGCTGCCGCCGACTCTCTCAATGATCTCCTGATAGATTCAGTCATAATGTAAAGGTTTGATTTTTATACAAGGTGCGAAATTACGAGATTAGAACACATTTCCAAAAGAAAAAGTTACAAAACAGATGTCTTTTATAACATCTTACTTGTTTATCCCGGATATTTTTATTAATTTATAGCGCTTTTCATCTTACTGTCATGGCCAGGATCAACTTATCCAGGTATGCTCTTGAACGTTTGCTGGAACGGGAAAGACAGGTCGTCACCCCCGGGCCGGTGATCACCCTCTCACGCGAATACGGCTGTCCTTCCAAGCTCATTGCCGCCCTGCTGACGGACCTGATCAATGAAAAATATGCCCGGAAAAAGAAGTGGCAATGGATCAGCAAAGAGATCCTGGAAGAGACCGCCCGGAAACTGGGACTGATGCCCCGGGAGATCAAACATATTTTTGAGTATAAAGAACGTAATATCCTGGAAGATATGCTCATATCTCAGGAAAAAAAGAACTATTACCACAGCGACTGGTCCATACGCAAAACACTGGGAGAGGTGATCCGCGCCACAGCCATGGAAGGACGGGTAGTCATCGTAGGACGTGCCGGCGTTGCCCTCACACGCGATATCGAAGCCTCTCTGCACGTCCGGCTGATGGCTCCCGAACGGTGGCGGGCAACACAGGTGGCACGGACCCATAAAATCTCTTACGAAAAAGCCTGCCGGCTGATCAGCGAAATGGACAAAAACAGAAAGAAATTCCTGGAATATTATCTCAAAAAAAAATCCGATCATACGGTCTTCGATGTGATCTTCAATTGCAGTACCCTCTCCAAAGAGACTATCGCCCGTACCGTTCTTGAAATGGCCCGCCTGAGGAAACTCGTGTAATATCTGCTGCTGCACATCGGGAAATCAATATTTTACATTTTTTATATATTAGCCGGGTCAAACCTCCCCGAAAGGGCTAAAATTTTTCAATATGAGAACCATCATCAACTTTTTTGAAGAGAGTGTGGATCAATTCGGCTCCAATGTTTTTCTTTGGGAAAAGAAAGGGGACAAATACGAAGGAGCCACTTACAATGAAGTGCGTCATGAGGTTTATCGTCTGGCTGCCGGTCTCCTCAGAGAGGGCATCAAAAAAGGCGACCGCATCTCCCTATTGTCCGAAGGCCGCAACCTCTGGATGATCAGCGAGCTGGGCATATTATACACCGGCGCTGTCAACGTGCCTCTCTCGGTCAAACTCACCCCTGACGAAGTGCGTTTCCGCATCGACCATTCCGGGTCACGCATGGTCATCGTCTCCCTCCAACAACTGCCCAAGGTCAGGGAGGTAGCAGCTTCCATCCCTACCCTCGAAAAGATCATCGTCCTGGACAATATTGAGGATCTGCAGGACCGCGAAGTCTTTGTGGAAGACATTATGAAAAATGGGGACGGGCTGCTGGAAAAAGAACCCCAACGGTTGGAACAGGCCAAAGCAGCCATCGGCGAGGATGACTACGCCAATATCAGCTACACCTCCGGCACTACTGCCGACCCCAAAGGCATCATCCTGTTGCATAAGAATTATGTCGTCAATGTCCACCAGGCCTATAGTCTCATCGAGATTCCCTCTCACTGGAAAAGCCTGCTGATCCTGCCCTGGGATCATTCCTTCGCCCATACGGCCGGCCTCTACAGCTTCATGGGCAAAGGGGCCAGTATCGCGTCAATAGCCATCGGCAAAACAGCCATGGAAACCCTCAAAAACATCCCGGTCAACATCAAAGAAGTCAAACCACATCTACTGTACAGTGTGCCGGCACTGGCCAAAAACTTTCGCAAGAATATCGAAAAAGGCATTGCCCAAAAAGGAAAAAACGCCGAAAAGCTTTTCAAAAAGGCCCTGAAAGTTGCTTACAGTTATAACAAAGAAGGCTATAACAAAGGCAAAGGCCTCAGCAAACTGAAAAAGCCACTGTTGAAATTGTATGACAAGATCCTTTTCTCTAAGATACGCGAGGGATTCGGCGGCAACCTGGAGTATTTCATCGGTGGAGGGGCCCTATTGGACATCGAGTTGCAGCGTTTTTTCTATGCCCTGGGCATTCCCATGTACCAGGGTTACGGCCTCTCCGAGGCCGCCCCCATCATCTCGGCCAACGCCCCGCGACGCCATAAGCTCGGCTCTTCCGGTTTTCTGGTCAAAGACCTGGAACTGAAAATCCTTGACGAAAAGGGAAATGAAATGCCAGTGGGCCAGAAAGGAGAAATCGTGGTGAAGGGAGATAATGTGATGGCCGGTTACTGGAAAAACGAAGAAGCCACACGCGAAGCCCTGCGCGACGGATGGCTCTATACGGGAGATATGGGCTACATGGACGAAGACGGCTTCCTCTTTGTGCTGGGACGTTTCAAGAGCCTGCTCATCGCCGACGACGGAGAGAAATACAGCCCCGAAGGCATTGAGGAGACATTTACCGACCAGTCTCCCCTCATCGAACAGGTGATGCTATATAACAACCAGAACCCTTACACGGTAGTGCTGCTTTTTCCCAACGTGGAAGCACTGAAAAAACAGGTGAAAGAGTCAGGTCTGAACCCTGCAGGCGAGGAAGGACAAACGGAAGCCCTGAGAATATTAGAAAAGGAGCTGAAAGAATACCGCAACGGCGGCAAATATGCCGACATGTTCCCGCAGCGCTGGATGCCTGCTGCCACAGGTATCCTGGAAGAAGGATTCACAGAAGAGAACAAACTGCTCAACTCCACCATGAAAATGATCCGGGGCCGCATCACGGAAAAATACAGGGATCTGCTGGACTACCTGTACACTCCCGAAGCCAAAGACATCACCAACACTCGCAACCGGGAGGCCATGAAGAAACTGCTGGGAAGCTGACCGGGGGGGTACTTGTGGTGCTGGATGATGGGTGATGGGTACTTGATTCTTGTATCTTGTTTCTTGGCTCTTTGGCATACGATTTGCTGGCTCTTCGCGTTTAAGGTACGTATCAATTAAACCGAAAATCTATGATCCGCAAGATATTTTTCTTTCCCGCCTTGTTTCTGTTGATTGTTTTTGCCGTTTCGTGCAAAAGCCTGAATGTGAACCCCCATATCCCCGACAGCGATGATGTGCTGGCTACACCCGAGCAAAAGCTGGATGCCGCCACCACCTTATACCGTGACTGGTTCAATGCCTCCCACGCTCTGAAAGGCCCGGCCCTGGGCACGGCCACGGCTGCCGACCAGCTCACCTCCATCCATGGCGATGCCGCCGCCGTCGACCTGGCCCGGGAACCGCGGGAAGCTTTCCGGAATTTTTCGGATTACTCCTTTATTTATGTTACCAGCGATTTCTGGGGCACCACCTACCAGGTGGTCCTCCTGGCCAACGACCTCCTGCGCAGCATGGAAGAGGAAAAGACCATCCTCTACGAAGGAAAAGATATCAAACCCATGCTCACTGCCTGGAGTTATTTCATCCGCGGCATCGGCTACGGCTACCTGGGTCTGCTGTTCGACCAGGCTCCGCTGGTGGATGTACACACCCCCCTGCCTTACAACAAATACGACGACTACCACAAAGTGATCCTCTTTTCCCTGGCCTCGCTGGACAGTGCCATTGCCATCAGCAACAAGCACGCTTTCATCCTGCCCGATGATTTCATCCCGGGAATGACGGTCACCTCTGACAACCTGTCCCGTCTTGCCTCCTCCTATGCCGCCAGGATCCTGGACTCGGCTCCCCGGAACGGGATGGAAAACGAACAGTCCGACTGGCAGCGCATAT
>CAZYPI010000099.1:0-9987 GCA_964649335.1 uncultured Rikenellaceae bacterium | reverse complement strand
CTCCCGTCTCTTTCTCCGCAGGCACCGGCTCGCCGGTGATCATACTCTCATCCACTACCGCCGTGCCGGAGGTGAGCACTCCGTCCACCGGTATTTTTTCACCCGGCTTTACCCGCAGGATATCCCCGACTTTCACCTCTTCCAGAGGGATCTCTTCTTCCTGCCCGTTACGGATAACGCGTGCCACGGGTGGTACCAGGTTCAACAAGGCCTTGATGGCCGAATTGGTTTTGCTGTGTGCCCGCAGTTCAAGCACCTGTCCCAGCAATACCAGGGTGAGGATGACCGCCGCCGCTTCAAAATAGAGGTGTACATTTCCCGCCTCGTCCTTGAACTGATCGGGGAACATCCCCGGAAACAACAGACCGAAGACACTGAACAGGTAAGCGGCACCCACCCCGATGGATATCAGGGTCCACATATTGGGTTGCCAGCGGCGTATGGAAGCCCAGCCCCTGACAAAGAAAACCCGGCTCGAATAAAAAAGTACTGGCGTTGCCAGGAAAAACTGTACCCATGCCCAGAATTTTACGGGAGCAATGGCTGTCAGATTCAGGAAAGGAATGTAGTCGGACATGGCGATGATAAACACCGGTACGGAGAGCGCCAGGGCTATCCAAAACTTTTTGGCCATGTTCTTGTAGGCTTTCACCTCTTCACTTTCGGTTTCGGTGTCTGCCGAGGCCATGGGTATCAGCTCCATGCCGCATTTGGGGCAATCGCCCGGTTTGTCGCGGATGATCTCCGGGTGCATCGAGCAGGTGTATTTCACCCCTTTTTTCGGGGCGGCTTTCTCCACCTTGATCAGATGCATGCCGCATTTGGGGCAGTCGCCCGGTTTATCGTAGGTCTTATCCCCCTCACAACGCATCGGGCAGTAATACTCTTCTCCGTTGTGTGCATGATGGTGTCCTTCTGTTTCTGTCTGAGAATGGACCGTGGCAGGCTGGTGATTATGTTCATGCTGATGATCATGGTCATGACCGTTATGATGTGGGTGGTCGTGTGCATGGGGTTGATCTTTCCCGTTTTCCGGCACAAGAGTCATGTTGCAAACGGGGCATTTTCCCGGTTGGTCATATACCTTGTCCCCTTCACATTTCATGGGGCAGTAATATTTTGTAACGGCCGGGGATGTTTTGATTGTTTCCATTATTTCCTTTTTTATTTTTTTAAGATACTAAATTTATATTTAATAAGATTAGATATGTTGTATTCCGACTTCGTCGGTTCGTACTTTATAAACATTTTCGACAGGGGATACGATGATCATTCCGTCGCCGCGATAACCGGTACGGCCGTTTTTGCGTATGATACGTATTACTTCCCTGACCTGGTCTTCAGCTACCAGCAGTTCCAGTTTGATGACCCTGGCAGCATTGATGAACGGGAATTTCTCGCTGATATGTTCTTTTTCCTGGTCGGAGTAGTTTCCCGTTCCTTCACAATCCACCAGCGTGACACAGCAGTGTCCCGCCGCCCGGAGCGCTTTGAAAACGTCTTCGGTCTTTCTGTATCGTATGTAAGCCTTGATCAGTTTCATGACAGTAATTATTTAAAGGTTTTTACTTCTTTTATTTTATTTTCGGAGCAGTCGGCCAGTTCCTTTAACTGGCAGGAATGGCATCCGTCTTCGCCTGCATCTTTTCCCGGGTCGGTACTGCAGGAATGAACCGTAAACCCGGCATTCCTGTCGAAGAGTAACTTGACACCCAGTGTAAGCATGACCAGTGTCACCAGAAACAATGATATGACTAATAATTTGATAAACATGACTGTAAACTTTGATGGGTTACAGTACAAAGATCGGGATTGTAAAACCGTTAATTTTATATAATTTACGGAAAAAAGTACAGGTTTTTCTCAGACGTTCACCGCGCTCACGACATTAGCAGCCTTCGGCTGCACAATTTGTTCGGGCTGCGCCCTCCGTAGCCTCTGCAAGGCGAAGGAGAACTGCGCCCGGAGCGAAATGAAATGGTTTACTATCTTTTCTGAACCATAAAAGGCATAAAAGAAACATAAAAGGTGGCGTCCGGGGGATTTAAGAATAACGAACAGGGATTTAAGATCAAAGAAGGAAAATCACAAAACCACACCCAGCACCCAGCAACAAGCAACAAGTACCCAGCACCTTGAACCTTATCCTTTATACTTCAGCATCCGGTTAAAAATAATATCAAAATAATAACGGTATTCTTCTGTAATGCTGTAGAATATGGTTTGACCTTCGCGGCGTGTTTTTACCAGCCCCATGTCCTTTAACTTTCTCAGATGCTGCGACACGGCCGGGATCTTCATCTCCAGGATATCACTCAGGTCACACACACACAGGCGGGTTTCGTGAAAGATCAGATACAGGATCTTTAGCCGTACCTCATTGCCGGCCAGATAAAATAAGCCGGACAAGGTCTTCAGACTGTCCGTTTCACGGATCAGGCGGGCCTTGTTGTTGTGAATCAGTACAGGATCCGCCTCTGCACGGGTACAGGTCATTCCCTGTTGCTTAATAACCGTTGGTTTCTTCATTCCGGATATTTTTGTCCGGATAAAGATAACAGAATGTGATTATTTAAGCAACCGGTGAAATACAATGTTCATTATTTTATATATCCGTGTTCCAGATTCAGGAGAGAATTCCGGTCATCAAACTGTTTGTTAAAGACGTGATCAATGGTATATACAAGGGCGATTTGGAACCGGTGATCATATTTCCCGAACAGAAGCCCGGATTGCCCGCTGTTATGACGGTAACGGTACTGAAAGCCGACATCGAAGTTCTCTCCCAGCCGGTAAAACATGTTCATGATGCCTATCCATTGATTGCTTTCCTCTGCTATGGTGAAAGCATTGTAGCCAAAACCCAGGGAGGTCTGGAAGGTAGGCCTTTCCAGTTTACGGTAGAGATATCTGACCGAGGTGTAGAAATAAAAAGACGGCGAACGGACATAATCATCGTAGGTGTTGAGGCTGTCGATGTCGGAGAATCCGATATTGTAAATCCCCTGCCACTTAAAATCAATGAAATGAACGGGATCGGGCAGTACGTTCAGCGTAAAGGTCCCCAGCAGGTTTTTCAGGGTCTGGGCATAGCCTGTATGTCCCGGCTGGTCGGTCAGGTAGTTATTGTAACTGATGCCGATACGCTGAAGGACATTCCTGTTCCACCGCTGGCTTTCCGGGACGATATACAGGAAGGAGGCTCCCAGCGCATTCAGGTCGAAGTTAGTAGGTTTTGACAAATCCGTAAAATTCTCTCCATGAAAGGTGATCCAGTATCTCTGATTGAAGATATGGGTGTATTCAATGACGTTGCCATACTGGTTGTCCTGGGTGTTGGCTCCTGTCGAATAAGGATTCAGGGAGTAGTTGAAATAGAGTGCGTCGTCATCCCGTAATGTGGGAAACTCATTGATGATGGTCTGGGTGGTGGTTCTTCCCAAAATAATAATATTCTTCTGGTTCTCCACTTTGACAAAAACATGATTGAAGAATACCGTTCCCAGGTCGGAGTCGGCATCCGGGAACTGCATGCCGAACACCATCTGGCCCCGCCAGTTGTTATAAAGCTTCTCCCTGAATCCCAGTAGGATCTGGCTGTCGGAGAAATCACTTACCGCCGAGGCTGTTCCGCTCTCATTGATATTGAGATTTCCGGAGACTACGGCTTTTGCCCCCAGTTCGATTTCCGGCAACACCTGGCCTGTTGCAAACAGGGATACTCCCAGAAGCACACCTGTCAGCATGTGTTTATATGTTTTCATGGTTGCGTTTTTTTATTCGTCCAGTGCTATTTTGGGTAACATGCTTTTCATTCCGCCCATAGGGCCCATTTTCATCTTTTTCATGGGTTTGACGACTCTCTCCTCTTCGGGCAGGTCTTCATACACCAGGGCCATCAGGTTTCCGCCGGGATACAGGCCGTTGTTGGTGACCCGCCGGGTGTCGTGATCGTGGAAGGTCCAGATACCCCTGTTTTTCCCTTCGATGATGATATCATAGGTTTTGCCGGGGCTCAGCGACACCGTATTCCTTTGCCAGGGCTGGGGCAGAGGAATGCCGTCATCGCAAACCATCCAGAAATCATGACCGTGCAGGTGAAGATGATGATTTAACATGCCGGCGTTGATAAGCCTAACCCGGATGTTCTCGCCGGATTTTATATAAATATACGGGGTGGAGGGATAGGACTTCCCGTTGACGGTAAACCAGTTTGCTTCGGGCAGATCGGCCGGCGCCCTGCGGTTGACGAGGTAAGGTGGCTGGTACCCGTTTTCTATGGCTTTCTCTAACTGCTCTTTTGTATCGAACAGATTGAACCGTTCCGGATCGAACCGGCCGTCATTCATCAGATACATCCTCTCTTTCATGCGTTCCAGCATGCCGTTCAACTCCTCTCTGAGGAAATTGACGTCGTGGGCCGAATAAATCAGCGTGTACTCCCGGTCATAGGGAAAAGCTTTTTTTACCGGATCATCATCCCTCTCGACGATAAAGCTGCCGAACATGCCGGACTGCATGTGCAGCAGCGTGCCCCAGTGACAATGATAGAAATGTGTCCCATAGGGCTCGGCCGTGAATTCATAGATGAACTCCTGGCCGGGCATTACCGGCATCTGGGTGACATACGGCACACCATCCATACGCCAGGGGACATAGATGCCATGCCAGTGGATCGTATGGTTCAGCTCCGTATTGTTCTTGAAGAAAACACGCACTTTGTCCCCCTCTTTCACCCGGATCTCCGGACCCGGCATCGTGCCGTTGAAAGTGAGCGTGTGTATCTTCATCGCCGGTGCCAGCTCCTGCTCCGTGATGTCTATGCTCAGATGAAACTCTTTCCATCCGCCGTTCTTCTTATACGGCAGGGAGGAAGGGAACTTGTTCCGGTTGGCTTTTTGGGTTGCGGCAGCAAAAAGATCCGCCGGAAACAAAGCCATGCCCGTCATTCCCACCGTACTGAATTGTAAAAACGCTTTTCTGTTCATGATGTATTGTTGTATTATGTTGAAGTAATATTTCCAGGAAAAAATATCCGCAGAAAATAAATGGTCTTAATCTTTTTTAAAGATAGGGGATTTTTCGGATAAAATCATTTTTCAGTCAAAAAAAAAAGAGACTGAATTTTCAGTCTCTTTTTTTTGTTTTATAAATGTCAGTGTCACAGTCTTTCTATGACCTTTTCCAGTTTTTGTGTTATTTTGCCTGCCACTTCTTTTACTTTATCGTTATCCACGGCCAGCATCGATTGCAGGGCGTGGATGGCAGCTACTTCCGTGCCCTCCGGTGTCTCCCGGATAATCACATTGCAGGGAAGCATCAGGCCGATATGGTCTTCGGCCTGCAGAGCCTCGTAGGCGAACTTCGGGTTGCAGGCGCCCAGGGTAGTGTACCGGGGCAACTCTGCGCCGATCTTGTTCTTCAGAGTCTCATCCATGTTGATGCGGAAAAGCACGCCGAAGCTTTCTTCCTTAAGTTGTTCCGTTACTTTCTCTATGGCTTCCTCGAAACCGTAGTCTGTTGTTTTTTTGAAATAATAGCTCATGGTTGATTTATTGTTGTTATTAATAATTCGAATTTATTTATTGACAAAGATAAGGTTGTTTGAAGTTTATTATTTATATAGTTTCATAATAATTGTATATTATTTTCCGGTAATCAGGCTTTATTTTTTTGTTTGAACCAAATAATTTCTCATCATGCCCAGGTCTTCGTGTTCCAGGTTATGGCAATGGTACAGGAACAGGCCGGGGAAATCCTCGAAACGCATGATCACGTCGGCTTTCATACCCGGCATCAGCAGAACGGTATCTTTCCATCCCTGGTCTACGAACCCCTCTTTTATGGTATCCCATCCGGTGGCCGGCTTGGTACGGTTCAGTACCAGGAAGCTCAGCCCGTGGATATGCACGGGATGGGGCATCTGCATCATATTTCCCATCATCCCGGTGTTGTCATTAATCAGTCTCCAGATCTCGGTGGTGTCGAGCCGGACGATCTCATCCCGGGCTACCTTGGTCATCTGAAAAGTTCGTCCGTTGATCACGGGATTCATCCCCTGCATGGTAAAATGAAAGGCCCGCGGGTTGTTTTTGTTGACGGCTTCTGCCGGATCATATCTTTGGATAGTGGAAAGTTTTGCGGACAGCTCTCCTGTTTTGGCCATCCCTGTCTTTATTCTTATCTTCAGAAGCGTGAGTTCGTCCCCGTTGTCCGGCACATTGCTGCTGTTCCGGTTGCCTCTTCCCATCATGCCACCGCCCATCATGCCACCGCCCATCATTCCCGACATGGAGCCGCCGGAGAAAGGCAGGCTTTTCAGGGTGAGTTGCTCTCCCGCTTTCCGGTCTGCCAGGTCCACCCACAGGTCCACTCTCTCAGCCGGCCCCAGCATGATATATTGTTTTCTTACGGGTGCTTCAAGCAACCCGCCGTCCGTACCGATCACCGTCAGGGGAGTGCCGTCGGCCCAGGCCAGTTTGTAGATGCGTGAGTTGGAGCCGTTCAGCACCCGGAAACGGTAGGTGCCGGGTGCCAGGGATAACAGGGCGTCCGGTTGTCCGTTGACCAGGATGCGGTTGCCCAGAAAACCAGTCATCCTGTCCATGCGGCTGCGCAGATATACCAACTGGTTGTTGTTGTCGAAGATGCGGTCCTGGATTACCACAGGGATCTCCTGGTTGCCCGCAGGCAGGCCGAGGGCTTCTTCTTCGTCATCCGTGATCAGGAAAAGACCTGCCAGCCCGCGATATACCTGAGGGCCTGTTTGCCCGTGCGGATGCGGATGAAACCAGTAAGTGCCGGCCCGGTTCATCACCTCAAAAGCGTATACGTAAGTCTTGCCGTTGCCGATGACGTAGCGGGGGTGGCCGTCTGCTTCCTGCGGCACGTGCAGACCGTGCCAGTGAACCACCGTTTTATCAGGCAATTCGTTATGGAAATAAATCTTTACCCGGTCGCCTTTGCGGAAACGGAATACCGGCCCCGTGAATGTGCCCGGCAGGTTCTGCACCGTGGAGGCAGGGCCT
The DNA here is from genome assembly GCA_964649335.1 of uncultured Rikenellaceae bacterium. Taxonomy (GTDB): domain Bacteria; phylum Bacteroidota; class Bacteroidia; order Bacteroidales; family VadinHA17; genus DRPN01. Next base: position 2,959 of record CAZYPI010000099.1, on the reverse strand, counting down.
TTTCGCACACGTGCCGTGTATCTCCACACTTCCGTTTTACGGCCGGGAAAGATCTGTGTCTCGTCCGGCGCGGCGGTCAGATCAATCTCAACGTCTGCCTCGAAACTTTCAGGATCGTAGCCGGAGGTGATCCCGGCGGGCCGGGAGCAGCCATACGCCGAGAGGGCCGGCAAACCGGCCAGTAACACGCCGGAACCGATGGCGACACGCGAAATGAATTGCCGCCTGTCAATGGATTTATTCTGCTTCATGACAATGATATTTTATGAACGATGGTTTTATTGTATTTGCGTATTATCAACCGGTTTCCCATATCAAAGGTAAGATAATTCCATGTCCAGTTGATACCTACCAGCAGTTTGTTTCTGAAACCACTGATGGAAAACAGGTGGATCACCGACCATAGCCACCAGGCTGCCAGTCCTTTCCATTTGTGACGTCCTGTTTCGGCCACGGCGCGTTTCCTGCCGATGGTGGCCAGTATGCCTTTGTTCCTGTAGCGGAAAGCTTCCGGTTTATCTCCGTGGAGTATCCTGGAGATATTTGCGGCGAGATTTTCTCCCTGTTGTATGGCTGCCTGGGCTACCATGGGATGACCTTCCGGATATGCCTCTTCTTCTGTGAACGCAATGTCACCGACGGCAAATATGTCCGGGTAGCTTTTGATGCGGTGATATGCGTCAGTATGTATTCGTCCGGAATGTGTTATTACGGAAGGGTCAAGGCCTTTTACCGGTTTTCCTTTGACGCCGGCGGTCCAGATAAGAACCCTGGAAGCAATCTCCCGGTCGTGATTCAGGAGTACCCTTTCTCCGTCGTATGAATGTACCATGCTGTGGAGCAAAACGTTTACTTTCATTCTGGCAAGTTGTTGCAAGGCATATACGGAAAGCTTCCGGTCCATATTCGCAAGCAGGCGGGAGCCCCCTTCAACCAGATAAACGCGGAAGGTGTCCGGTTTCATTTCGGGATAGTCCTTCACAAAGATATGCTCCCTGAACTCTGCCAGGGCGCCTGCCATTTCCACGCCGGCCGGACCGCCGCCGGCCACCACAAAGGTGGTGAGCCGGCGCTTTTCCGCCGGGTCGGATGTGTTGACCGCTTTTTCCAGATTTTGCAATAACAGACTGCGTATGTCCAGAGACTCCCGGATGGTCTTCAATCCCACCGCATATTGTTCCAGTTGACGGTTCCTGTAGAAATTGTTCTCACTGCCGGTGGCCAGCACCAGAAAATCATAATGCAGGAAGCCAATGTCTGTGATGACAAGATTTTTTTCCGGCTTTATCTCCTGTACCTCAGCCATGCGGAAGACAAAACGCTTGTTTCCGTAAAACATTTTTCTCAGCGGGAAAGTGATGTTGTCCGGTTCAATGCCTCCGGTGGCCACCTGGTACAACAGTGGCTGGAACATATGGAAATTGTTGCGGTCCAGCAAAACAACCTGTACCGGGACCTTTCGCAGGGCTTTGACCAGCGAAATGCCGGCAAACCCTCCTCCGATCACCACCACCCGTTTGTGTTCCGAAGAAGGAATAAGAACAGGCTGTCCGGTATAATAGGTTGTTGTCATGGTGTCATTCTTTGCTGATAAAATCTTTTCTGTGCCTGTGATGTGTCTTTTAATGGCTGTGGTCCCCCATCTCCAGATGATGCCCCTGCGGGCCGACCCCTTCAATGTGTGTTAACTGTGCCCCGAAATGAGCGGCTGTAGAGACAAAATAGGTGGTGGTAACCAGCAGGACGAAAACCAAAATCTCAGCCCACTGTTTCTTTTTCAGGAAAAAGTGGGTGATAATTTTGACGACCAGGGCGGCCAGCCCTGCCCAGAAAGTCAGACTGGCATACCGTTCATGCTGCTCCAGCAGCCAGGCGGCGTTGCCGGCAAGCTCCGACGTATGGGGATGGTAAGGATTGCTCGCCATCCAGGCACCCACGACCCCCAGGAATAAAAACCCCATGGTGATCCAGCTCAGCTCTTTTTTGAAAACAAAGAGGCCTGTGAACTGCAGCAGCGCCGCCAGCAACAACAAAACGATCGGGAAATGCACCACCAGCGGGTGCAGTGTCGGGAAGTCGCTGAAAGCGGCCCGGCCCATCACCTCGTCATGATGCTGCTGCATCTCTTCATCGTGATGATCACCGGCCATGACCGCGCCGTGCATCTCCGATGAGACCGTGTCGTGCATCTCTCCGGCAGAGGAACCCATCATCTCTGTATGTATGGTGTCTGCCTCTTTTTTCTTGTTATGATCCCCGTGTGCTGAAACGCCGGCGGAGAAAACAAAAAGAGAAAAAACGGTTAGAAAAATAGTTGTTTTCATAATATTTGTGATTAAAATTGATTTTTTATTTCATCGTAATATACTTATTTTATTTCATTTAACGGAATCTTTTACTTCACCGCAGGTGAGCATTTTCTTGCCGAAATAGGGATTTTTGATCTCTTTGTACTGGCTGATCCAGACAGCCCCTTTGTTGTTGTTGGCCATCGGGCAGAATTCGATATATACCGTTTCCTTTTTTTCGATGCCGAAGGTTTTTATGGCTTTGGCCAGATGGTCGGAGACGATCCTGAAATGTTCCCTTTTCATTTCAATCCCCTGCATCTGTACAATCCCGTTCAGGTTGTTTTTGATGGGTGTCAGCTGCTCCATCCAGGCGCTGTGGCTTTTCCCTTTCAGGAGGGTCATGTCCACCCCCTCCAGTGCTTTCAGCGTTTCTTCTGCTGCCGTTTTGGCTTTCTCTTCGTCTGAGGCCACCAGGGCATCTTTCAGTTTCAGATAGCTGTCCGTCACCTGTGTGAGCTGCTTTTTGAAAGCCTCCGGAGCGTCATACGATTCTGCCGTGCCGGTGCCTGTTTTTTCCGTCTTCTCCATGGTTTCCCCGGATTCCATCTCTTCGCCGTTATCCATTTTCATCCCGCCGTGGTTGTGGCCGGTGGATACTTTTCCTACTT
>CAZYPI010000098.1:0-10008 GCA_964649335.1 uncultured Rikenellaceae bacterium | reverse complement strand
CTTTCAGGTGCTGCCGGCTCCACTCAAAGGAGTGTATTCCTTTGGCGGAAGACTGTTCTCTCAGCACAAACAGTTTTCTCCCGGACAGGTCGTAGATACTGATGGTGATATCCGTCCCTTCCGGCAGCGAATAGATGATACGGGTCAGGTCTCCGAAGGGGTTGGGATAGTTGTACAGGTCATAGACGGCTGTGAGGTCCCGCAGCGGCACCTCCACTTCTTTTTCCGTCCTGCAACCCAGCGAGTCGGTCACCGTCACGGTATAGGTGCCTGCCTGCAGGAAGCCGATATCCTCTGTCGTCTCTCCCGTATTCCAACAGATACGGAAAGGGGACCTGCCCGTATGGAGGGTCATGTCCACGGCTCCGTTGTTTCCTTCCGGGAGGGTCTCTTCCGTCACCTCAAAGGTCATGCTCACCGAGTCGGCCGTCACCCGCACCGTGTCGCGGGCCGTACAACCGTAGCGGTCGGTTATTTCGGCCACATACAGGCCCGTATCCCGCACCGGCAGTTTCCGGCCGGCGTGATCTCCCGGCATCCAGAGGTATGTCTCATAGCCGGCGCCGGCATCGAGGGTGTCCGTGGTACCTGAGCAGATCGTCTTTTCCGCCGGCAGGTCAAAATGCAGCAGCAGACAGGGATCAATGAACCGGAGCAGATAACTGCCCTCCTCCCCTTCCGCTCCGGCGAACTCATCACAATCCCGGACAGTCAGCCGGTCATACATATATCCCCCCAGCCACACGGCCCCGCCGGCCGTTACGGTCATGACCGTGTTGTTCTCTTCACTCCTCCCGCTGACCTGTCTGATCCACGGCAGGGAGAAGGTCGTATCTAAACGGGTAAAGAGCAGATCGGCATAGCGGTCCTCCGTCGTCAGGGTATCCTCCTGAAGAAGAAGCTGTTGTTTAAAGGAAGCCGTCATGAAAAGTTTTCCGGTGTTATCACATGCCAGTGCTCTCACGGCATCGTCGGACGCTCCTCCCAGCGCAAAAAGAAGAGTGTGGTTGTCCGGACGGAGGGACAGAACAAAACCGTCGCGGTTTCCTGCCGTAATGACGGAAGTGTCGCGGGTGTGAAGAGAGCCGGAGAACCATCCGGCCCACAGGGGATACCCTTGCGGGGGCCGGAGTGTGGCAGTCAGTGAGAGGTCGCCGGCCGAGGCGAGGAGTGTGAATGCTGTCTTTTGTGATGCCGCATCACGCCTGGCCAGAAACAAGGCTTTCCTGCGGCCGCTGTCCAGGAGGGTGTCGCCGGCAACCAGCGTACGGTCGAAGACGCCGGACAGGTATAATCCACCATCGCCGGCATCCAAAGCGTCTATTTCCTCCTCTCCGTCACCTCCCCAGATGACCGGCGTTAATTTTCCGTCGGGCGGCACAGCCAGCAGGAGGGCATCCCTCCTGCCCCGCGAGCGGTACATGTTGCCGGCGAGCCGGATTTTCCTGAAGTGTCCGCCCATCCAGACGGTCCCCGAAGTATCTGCCGTGACCGCCCGGATCTGCCCCTGAAGATAATCCGTTATCCGGTTCACGCCGTTGATCTCCCCCGAAGGGCTCAGATGCACCAGTACCACACCCCCCCGGCCGGAGGCCGTAAAAACCGAGTCGCCACAGACCAGGGTATCCCGGTAGTGCAGAACCAGCAGAGAGTTTCCATCCGGCAGAAAAGCGGACGCCTGCAGCTCGCAATAACCGCTGCCCCCGAGCGCCAGCAAACGGTCAGCCTGTCCGTTGTTATCCGCACGGCACCAGAAAACACTCTGTTTTCCGGCAGCCCGGACTGATCTCCCCAAAAAATTCAGCCGGCCGGAAAAATTCCCCGCCAGATACAGATGTCCTGTAGTGTCACTTCCCGCATGCGTGATCAGGGCCGCACCGGAAGCCGTCAGATCAATACCGGCAGGAATATACGGCTGGGCATGGATGCCCGCGCCGAGAAGCACCCCCCATACAAAAGATAATAATCCCTTCCCCCGGAAATACGGAAATTTCACCATATCAGGCATATTATTACGGGTTCATCCTAAGATGATAAGCGCCCGTAAACAGGCACTCATATAGTAAGTGTCTCCGGGAAGAAAAATCTTACATAAAATTGTATATGTTTTACAACATACCGTAAAGAACCGGTGTGCGGGTTCTGTTTCCGGAAAGTTATTTTCCTGCTATTGTTCCGTGTCCATACCCAGCAGATGCAGTATAAAGGCATATTCCATGGCGGTTTCGCGGTAGCGGCGGAAGCGGCCGGAGACGCCGCCGTGGCCTGCGTCAAAGTTGACATGCAACAGAAGCATATTATTATCTGTTTTCATATCCCTCAGTTTGGCCACCCATTTTGCCGGTTCCCAGTACTGCACCTGCGAGTCCCAGTATCCGGTGGTGACCAGCATATTGGGATAGGCTTGCGGGGTCACGTTATCATAAGGAGAATATTTCATCATATAATCGTAATATTTTTTGATATGGGGGTTACCCCATTCGTCATATTCGAAAGTAGTCAGGGGGATGGTCTCGTCGAGCATGGTGGTGACCACATCGACGAACGGCACATTGGCGATGATCCCTTTGTAGAGACCGGGGCTCATGTTGGCCACAGCGCCCATCAGCAGTCCGCCGGCGCTGCCTCCTTTGGCAAACAGTTTGCCGGGGTTGGTATAATTCCGGTCCACCAGGTATTCACTGCAGGCAATAAAATCGGTAAACGTATTCATTTTCTTCAGCAGCTTGCCGTCTTCATACCACTGCCGTCCCAGGTCGCCCCCTCCGCGGATATGGGCAATGGCATAGACAAAACCCCGGTCGAGCAGACTGAGCCGCACCGAACTGAAATGAGGATCCATCGGATAGCCGTAGGAACCATATCCGTAGATCAGCACCGGGTTGTTGCCATCCGGTTTCAATCCTTTTTTATAGACCAGCGACAGGGGCACCCGCACACTGTCCCGGGCCAGGGCATAGAGTCTTTTCTCCTCATATTGCGAAGGATCGTAGCCTCCCTCCACCTCATCCTGTTTCATGAGCACCCTCTCCCGGGTATCCATGTTAAAATCATACACGGAGGTGGGTGTCACCAGGGAGGAATAGGTAAACCTCAACACATCGGTATTGAACTCCGGGTTGACGGAGGGACGGGTGACATAGGTGGGTTCATCAAAGGGGATAAAATATGCTTTGGAAGGGTCTTTCCAGGGAATCACCCGGATCTGTGTCAATCCTTTGATGCGTTCGGAGAGCACCAGATAATTACGGAAGATCTCAAAGCCGGTCAGATAGACGGCAGGATCATAGGGGATCACCTCCCGCCAGTTGTCCAGGGTGGTGCGGGTAACGGGTGTGCGCACCAGCTTGAAGTTTTTTGCTCCGCCGGCATTGGTACGTATATAGAAATAATTCCCGAAATGATCGACATGATATTCCAGGTTCTTTTTCCGGGGCTGTATCACCCGGAAAGTGCCCTCCGGATGACCGGCATCCAGATACCGGTATTCGGTGGAGAGGGTCTGGCTGGAATAGATCATCAGGTATTTCCTGCTCTTGGTCTTGAAAATACCGGTGCTGAAAGTCTCATCTTTTTCGAAATACACCCGGCGGTCTTTGTCCTGCGGCTCACCCAGTTCATGCTTCCGTATCTCTTCGGCCCGCAGGGTCTCTTTGTTTTTACGCGTATAGAAAACCGTTTTGTTGTCGTTGGCCCACACGGGGCTGCCGGTGGTGTTCACCACCTCATCCTTCAGCAGGTTTCCTGTTTTCAGGTCTTTGAAGAGGATCACATATCTCCTGCGGCCCACGGTGTCCATGCTGAACGCCAGGATCGTGTTGTCGGGGCTGACGCTCCATCCGCCGATCTGAAAAAAGTCATGCCCCGCCGCCAGCTCATTGGCGTTGAGCATCACCTCTTCCGGGGCCTCCGGCGATCCCTTCTTACGGCAATAAACAGGATACTCCCTGTTCTCCTCATACCGTGTATAGTAATAATATCCGTTCTCCAGATAGGGTACCGACTCGTCATTCTTTTTGATCCTTCCGGTGATCTCCTGAAACAAGGTCTCCCGCAGTTGCTCTACCGGTTTCAGCATCGCTTCGGCATAATCGCTCTCGCCATGCAGATAAGCCAGCACTTTGCGTGTCTGCTCATCGGGTGTCTCAGCGTTTTTCTGCGCATCCGACAACCGCATCCAGTAATAATTATCTATCCTGGTGTCGCCGTGTTCTACCAGCTTACGGGGGATTTTCTCCGCAACCGGAGGCCCGGGCACATCCTGCCCTTTTTGATTGTCACAGGACATCATCACCGAAACAATAAGCAAACCTGAAAATACGTTTCTCCATTTCATCTGTTGTTTTTTCTTTTGTATTTAATTGAAATGATATTTCAGTAAACAGTATTCATTCATAGCAAAACCATGTTCACTGCAAAGCGATAAAATTACTATTTTTTCTCAAATAAAAATATCCCGGGGAATTCGTCTGCCGGGCATATGCCCACAGTTCAAAAACTCAATCCGAACCCCAGCACGCTCACAGGGTTCCACCGGTGGATAAAGAGCGGTGTGCTGACAGGTTTTTTCTGAGGGATGCCGTCGGCGGTCCAGGTAAAGTCCGTTCCTTTGTCATGGGCATATCCCAGGGCAAAGTTTGTCTCGAGGGAGAAAGAAACCACCCGGGACACCTGTACGGCAATCCCGAGGGCCGGCAGGACGGAGACACCCAGTCTGCAAATCTGTTTTTTCTCATAAGTACCGGCATCCGTGCCGCCTGTTTCCACGTAGATGCCGGCACTGGAAAACAAGACATCCGCCGCAACATAGGGTTTAACCCTCTTTTGGCCGAAGCCCTGCACCCATCCGGGGCCCACCTCTATCTCCGAATACATGTGCAGATCGGAATAGTGTTCATCCGGCATCGAGTGATCAATGTTTTTATAGAAATAGTCAAACCATCCCCTGACAAAACCGTTCTTTGTGATCTGACGTGTATAAACCAGCCCGTGCAGGAAAATGGGATAATAATCATTATCCTCCGCCACCGGGCGTTGCATATAACTGAATATATTGACAGAAAACGTATTACGAAGGATTTCCAAATCATTCTGTGCAAAGCCGCAAACCGAAAGGAATAAAAATATCCCCTGTACAATAAATTTCCTTATATAATTACCCTTGTTCAACAATGGGAAAACAAATATTTTTTTTGTAATCACTTTACGGAGATTTTCCGGAAAAGATACACACGGAAGTGAAGATTTTTATTTTATAAAACACCTTTTCAATCCTGATCCCTGTTTTTTTTCAGTTGTCTCTCTCCCAGTTTTACGAGAGGATAGAACATCAGGAGGAACAAAGATATGATGATCAGGCCGTCACCCACACCGTATTTATCTATCAGGAAGCCGGTGACAGGAGCCAGAACGGCAGCAAAGAGGCTTCTCACCTGCGATTCGGTGGAGAGCACCGTGGCCAGGATGTGTGAAGGGAATATCTCCGACACACAGGCCACCCCCACCGGTCTGCGTACATTCTCGAGCAGATAGACCATCGTGAAGGGGATAACCACCAGCCAGTACCAGGGAGGACGGAACAGGTAGAACACGCCTGTGAGCAACACCAGCGACAGTCCTGCCAGGAGGCTGGCATTGAGGAAAGCAGGCAGACCGGAGGCCCTGGCAGAGATTTTACCGGCACTCCCCGATGCGCGGGAGGTCCCGAGATATAATATAAAATACATCCCCCCGATCAGGAGAGCGGACATCTGTTTCTGTCCGACCCCCTGCACCTCCACGGCCAGGCCTGCCGCCAGCGTAGCCAGCACGGGCTGATAATAGTCTTTCACCACCCTGAAAAAACCACTGTACAAAGCGATGTTGGAGAGGGCTTTCACCGTGAACCTGTTCCGCAACGACGCAATCATGGAGCCCGTTATATCCCGGAACGAACGCATAACGGTCTGCCAGGATCCTTTTTGCACCTCGCCGTCCAAAACAGAAGGATAGGTCACCATCAGGATGAGGTCGAAGAAATAAGGAACGGCTGAAAACAGAAAAACACTGCTGTAACTGCCCGAATAGAAAATAATACCGGCAGCCAGCAGGGAAGAAACCGCCGATCCTGCCTGCGACCACGACCGGGTATGGCCGTAATATTCCACCTTCGCATCCTCCCACCCGTGAATACGCAGATACTCGAAGATCATGGCCTTGTGCGTACCCGTGCGGAAAGCATCCCCCACAGCATAGAACAACATGGCTGCCACAAACAGACCGTAAGAGGCCGTCAGATAAAAAACCAGAAACGACAGGATATAAAAAAGAAAAGAACCGATCATCGTGCGGCGGCGCCCCAGAATATCCGACAACATCCCCGTGGGTATCTCCAGAACATTGCGCAACACCTCCCGGATGGTGATCAGGGTGCCTATCTGCAGATAAGTCAATCCCTTTTCCAGAAAAAAAAGATACAGAAACGGTTCGAAGAAACGCAGGTTCTTCAGGAAACCATACGCGCAGAATTTGTAATACTGCAGATCTTTGTGAAAAGAAGACCGTCTCATCTTACCCGTATTTTCTCAAAAATACCATAACACAACCGAAAAACAATGTTTTTTCCGTGGAAATATAATAGGATGCCCCTGTGATCATGAAAAAGGTATTTGGATTATTATGCTATTTCATAAAAAGTTCTACTTTTGTGCATATAATCTTATATTATTTTTTCCAGCAAGCATCCCAATGATCATCATTCTCTCACCGGCTAAACGAATGAACTTAAAGCCATTGTCTTCATCTGTCGTGATGACGGAACCTGTGTTCGGGAAAGAAGCATGGCTTATCGCCGAAAAGATGAGAGAGTACAGTCCTGTGCAACTGACCAGTCTGCTGGGCATAAATTCCGACCTGGCCCTGTCCACGGCCGAGCGTTTTGCGTCATTTCAGGAAAACCCGCTGGAAATATCCACCAAACCGGCCGTTTTTGTATATAGCGGAGATGCCTACCGCGGACTGGATGCTGTAACCCTCCCGCCCGAATCCCTGGCCTATGCCCGGGGACACTTACGCATTCTTTCGGCCCTGTACGGTCTCCTCAGGCCCCTGGATGCCATCCAGCCTTACCGCCTGGAGATGGCCACCAAACTGCATATCAACCATACAAAGAACCTTTATGAGTTCTGGCAGGACCATATTACCGGATTTCTGAACAAAGAGCTGAAAAAAGACCCGGATCCCGTCCTGGTCAATCTGGCATCCCGGGAATATTTTTCGGCCATAGATACCGAAAACCTGAAAGCACGGATCATCACTCCCGTCTTCAAAGAATACCGCGACGGCAATTACAGGGTACTCTCCATGTATGCCAAATATGCCCGCGGAAGAATGACCCGCTTTATTATCGAGAACAGGCTCTCCAATCCGGAAGAGATCAAAACATTCGACCTGGACGGTTATGCTTATGACGATAACCTCTCCGGCGAAAACCAGTGGGTCTTTACGAGATAGCCCCATCATCTACGTAGGTACCTACGTAGATTTTTATTTCCCGGCCATTTCAGGGCTCAGCATCCGTCACCTAACTTCCAGGCCTGGAACTTTTGTCTTTTGTCTTTCCTCAGACCAGTCCGGCGAATCCCATGAAGGCCATGGCGAGGATGCCGGCCACGACAAAGGAGATGGGTATTCCTTTCATGCCTTTGGGCACCTCCACCAGGTCGAGTGCTTCGCGGATGCTGGAAAGCAGCACCAGCGCCAGGCCGAAACCTATGGCGGAGGCAAACGAAAAGACCACTGCCTCGGGCAGGTTGTATTTGGTCTGTATGGTCAGGATGGCCACCCCCAGGACGGCACAGTTGGTGGTGATCAGCGGCAGGAAGATCCCCAGGGCCTGGTACAGCTCGGGGCTCACTTTCTTCAGGATGATCTCTACCAGTTGCACCAGGGCGGCGATCACCAGGATAAAAGTGATGGTCTGCATGAAGGCGATGCCCAGCGGCTCCAGCACGTAATACTGCAGCAGGTAGGTGACGATGGTGGCCAGCACCATCACAAAGGTCACCGCGCCGGTCATGCCTACGGAGGTCTCCAGACGGGACGAGACCCCCATAAAGGGGCATATCCCCAGGAATTTGGCCAGGACGATATTATTGACAAAGATGGCCGATATCAGAATTACAAAATATTCCATGGTTTCAGGCTTTTTTGCGGTTTATTTTATTCATGATGGCGATCAGGTAGGCCAGGGCCAGGAAGGCTCCCGGAGCCAGGATAAAGAGCAGCATGCCGTCGCCCTGAATGAACTTCATTCCCAGCCAGGCACCGGAGCCCAGGATCTCACGCACCGACCCGAGCATGAACAACGCCAGGGTAAAGCCGAAGCCCATGCCGAGGCCGTCGAGGGCCGAGGTGAAAACGTTGTTTTTCGAGGCAAACGCTTCGGCCCGGCCCAGCACAAGACAGTTCACCACAATCAGCGGAATAAAGAGCCCCAGCTCGTTGAACAGGGCCGGCACATAGGCCTGCATGGTCAGCTCCACCACCGTGACAAAAGAGGCAATGATGACAATGTAAGCAGGGATTCTCACCTTGTCGGGGATGAAGTTACGCACGAGAGAGACCACAATATTGGACATGAGCAACACAAAGGTTGTTGCCAGGCCCATGCCCAGGCCGTTATAGGCAGAGGTCGTCGTCCCCAGCGTCGGGCACATGCCGAGCACCTGGACGAATACGGCATTTTCAGCAATCAGGCCTTTACTGAAATTTTTCCATTGATTCATTTTGCACCTCCTTCCATAAGATTTTTATAAGCTCTGTCCACGGCATCGCAGAAAGCCCTGGAGCTGATGGTGGATGCGGTGATGGCATCCACGTCGCCGCCGTCTTTTTTCACGGCCAGCCTGAATGTCTTCGGGTTTTTCCCCTGGAACTGCGTGCTCCAGTCCGATTTGCTACGCACCATTTTCTCTCCTAACCCCGGCGTTTCTTTATGTTCCAGCACGGCCACATCCTTGATGGTACCGTCGGGCAGGAACCCCACCATCAGACGTATCATGCCGCTGAAGCCCTTCGGACTGAACGTCTCCACGGCAGTACCCACCAGCACCGAGTCCATGCGGGCGGGAAAGAAATAGAGGGTATCGCCGTCCACGGGTTTTTTATACATCTCCTTCACAGGATCGTTATTGAACTGCGGCAGCACCCTTTGCAGTGCTTCCATCTGTTTGGCCGCTCTGGCAGCCGCGATGGGCTCTTTGGTCATCTCGTACACAAACCCCAGGATGGTGGCGGACAGCAGTGTCACCAGAAAGAGTGACAGAAACATATTCAGGAATGTAGATTCTTTTTTAGCCATTTTTCTTTACCTCCCCGAACCTTTTAGGTTTGATATAAATATTAAAGAGAGGCACGAACGCATTCATGATGAGGATAGCGAACTGCACTCCTTCGGGATAAGCCCCCCAGCGGCGTATGATCACCGTCAGCAGGCCGATGCCTATGGCGTAGGGGATCATCCCCCGGGGGTTCATGGGCGACGTAACATAATCGGTAGCCATGAAGATCGCCCCGAGCATCACCCCGCCGGTGAGCAGATGGAACACGGGCGTGGCATTGTTGGCAGGATCTATCAGCCACAGCAGGCCGCTGAAAAGGAAGACGGTAGCCAGGACGGTCACGGGGATGTGCCAGGTGATGATCTTTTTCCACAGCAGATACACAAAACCCAGCAGCAGGGCTGCGGCGGCCACCTCCCCCATCGAGCCGCCCATATGACCCATGAACATCTGCATATTGTCCGGCACATTTTTCATGATCGCCGACACCTGCTCACCGCTGCGCATGCCCTCCTTGAGCAGGCTCAGGGGGGTAGCTCCCGTCACCGCATCGGTGAGCGAAGTATGAAACCCTTTGGGCACCGGCCAGCTGGTCAGTTGCACGGGAAAAGAGATAAACAGGAAAACACGTCCCACCAGCGCCGGGTTGAACGGATTGGCACCCAGCCCGCCAAAAGACATCTTGCCC
>CAZYPI010000097.1:0-10021 GCA_964649335.1 uncultured Rikenellaceae bacterium | reverse complement strand
AAAGGAAGGAAAAAGATTGTTGAAAAAAGCAAGGCGCCTGCGCTGGATTCCTGTCCGCAGCGGCGGGGAGTATGTGTTCGTGTTTACACCACCACGCCCAAGAAGCCGAATTCGGCCATGCGCAAGGTTGCCCGTGTGCGTCTGACCAACGGGAAAGAGGTGAATGCTTACATTCCCGGCGAAGGGCACAACCTTCAGGAGCACTCCATCGTGCTGATACGCGGCGGGCGTGTGAAAGACCTGCCGGGGGTACGTTATCATCTGATCCGCGGCGCACTGGATGCTTCCGGTGTCGAAGGCCGCACACAGCGCAGATCAAAATACGGAACCAAAAGGCCTAAACAGTAATTATTGAATTTTTTTTGCAATGAGAAAAGCAAAACCCAAAAAAAGGACGATCTTACCGGATCCGAGATACAATGACTCTCTGGTGACACAGTTTGTGAACAACCTGATGTTGCAGGGGAAGAAGAACCTTTCTTTTAAGATATTCTATGATGCCATGGACATCATTGAAGGAAAGATGAAAAATGAGGAGCTCACACCACTGGAGATCTGGAAAAAAGCCCTGGAGAACATCACCCCGCAGGTGGAGGTGAAGAGCCGCCGTGTGGGAGGTGCCACCTTCCAGGTGCCCATGGAGGTACGTCCCGGCCGCAAGGTGTCCCTCAGCATGAAAAACCTGATTCTGTTTGCCAGAAAACGCAGCGGACGAAGCATGAGTGAGAAGCTGGCCGCAGAGATTATGGCCGCCTACAAAGAAGAAGGCGGCGCTTATAAAAGAAAAGAAGATATGCACCGGATGGCAGAAGCCAACAAGGCCTTTGCGCATTTCCGGTTTTAAGATAAATGGAGAGAGAGAAGAATGGCTGACCGTCTGAAATATACAAGGAACATCGGGATCATGGCCCACATTGATGCGGGCAAGACCACCACGACCGAGCGTATCCTTTTCTATACGGGGATAACCCACCGTATAGGAGAGGTGCATGACGGTGCGGCCCAGATGGACTGGATGGTGCAGGAGCAGGAGCGGGGGATTACCATTACCTCGGCTGCCACGACCACTTTCTGGAAATACAATGGAGAAGATTACAAGATCAACATTATAGACACCCCCGGCCATGTGGATTTTACCGTGGAGGTGGAGCGTTCGTTGCGGGTGCTTGACGGTGCCGTGGCGGTTTTCTGTGCCGTGAGCGGCGTGGAGCCCCAGTCGGAGACCGTGTGGCGCCAGGCCGACAAGTACGGGGTGCCGCGCATTGCTTTCGTCAACAAAATGGATCGTGTGGGGGCCGACTTTTTCAGCGTGGTGAACGAGATCCGCGAAAAGCTCCGTTCCAACCCGGTGCCCGTGCAGATACCCATCGGTTCGGAAGATTCTTTCAAAGGGGTGATCGACCTGATGGAGAACAAGGCGGTGGTCTGGCACGACGACGAGACCCTGGGAGTCAAATACAGTCTGGAAGAGATCCCGGCCGACCTGGCGGACGAAGCGGCCGAATGGCGCAACAAGCTGGTGGAAGCCGTGGCCGAGAAAGATGATGAGCTGCTGGAACGTTATTTTGAAGATCCCGATTCCATCACTCCCGATGAGATGGCCGGCGTGATACGTAAAGCTACCATCGACGGGACGATCGTCCCGGTGATGTGCGGGTCGGCCTTTAAAAATAAAGGTGTACAGCGCCTGCTGGATGCCATTGTGGCCTATCTGCCCAGCCCGCTGGATATAGGGGCGGTTAAGGGCATCCATCCACACACTCACAAAGAGATCACACGCGAACCGGATGTCAATGCTCCGCTCTCGGCCCTGGCCTTCAAAATCGCCACCGACCCGTATGTGGGGCGTCTGGTTTATCTGCGGGTTTATTCGGGCAAGCTGGTGCCGGGCATGACGGTATTGAACCCGCGTACGGGCAAGAAAGACCGCATCAACCGGCTCTATCAGATGCATGCCAACAAGCAGAATCCGCGTGATGAGATCGGCGCAGGCGATATCTGCGGGGCTGTGGGACTGAAAGAGATACGTACAGGCGATACCGTCACCGATATCTCGCGTCCCATCTCGCTGGAGTCGATGACTTTCCCCGAACCGGTGATCGGCGTGGCCATTGAGCCGAAGACACAGGCCGACATGGACAAGCTGGGTACGGCGCTCGCCAAGCTGAGCGAAGAAGATCCTACCTTTAAAATAAAAACCGACGAAGATTCCGGCCAGACGATCATCAGCGGCATGGGTGAGCTGCACCTGGAGATCCTGATCGACCGCCTGAAGCGGGAGTTCAAGGTGGAATGCAACCAGGGCCAGCCGCAGGTAGCTTATAAGGAAGCCCTGACAGTGCCCGTGGAGCACCGTGAAGTGTTCAAGAAACAAACCGGCGGACGCGGGAAATTTGCCGATATCCTCGTGGAGATCGGTCCGGCCGATGAGGGAGTCACCGGTTTGCAGTTTATCGATCAGGTCAAGGGAGGCAATATCCCCAAAGAATATATTCCGGCCATCGAAAAAGGGTTCAAGCTGGCCATGCAGAATGGTCCGCTGGCGGGATTTCCGCTGGACAACCTGAAGGTGGTGGTGAAAGACGGTTCGTATCATCCGGTCGATTCCGACTCTTTGTCGTTCCAGATGGCTGCCGAGCGTGCTTTCCGTCATGCCGCCCCGAAAGGCAACCCGATCCTGCTCGAGCCGATCATGTCGGCAGAGGTGGTGACCCCGGAAGAATATATGGGGGAGGTGATCACCGACTTCAACAAACGCCGCGGGCGTATCGAAGGAATGGAGTCGAAAGCCGGCGCACGCGTGATCAAAGCCAAGGTGCCCCTGGCGGAGAATTTCGGGTATGTGACCGTATTGCGTACCATCACCTCCGGAAGAGCTACCTCCTCGATGGAGTTCTCACACTATGAACCGGTGCCGCAGGATATAGCCGAGAAAGTGGTGGAGAATGCACGGGGGATAATAAAAGTTGTATAGATAGTTATATTATAAAGATAAAGGAATAATGAGTCAGAAAATTCGGATAAAACTGAAATCGTACGATCACAATCTGGTGGACAAATCTGCCGAGAAGATTGTCAAGACGGTTAAATCCACGGGAGCCATTGTCAGCGGTCCGATACCGCTGCCTACGCACAAGCGTATCTTTACGGTGTTGCGGTCTCCCTTTGTGAACAAGAAGTCGAGAGAGCAGTTTCAGTTATCGTCATACAAACGGCTGATGGACATTTACAGTTCGACTCCCAAGACCATCGACGCGCTGATGAAACTGGAGCTGCCCAGTGGGGTGGAAGTAGAAATTAAGGTTTGAAACAAGAAACGTTAGACCATGCAAGGATTAATAGGTAAAAAAGTAGGGATGACCTCCGTCTTTGACGAAGATGGCAACAATATCCCGGTGACGGTGATCGAGGCGGGGCCGTGTGTTGTCACGCAGGTCAAGACGGTGGAGAAGGACGGTTACGATGCCGTGCAGCTCGGTTTTGACGAGAAGAAAGAGAAGAACACGGGCAAGCCCATGCTGGGACATTTTGCCAAAGCCGGCACCACACCCAAACGTAAGCTGGCGGAGTTTACCGGTTTCGGAGAGGATGTGAAACCCGGCGATGTGTTCACCGTAGAGTTATTCAACGACGACACCTGGCTGGATATCCGGGGTGTCTCCAAGGGCAAAGGGTTTCAGGGTGTTGTCAAGAGACATGGTTTCCGGGGTGTGGGTGATGCCACCCACGGCCAGCACAACCGCGACAGGGCTCCCGGCTCACTGGGTGCTTCGTCCTATCCTTCCCGGGTGTTCAAAGGCATGAAGATGGCCGGACGCACAGGCGGGAAACAGGTGGCCATGATCTCGCTGCGGATCATGAAGATCGTCCCGGAGAAGAACTTATTAATGGTAAAAGGATCCGTACCGGGTCCGAAAGGTTCATACTTAATTATCACAAAGTGATGAAACTGAAAGTATTAAACATAGAAGGAAAAGAAACGGGCAGGACCGTTGAGCTGAAAGAGCAGCTGATTCCGCAGGAGCCGAATGACCACGCCATTTATCTGGATGTAAAGAGGTATCTGGCCGCCAGGAGGCAGGGAACCCATAAGGCGAAGGAGAGAGGCGAGGTGAGAGCCAGCACGCGGAAGATCAAACGGCAGAAAGGGACGGGCACCGCCCGTGCCGGGAGCATTGCTTCGCCGTTGTTCAGAGGAGGTGGCCGTGTGTTCGGACCCCGGCCGCGCAGCTATGACATCAAGCTGAACAAAAAAGTGAAAAAGCTCGCACGCCGTTCTGCCCTGGCTTATAAGCTGAAAGAAAACCAGCTGATCGTGGTGGAGGACTTCAACCTGGAAGCTCCGAAGACCAGAGAGATGGTGAAGATCAAAGATAATCTGAACATCGGGGATAAGAAATCCCTCTTTGTGCTGCCCGGGTCGGACCGGAACATCTTTCTCTCGTCGCGCAACCTGCCCGGGTCGGATGTGGTGACGGTCGGCAATCTGACCACCTACGACCTGATGCACGCGTCGGCAGTGGTGTTCTCAGAAAAAGCGATCGAGATATTGAATGAAAGTTTTGAAAGTTAAAGAAATACCGGAAGGTCATGAACATATTGATTAAACCTGTGGTAACGGAAAAGATGACTGAACAGGGAGAGACCCTGAACAGGTACGGTTTCATCGTGGACAAACGGGCCAACAAGCTGCAGATCAAGCAGGCGGTGGAAGAGCTCTATGGTGTTACGGTGGAGAATGTCAACACCATGCGTTATGGTGGGAAAAAAAGGAACAGGTACACACGCAGCGGTATCCAAACCGGCAGGACGAGCTCCTTCAAGAAGGCGATCGTCACCCTGGCCGAGGGGGATACGATTGATTTTTACAGCAATATTTAAACGATTATGGCAGTAAGAAAATTAAAACCGGTTACGCCCGGACAGCGGCACAGAGTGGTGGCAACGTTTGACGATATTACCGCCACCAAGCCCGAGAAATCGTTGTTGTTGCCTCTGAAGAAATCGGGAGGCAGAAACAACACCGGGAAGATGACCATGAGGTATATGGGTGGCGGTCATAAGAAGAGACTGCGGATCATTGATTTCAAAAGGGATAAAGACGGCATACCCGCCGTGGTGAAGACCATTGAGTATGATCCCAACCGTTCGGCCCGCATTGCCCTGGTGGTATATAAAGACGGAGAGAAAAGATACATCATCGCCCCCAACGGCCTGAAGGTGGGCCAGACGGTACAGTCGGGCAAAGGCATTGCCCCGGAGATCGGCAATGCGCTTTTCCTGTCGGACATCCCGCTGGGGACGATTATCCACAACATTGAGATGGTGCCGGGAAAAGGGGCCGCCATGGTACGCAGTGCCGGCAGTTTTGCTCAGCTTACCAGCCGTGACGGCAAGTATGCCATTGTCAGGCTTCCTTCGGGCGAGTCGAGGATGGTGCTGGTGACCTGCCGGGCCACCATCGGCAGTGTCTCCAACTCGGACCACGGGCTGGTGCGCTCGGGGAAAGCCGGCCGCTCACGGTGGATGGGCAGAAGACCCAGAGTGAGAGGCGTGGCCATGAACCCGGTAGACCACCCTATGGGCGGTGGAGAAGGCAGAGCCTCGGGAGGACACCCCCGCTCACGCAACGGCATGCCGGCCAAAGGTTATAAAACGCGGCCGAAAAAGAAAAAGTCGAATAAATTTATTGTGGAAAAAAGAAAAAGTAAAAGATAAACCATGAGTCGTTCATTAAAAAAAGGTCCTTTTATAGATTACAAACTCGAGAAGAGAATTCTCGAGATGAATGAGTCGGGCAAGAAGAGTGTCGTCAAGACCTGGTCGCGGCGTTCCATGATCTCGCCGGATTTTGTAGGGCACACCATTGCCGTACACAACGGGAACAAGTTCATCCCGGTATACATCACAGAGAATATGGTGGGTCATAAGCTCGGAGAGTTTGCCCCGACGCGTACCTGGAGAGGACACGGAGGAAAGGCCAGATAATATTAAAAGAGATTAATCATGGGAAGAAGAAAAACAGAACGTGCCGCTGCCATCAAAGAAGCCAGGAAGACCGAATACAAGGCCATCCTGCGCAACGATCCCGTATCGCCGAGGAAGATGCGTCTGGTGGCTGATATGATCAGGGGGCTGGATGTGAACAAAGCCCTGGACATTCTGAAGTACAGCAACAAAGAGGCCAGCCGGAGGGTGGAGAAGTTGATTCTCTCTGCCATCGCCAACTGGCAGGAGAAAAACGAGGGCGTGCGCCTGGAAGATAGCCGGTTGTATGTCAAGGAAGTATTCGTGGATGCCGGCAGGACGCTCAAGAGGCTGCGCCCGGCACCGCAGGGACGGGCTTTCCGGATTCGTAAACGCTCCAACCATATCACCGTGGTGCTGGACAGCATGGTGTTGCCCGGCAACGTGACCGAAGAAACAGAAAACACAGAAAATACAAATATTGAATAAATGGGACAGAAAGTTAATCCGATATCAAATCGTCTGGGTATCATCCGGGGTTGGGATTCCAACTGGTATGGCGGGAACAACTATGCCGAGAAGATTGTGGAAGACAACAAAATCCGGGAATATCTGAACACCCGTCTTGCCAAGGCCAGCGTGTCGAAGATCGTCATTGAGAGGACGCTTAAGCTGATCACCGTTACGGTGAACACGGCCCGTCCCGGCATCATCATCGGCAAGGGGGGCCAGGAGGTGGACAAGCTGAAGGAAGAGCTCAAGAAGATCACCAACAAGGAGGTGCAGATCAATATCTACGAGGTGAAGCGTCCGGAGCTGGATGCCACCATCGTGGCCAATAACATTGCCCGCCAGGTGGAAGGGAAAATCTCCTACCGCCGGGCCATCAAGATGGCCATAGCCTCCACCATGCGCATGGGTGCCGAAGGGATCAAGGTGCTGATATCCGGACGTCTGGGTGGTGCCGAGATGGCTCGTTCGGAGATGTACAAAGACGGTCGCATCCCGTTGCATACCCTTCGTGCCGACATCGACTATGCTCTGGCCGAAGCACACACCAAGGTGGGTGTGATCGGTATCAAAGTATGGATATGTAACGGTGAGATTTTCGGCAAACGCGACCTCTCACCCAACATCGGTGTGAAGAAGAGCAGAATGAG
Organism: uncultured Rikenellaceae bacterium; assembly: GCA_964649335.1. GTDB lineage: Bacteria > Bacteroidota > Bacteroidia > Bacteroidales > VadinHA17 > DRPN01. The sequence continues at coordinate 2,894 of CAZYPI010000097.1, read as the reverse complement.
AAGTTTCAGAAAACGCAAATAGAAAACTGTAAACAGGAACGATCATGTTACAACCGAAGAAAGTAAAATACAGAAGGCGTCAGAAAGGGAGAATGAAAGGGAATGCCCAACGGGGCAACCAGCTGGCTTTCGGATCCTTCGGCATCAAGACACTGGAACAGGCCTGGATCACCGGCCGTCAGATCGAAGCCATGCGTCAGGCCGTGGTACGTCATATGAAACGTGAAGGACAGACCTGGATCCGCATATTTCCCGACAAGCCTATCACCAAAAAACCTGCCGAGGTGCGTATGGGTAAAGGAAAAGGCTCGCCGGAAGGATTTGTCGCTCCGGTGACACCGGGACGCATCATCATGGAGGTCGAAGGGGTTCCTTTTGCCGTAGCCAAAGAAGCGCTGCGCCTGGGCGCCCAGAAGCTGCCGGTGAAGACCCGGTTTATCATCCGCAGGGATTATCAGGAATAGTTGTAACCATCCTGTCTAAAACTATAGAGAAATGAAAACGAGAGAAATAAAAGAGCTGACAGACAAGGAATTGCTGGAAAGGATCGACAACGAGATGAATCACCTCGTGAAGCTGAAACTGAGTCATGCAATTTCTCCGCTGGATAATCCCAACCAGATCAGGGAAGCCAGGAAAAACATCGCCAGATTGAAAACAGAATTGCGTCAGAGGCAGTTAGCCGGACAGACGAGTAAATAAACAGAAAGATGGAAGAAGCCAGAAATTTACGTAAAGAGAGGACCGGGGTGGTGGTCAGCAACAAGATGGACAAGACCATCGTGGTGGCTGTCAAGAGAAAAGTGAAGCACCCCATCTACGGGAAGTTTGTAAACAAAACCAAGAAGTTCATGGTCCATGATGAAAAGAACGATTGCAATCCGGGAGATACGGTGCGCATCATGGAGACCAGGCCTTTAAGCCGGCGCAAGAGTTGGAGATTGGTTGAAATAATTGAAAGAGCGAAATAGTCATGATACAACAAGAGAGTCGTTTAGCGGTAGCAGACAACAGCGGAGCCAAGGAGGTATTGTGTATCCGTGTGCTGGGAGGGACGCGGAAGAAGTATGCCTCCATCGGTGACAAGATCATCGTAACGGTGAAGAGCGCCCTCCCCGGCAGCGACACCAAGAAAGGCATGGTCAGCCGGGCCGTGGTGGTGCGCACCAGAAAAGAGGTCAGAAGGAAAGACGGTTCGTATATCCGTTTTGATGACAATGCCTGTGTGTTGTTGAACAATGCTGATGAACTGCGCGGTACACGTATCTTCGGGCCTGTGGCCCGGGAGCTGCGTGACGGTTACATGAAAATTATCTCACTGGCACCGGAGGTGTTGTAAAGAAAAACAGAGAAAGAGATGGCAAAGAAATTACATATCAAAAAAGGTGACCTGGTGTTTGTGAATACCGGGGAGTACAAAGGACAGAAAGGGAAAGTCCTGGAAGTCATACCCGGGAAACAACGGGCGATCGTTGAGGGAGTGAATATGGTATCCCGTCATACCAAGCCGAACAATCAGTATCCGCAAGGCGGGATCATCAAAAAAGAGGCTCCTATACATATAAGCAACCTGAGTCTGGTGGATCCTTCCACCGGCGAGCCGACGCGTATCGGCCGCAGGCTGAATGATGACAATAAACTGGTTCGTTACTCGAAAAAATCAGGGGAGGAGATTAAGTAATGGAATACACACCCGCATTAAAGAAGAAATACAGGGAAGAGATTGTCCCTAAGCTGATGAAGGAGTTCAACTACAGCTCGGTCATGCAGGTACCCCGGCTGGTCAAGATCACCATCAACCAGGGTATCGGCCAGGCTACGGCCGACAAGAAACTGATCGACCAGGGCGTTCAGGAGATCACGGCCATTTCCGGCCAGAAAGCCGTGCAGACGGTGGCCACCAAAGACATCTCCAATTTCAAGTTAAGGAAGAAGATGCCCATCGGCGTGAAGGTAACGTTGCGTAGGGACCGGATGTATGAGTTTATGGAGAGACTGATCACCGTATCGCTGCCGCGTATCCGTGACTTCCGCGGAGTGAACAATAAACTCGACGGCCGCGGCAACTATACGCTGGGCATCAAAGAGCAGATCGTCTTCCCGGAGATAGATATTGACAAGATCAATAAGATCATGGGGCTGGAGATCACTTTTGTGACTACGGCCAGGACCGATGAAGAGGGATATGCCCTGTTACGTGAATTTGGAATACCATTTAAAGACTTAAAAAAATAAAGACTTATGGCAAAAGAATCAATGAAAGCCAGGGAAAGAAGACGCCAGGAGCTGGTAGACCGGTACGCCGAGAAACGTGCCCGTCTGAAAGCGGAAGGTGATTATATCGGGTTGAGCCGTTTGCCGCGCAACTCCAATCCCATCCGTTTGCATAACCGGTGCAAGCTCACCGGACGGCCGAAAGGGTACATGCGCCAGTTCGGGCTGAGCCGTATCACTTTCAGGGAGATGGCCTCGCAGGGGTTGATCCCGGGGATACGGAAAGCCAGCTGGTAGGCAATTGTTTGTGAAACTGTAGAAAAGAAAAACGAAATGATAACTGATCCGATTGCAGATTATTTGACAAGGCTCCGTAATGCGGCAAAAGCCGGGCACAAAGTGGTGGAGATACCGGCATCGAACATGAAGAAGAGTATGACCCGTATTCTTTATGACAAGGGGTACATACTGAACTACCGGTTCGAGGAAGACGGGAAACAGGGGATCATCCGGATCGCCCTGAAGTATCACCCCAAGACGAAGGTGCCTGCTTTCAAGAAACTCGAGCGCATCAGCCGGCCGGGTTTGCGGAAGTATGCCGACGCGAGGAGCCTTCCCAGGGTCCTGAACGGGCTGGGCATAGCCATCATATCCACCTCCAACGGGTTGATGACCGACAA
>CAZYPI010000096.1:0-10119 GCA_964649335.1 uncultured Rikenellaceae bacterium | reverse complement strand
TCCGCAGAGCCAAAAATTCAAAGCATCCGGGATTTATCACGGAACGGTGTATATTTATTTCGGAAAAACGGACTGACGAGAGATGAGAGATTAGAGAATGAATGATTGATTGACTGATTGGTTGATTGGTTGATTCTATTAACCATAAAGGGAATAAAGAAGAGGGAAAAACCTGCCGGTGTTGAAGCCGGAATTCAACATACTATTTCTGCGGCCATCTGCAAAATCTTCGGGAAACTCCCCGGTCGCTTCGACATGCTTTGTTCACCGGTCAACGATCATACTTCAAACTTCCGGATTCGCTTTCAACGATCACCGTCCTATTATTTCAATACTTCACTTATGTATCATTTCTGTGATAATCCACACATTTATAATATGTATTTGGGGGTTATTCTTGCAACCTTGATGCAAATACATTATTTTTGCAGGAAATAAAAATGAAAAGAGATGAATATCAAACGGGATTTATATCAGGATTTAATAAAATGGAAAAATAAAAAAAACAGAAAACCTTTGTTGATGCAGGGCGCACGTCAGGTCGGCAAAACCTGGCTTCTAAAACATTTTGGCACCCGCGAGTTTAAGAAACTAGCCTATTTCAATTTCGAAGAACAACCTGAGTTGAGACAATTCTTTGAGATATCAAAAAAACCGGCGAGAATACTGGAAAACCTCGCGATCGTTAATGAAGAAAGTATCACACCTGAAAACACTCTGATCATCTTTGATGAAATTCAGGAATGCAATGAAGCTTTGAACTCGTTAAAATATTTCAGGGAAAATGCTCCCGAATATCCTGTAATCGGATCGGGTTCATTACTGGGCATCACCCTGTCAGGCGGGAAATCATTTCCTGTCGGTCAAGTGGATTTTCTCACGCTCTATCCTGTCACTTTCAGAGAGTATCTGAGGGCCGCCGAACCGGGCCTTTACGATTTTCTTGACAGCATTTCTGAAGTTAAACCGATACCTGACATTTTCTTTCATCATTTATTGGAGAAACTGAAGTTGTATTTTATCATCGGCGGCATGCCGGAAGCCATCAGATCAATGCTTGAAAACGGTGATATCCGGGAAATAAAAAAAATACAGGATAATATATTAAATGCATACAGGCTTGATTTTACTAAACATGTCCCCGGCCATTTAATTCCAAAGATCAATTATGTCTGGTCGTCCATTCCTTCCCAATTGGCAAGAGAAAACAAGAAATTTTTATACCAATCTGTTAAAACGGGTGCCAGAGCAAGAGAATACGAGAATGCCTTATTATGGTTAAAGCAGGCCGGGCTGGTACATATTGTGCACAAAATCAGAAAACCGTCCATTCCTCTTTCGGCTTATGCCGATTTATCCGCTTTCAAAGTTTATCTGTTGGATGTGGGTTTGCTCCGGCAGATGTCAAATCTTTATCCGGGGATCATACAACAGGGAAATATTTTATTTACCGAATTTAAAGGGGCCTTAGCCGAGAACTTTGTTTTGCAAAGCCTCGTTGCTCTATTTAAAACAGAGCAATATTATTGGACATCCGGGAATAAAGCGGAAGTAGATTTTCTCCTGCAATATAACAATATGGTGATTCCAGCAGAAGTAAAAGCAGCAACCAATATCAGGTCGAAAAGCCTGTTGTCCTATGCGAAAAAGTATTCTCCGGAAATCAAGATCCGGTTCTCTTTGAAGAACCTCAGTCTGGATAACAGAATGCTCAATATTCCGCTGTTTATGGCCGATGACACACAAAAATTGCTGGAAACCGTGCTTTAGCGTTCTTTTAATTCACATGAAGTTTTATCAGGCCTTGCTACACCCCTGCCGGGAGGTACGGGCGGGGACGGAAGCAGAACCTCCCGGGGCTATGCCCCAAACCCCACTTTATTTGACTTCGTCGAGTTCGTCATGCTACGCAAGACTCTGATTAAGATACAAGAATCAAGATCCAAGATACAAGTAGTGAGCCATGAGCGGTGAGATATACGCGTGGCTCTGCGACTCTTTGCGGAAGCTTTGCGCACCTCTGCGTGATAACCCGTGGGGGAGGCTGATATACGAGAGATGAGCTATGATCTCGAGAAAGAACGGTTAGCAAATGCTGAAACATTGAAAAGAATCCGAAAACGCAGTATGAAGAATGCACCAAAGCATGTGCTGTAGTTAACAGACTAAACTTTGATGAATGAGACAGCAACAACCGGTGCGTGTGCCGGCACAACAGGCTACTTAACGGCTTTTTATCTGCAGGGTGGATTCGGGCTGTTAAATAGTTACGTTTTCGGTGAGTAGTTAATGTTGTTTATAAAAATAAACCTTTCCCTTGTTCTCATATCCTCCTACTTCTTTATAACTTGCCCCAACAAGAACAAAATCACCATAGAGGGAAACAGATGTTCCAAAGGCACCTCCTCCGTCAGTATATTCATCGGACGGGGTAAGTGTTGCCTGCTGACTCCATTCGGTACCGCTGCGGTGGAACACATAGGCTTTTCCCCGGCCGGCACCATTTCCTACAACAGCATAATCTCCTGAAACAGAAACGGCCCTCCCGAAAAAGTCATAATCTTTGCCATCGCGGGCAATAAGTTCTGCCTGCCGGCTCCAGGTAGTTCCGTCACGATAAAATATATAGGATTTCCCCTGGTAAGTATTTTCACCTGCATCTTTATAAGATGCCCCGACAATAGCATAATGTCCATCTATGGAAACACGGTTACCAAAATTATCAGAATCTTCGCCCCCCGGGGCGGTAAGCCTTGCCTGATACACCCAGTAAGCTCCGCTGTGATGAAATATATAGGCTTTCCCCTGATGGGTATGACTAGCCTCACCAAAATTTAAAACATCGCTTGCTCCAACGATAATATAATCACCTGAGATGGAGACACCGGCACCAAAATAATCTTCCGAAATACCGTCGGGAGCAAGGAGCCCTCCCTGCAGACTCCATCCGGTACCACTACGGTGATAAATATATGCTTTCCCCTGATAATGATTTCCTTGTACATTTTTCAATTCAGCTCCAACTACGGCATAATCACCGTCTATGGAAACGCTTATACCAAACCAGTCGCCGGCTTCGCCATCAGATGCAGTAATTGCTGCCTGCAGGTTCCAGGAAGTTTTATCACGATGAAAAATATACACTTTTCCCTGATTGTCATTATCTCCTATCTTTTTGTAAGGAGCTCCAACGATGGCATAATCACCGGAGACAGAAACGCTATACCCGAAATTATCATGAATGGCACCATCCGGAGCCGTCAGCCTTTTCTGAATACTCCATGATGTACCGGTACCATTACGACTTAAGATATAAGCACTTCCCTGAAAAACATTCCCTCCGGAAGTTCCAACGGCTCCGGCAATGGCATAATCACCATCCATCGAAACACTGGAGCCGAAATACATATCCGAAATATTATTATAGACGGTAACTCCATCTGTTTCATTTGCCGTAATATTTCCCCAACCATTATTGCTTTTGGTGAGTGACACCCAGTCTGATCCGTTGAAACCTTCAAAATCATTGGCAGTACTATTCCAACGCACCATACCGGCTTTAGGACTTGAGGAGCTTGATCCGTCTGCCAGTTTCAAAGTACCGTTAACATCCAGTTCTGCTTCAGGGGTATCCTTTTTAACACCTATTTTCCCATCACTTATCACCATTGTTTCCTGATTTTCCACATCGAAATGCAGTTTTGTGTCCCCGCTAAGGTTTTCCAGCCAGATCAGTCCATCATAACCATCGTTTCCGCCATCGGTGGTAAACTGCAAATAAGCATTTTGTGTACCGTCATCCCCTCCCGAATTGTCATTATCAGCAGCTATTCTCAACCAGGCATCTCCATTGTTAACTATTTTAGCACCCTGAAATGAGTTATCAAGCAACAACCGTGTACCTTTAGTTCCGGCTGCCAGGACCTCAAGCTTGCCAACACCTGTTTGTCGTATATAGTCACCTGTTGCCCAGGAATAGCTGTCCGAGCCAAAGAACAACCCTCCGCCCCATGTTGAACCATACCCCAGATGAATATCACCAAAAGTACGGATATTGGCACCCAGGCCTGCCGGTGTACCTTTCACTTCAAATTTCACTTCAGGGGCCTCTGTCCCAATACCTACGTTACCAGAGTTATAAACGGCATCATCCCTATTGTCACCGTCTTTAAACTTTACATTCGATGCATTTTTAGCGTGCAACGCATACGGCACACTCAGCAACTGACTGACCCCCGTAATGGTATAATTTGTCCCGCCTTCGGGGTCGGTCTCAACCTTCAGAAAATAAGGACCGTCGGACCAGTCAATGGATGACAGGTCACCGCCTACGAGGGTTGACGAATATCCATTGTCGCTTTTTACAGATTTGGTCTCTCCTCCCTGGGATGCCGATCCTATTTTCAAAGTTATCAATCCGTTTGCATTGGTGGTGACGGTATATTCTTCCACATACACCTCCGTACCTTCCGGGGAGCCCTGAAGGATACCGATCCGCATCCCTACCTCTGTATTCCTGATCAACGCGCCCCCGGCATCGCGTAACACCGCCTGATAGCTGAATGCTTCAGGGGACTGGGCAAAGGTTTTCTGCGGAAAGTTAACAGTATATAATATTAAAACAATTAAAAGTAAAAATGGTAATTTCATAATATTCAGGTTAATGGTTATTAAACGTTGTCACACAGTGAACTAAAAATGTAATTAAAATGCCCTGACTGCCCTCACGGCCCAACCTATATATTTGTTGTATGTGGTAGTCGTTTTATGGGTAATATCGACCACCCATACAATTTTATCATTATATTCCGTTGAACTGTAATAATATCCATTTAATAACTCCTCTCCTCCATGGGTTGTTGCAGTAGCATCAATAACAGCTTTATTTTGAGCAATTATCAACAATTCTTCTTTTGAAGGCAAATACCAGTCACCATAAGAAGAACCATCTTCCGTAACCATCATCTTCGAACACTCTAAAGCTGCATAAGTGGATCCGTCACCATAACCCTGTTTTGCAATAATTATCGAAGTATTCATCTCCCCGGAACCTGGACCGTTGCCATAGGCCATAGTATGAATATCCGTTCCTGCACTCCATCTCAGTTGAACATTTGTCATGTTCTTTTTATTACAAACCAAACCGTGCTCACCTGTTTCATCCACCCAAAATACTATTCCTCCCTGAGCAAAATCTCCAATTTCATATTTCTTCCCGGACACCTGGTCTACATATTTTTTTGTAGCGGCATCCTTATCCTCAACAGGATCAATCAGATTTTTAATTTTTGTTTCTCCTGCCGGAGCGATCTCTATGTCTCCTTCATCAGTTGTAATATGTGCATTTTTCCCGTCATGGGTTATCTCGACATATTTCCCCCAACTTCCTGATGCTTTGCCGTAAACACGAAGTTTTGCATCGTAACTCCGTATACTTCCCCACTTTGAGTAGAACCCGAAAATCTCATTTGAATCATCATCGCCCGAAATAAACTGCGATGAATTATTTTTAAACTGTATGCCGGGCCTTTCGGGGTCGTTGCTGTTTTTTGAACTGATAATCAGCGTTGTTGATGTATCGGTAACAATATGTAATAGTGCTGACGGATTATCTGTACCTATCCCCACCTTGTGGCGCGGTGTGATATGCACAAAGTTATTAATGTGAGTCGTTTGTTCATTATCCTGATTAATAAAAAGATCGGTGCCAATGGTTTGAATCTCGTTCGCATCAAAATGCAATCCTAACGTTTTGTCAATGTTTTGAATATTAAATGCCCCCGAACCGAGAGCAGTATTCACATCCGAATTCGATTTTATGCTCAGATTACCCGATATGCCTTCTGCTGTTTTCGAGTACATGGCATACGGCACACTCAGCAACTGGCTGACACCCGTAATGGTATAATTTGTCCCGCCTTCGGGGTCGGTCTCAACCTTCAGAAAATAAGGACCGTCGGACCAGTCAATGGATGACAGGTCACCGCCTACGAGGGTTGACGAATATCCATTGTCGCTTTTTACAGATTTGGTCTCTCCTCCCTGGGATGCCGATCCTATTTTCAAAGTTATCAATCCGTTTGCATTGGTGGTGACGGTATATTCTTCCACATACACCTCCGCACCTTCCGGGGAGCCCTGAAGGATACCGATCCGCATTCCTACCTCTGTATTCCTGATCAACGCGCCCCCGGCATCGCGTAACACCGCCTGGTAACTAAACATGCCCGGCGACTGGGCGAAAGCAGTTTGCGACAGGGTTACAAGGATTAAGACGTTTAAGGTTAAAATCAATCGTTTCATATTTTTTGTCCTCCTTATTGTTTGATTATTCTGAATATTTACTGTCTTTTATTGTTTTTTCCGATATTGTATTTTGTAATGATATCTCTTTCCTGATTTTATAATGATCCGTATCAATCTCCACTTCAATCTTCTCAGGCCATTCCGGTTGCACTTCTATTGAAATAAAACTTTCTCCTTCCACCTTTCCTTTCCAGAGGGACCGGTGTTTTTTGTCCAGCAATTGAATCCGGCCGTTCATTAATTGATCGGAATGAATGATCAAATTCGGTTTTATGAAGGTTATTAATACCACCGGCTGTTCCAATTTTATCTCAAGGTACGTCATAATGATGCGGATATCCATATTTTACCTGTAAGGTTTATGTAAAGCTGCCGGCGGAGCATGCAAGAATAAAGTAAAGTATGGGAAATAATTACGATTGATTAACTGACAGTTATATCGTTCATAAAGGTAAATTGCCGGTGTAAATAAATTTACTACATTTGTAAGGCACTCCATTTATCACCTTACCTGATATCCATGGCCATAACCCACCCGTTTCAAAAGTCGGTTCTTACGCTGCTGCTCGTTTTTTTTGCAAATATGGTCATGGCACAAACCCACACCGACAGCATAAAATTCCAGTTGAAAAAGAGCAGTGGCATTCATCGCCTGCAGCAACTCAACCGCCTGACGGATGCATATCTGTACAACAATCCCGACAGTGCCTGTTTTTTTGCGTCGGAATTGCAAAAAGAGGCCGCAAAGTTTAACAACCCCGGATACGAAGCCCTGGGATACCGGGGTATGAGTATAAGTCATTTTTTCAAAATGAAATACTTCATTGCCGAAGAGGATATTCAGCATGCAATAAAAATACAAAAGGAGTTAAACGACACTTCAGGGCTGGCCAACTCGTACAAAATATTAACAGGTATTTACTGGGAGTCGGAAAGGTATAAAAAGTCGATAGACATTTCTTACAAGGCACTTCAGCTGTACGAAAAGACCCGCGACATAAAAGGGATCATATCATCATACAACAATATCGGACTTTTGTACAAGAAAACGGGAAATCCGGAAAAGTCACTTGAATATTACAAAAGGGCCCTTGCTTATATTTCAAAATTCAATACCGGCTACAACACGGGAAACCTTTACAATAACATGGGGATCACCTGGAAAGACCTTTCACAATACGACAGCGCGCTGTTTTATTATGATAAAGCATACCGGGATTATAAAAAATCAGGGAATCTGAGCGGCATTGCCACGATCTTTTTAAACAAAGGGAATATTTATGCCTATCATATCATTCACAGCGACTCGGCCATGTATTATTACCGTCAGGCACTCAGGCTGGCCCAGAAATCGGATTACACCATCCGGGCGGATATTTACGGCGGACTGGCAAAAGTCTATGCCGACAACAAAGACTTCGACCAAAGTCTGTCCCTCTATCAAAAGGTATTACAACTAGCTAATAATCATAAAGATCTGGATATTCTGAAAAACACCCATTACGACCTGTACAACTTTTACAGGAAAACAGGAAACCTGAAAAAAGCGCTTTATCACATGGAAGAATACAACCGGCTAAAAGACACTTTGAATATGGAAAAAGCCAGGGTTTCCATAGCAAATCTCGAAAGCAAGTTTGAGAATGAGAAAAAACAATTGCAAATAGAGCAGTTGCAAATCAAACATCTGGCCGACAAAAAAATAAATATCCTGCTGGTTACCGGCATGCTCCTGCTTGCCTTAATCTTTGCCCTGACGGTGATGGTTTTTATCCAAAAAAGAAAAAAAGCCCGGCTGCGACGGGAGTTGCTGGATCATGAAAAGCAAGAGCTTGAAAAAGACATCCAATACAAAAGCCGGCAGTTAACCTCTCAGGCACTGATGATGATGCAGAAAAACAGAATGCTTGATGATATCCTGGCAACCATAAAAAAACTTCACTGCATCAAGGAAGAATCAAAACAAACGCTGCGCAAGATCATTCATCAGCTCAAACGCAGCATCCGTGCCGACGAAGACTGGACTTTGTTCCGGCATTTTTTCGAAGAGGTAAATCCGGATTTCTACCCGAAACTGTTAAAGATCAACTCCGGGATCACTCCTTCCGAACTAAAGCTCTGCGCTTTGATCAAGTTAAATTTCAGCATAAAAGAAACCGCCTCGCTGCTGAATATTTCTCCCGACAGCGTCAAGACCACCCGCCATGTTTTACGTACAAAGCTGGGACTGGCCCGCGGAGAAAATATTTATGATTTTATGAACCGTATTTGACCACCGCTTGATAAAAACGAATAACTTTGGATAATTGATTTTGTAAAAATGAAACATCCATGATTGATACCAAATCGCAAGACACATTAAGACGGTTTACCACCGCAACCATGAGAACACTGCCTGTTAAAAAAAAATTTTGGTTTTTTGTTTTCGCTGTTTTCCTTCTTAACCTGCTGCCACCCTGTTCTCTCCGGGCACAGGCGACAACAGACCGGCTCAGGACCATCAACCCGCATGCACTTTCCCTGCAAGGTACTGTCGGCAGCAGAACGGATCAGATACTTTACAAGAGAATTCTTGCCCAGGATTATGATTACCTGGTAGAGCCTTTCCGTCATAAGACCGAGACCCACCTCTGGCAGATGGAGTTTTGGGGCAAATGGATGCTCGGGGCCGTAGCCGCCTGGGAATACAGCCACAACGACACTTTGATGAGACATTTACAGGATGCGGTAAAGAAACTGATCGAGACCCGTACCCGCGAAGGATATATTGGCAACTATGCTCCCGGCAGCAGGCTCCGCCAATGGGATATCTGGGGGATGAAATATGTAATGCTGGGGCTGCTCCGCTATCATGATATCACCGGAGATAAAAAAGCCCTGAAAGCGGCACAACAGGAGGCGGATGACCTGCTTTCCCGTGTCGGGCCGGGGAAGATAAACATCATAGAAACCGGCAATTACCACGGCATGGCCAGCAGCTCTGTGCTGGAGCCCATCATGATGCTGTATAATAAAACCGGCCAAAAAAAATACCTCGATTTTGCCAGATACATTGTCCGGCAGTGGGAAACGCCCGAAGGCCCCCGTCTCATTGCCAAGGCCCTGGCCGGCGTTCCGGTGGCCGACCGTTTTCCGCATCCCAAAGTATGGTTCTCCCCCGAAAACGGACAAAAAGCGTACGAGATGATGTCATGTTATGACGGCCTGCTTGATCTTTACCGGGTTACCGGAAACCCCGATTATCTGAAAGCGGTGGAGAGTACCGTCCGCAATATCACGGACGAAGAGATCAATGTGGCCGGCTCCGGCACCTCGTTCGAGTGCTGGTATCACGGGAAAAAACTTCAGACGCTGCCCACCTACCACCCCATGGAGACATGTGTCACCATCACCTGGATGAAGCTCAATTACAACCTGCTCTGCCTCACCGGCAAACCGGAATATGCCGACCATATCGAAACCACGTATTACAATGCTCTTCAGGCATCCACAAAATATGACGGGTCGGAGATCACCATGTACAGTCCGCTCCGGGGGTCCAGAGAACCCGGCGCCCGCCAATGCGGCATGGACATCAACTGTTGTTCGGCCAACGGCCCGCGAGGATACATGCTGATCCCCCGCTATGCCATTATGACCGGACAGGACACTGTCTATATCAACCTTTACGGCAAAATGACGGCAACGGTGACACTGCCCGGTAAAAACAAGGTACTCCTCCGCCAGGATACCGGTTATCCGGCCGCCAATCCGGTCAGGATCACGATCTCTCCGGAAAAACCGGGAAATTTCACCATCGCCCTGAGAATTCCC
>CAZYPI010000095.1:9928-10444 GCA_964649335.1 uncultured Rikenellaceae bacterium | reverse complement strand
CCCAAAGCCTGCCCGGGGATCACCGTCATGAAAACGATGGCCGGAGGCGGGATAAACAAAGACAAAGAACATGCCGCAAAAGCCGGCACCGCCCTGAAATGGGCCCTGCAAAACCCCAATGTCGCCACCAGCATCCCCGGGTTCACCTCTTTCGATCAACTGGAGGAAGACCTGGCCGTAGCCCGCGACATCACCCTGTCGCCGGAAGAGAAAAACGAACTGGCCCTGGCCACCCGTGAGACGCTCTATTGCGACGGCTGCGCACAGTGTGTGGCACAATGCAAAAAATCCCTGCCCATCCCCGACCTGATGCGCGCTTACATGTACACCTACGGCTACCGCGAAACCCGCAAAGCCCGTGAGCTGATAGACGAGCTGGCCGTCACCAGTGACGCCTGCACCGGCTGTGACGAATGTACCGTCACCTGCATTAAAGACTTTGCCGTGGCAGAGAAAATTACGGATATCACACGCCTGGCCACCGTGCCCGAAGAATTTTTAACCTGAAAAAACGGA
>CAZYPI010000095.1:2974-9918 GCA_964649335.1 uncultured Rikenellaceae bacterium | reverse complement strand
AAAATTTACCATGAAAACCCGGTACCTGCTTATATCTCTCCTGATGATTCCTCTAACCCTGCCGGCACAGGACTCTATCCGGTTTCCCGCTCTGAAGGGCTATAACCTGCGCTTCGACTACCCGGTGTACTATCCGGAAAGCCTGTGGGACTACATCGACGGTGCGGCCGATAACTACCTGAATTATCACTTTCAGGATCTGCACATCGCCGAATACCTCAAAGGAAGCAAAAAAGTGTTTTTCAAGGTGGAAATATACCGCCACGAATCGCCGTTGTATGCCTTCGGCATTTACAGTGCGGAACGCTCGCCGGATTACCATTTTATCAAACTGGGCGTCCAGGGCTTCCGGGAAGAGTCCCAGATCTTTTTCCTGAAAGGGCCCTATTATGTAAAGATCATGAGCCGGCAGGAGGGCAAAAGGGTCGAGCGCGACATCGAAGTGCTGGCGCGCGAGGTGGAATCCATGCTCACCGGCACCACCTCCTTTCCGCCCGAACTGGCCATATTTCCGGAGCAAGGGAAGATCTCTAACTCCGAACGGTTTATCGCCGCCGCTTTTCTGGGGCACGAATTCTTTGACAGTGTCTTTACGGCCGAATACAAAGCCGGCGACCTCTCTTTTTCTATGTTCTTCACCCGCCGTAACACACCAGGGGCCGCAGCAGAGCTCCTGACGGCATTCTACAAAAACGCCACCGGCCAGGTGCCCCGGCCGTTAAAAGAAGGCGATCGCGTCATCAAAGACGGCTATAACGGCGATATCTATCTGATCTGGAAGGGAGATGTCCTCTTCGGTTTCATCAACCTCGATAACCAGACCCTCATGCGACATCTGGCAGAAGAGGTTTTAAAGAAACTTTGACCCGAAAGAGCAACTAATAGCTTGTTTTTTATCTCTGTTATAAAATTCCACCTACGTAGCTTCCTACGTAGATAATCACATTCAACATTCATCCTTCAACATTCAAGCTTCCTTACCCTCCCAGCACAAACCCCGTAAAGATCCCGAGGTAGTTTCCGATGACATATCCGATGATGCCCGTTGTGAGTCCCGAGATGATGATATCGCGGTTTTTCAGGGCGGCAGCTACCACCGGCACGAACGGCGGGGAATAGATCATGGCGGTGGAGGTGATGATCACCGTGTCGGCATCGATGCGGAAGATCATGGAGAGCAGGATATGAATCAGGAGGGATCCGAAATAGACCAGCGCCACGTACATCAGCAGGTCAAGATACTCAATATTGATCATGCCCCGCAGGTTGGCCATCGAGGAGACCACCAGGCAGAAAACAATGATCAGATACATCCCCGTCTGAAAAGTTTTTTTGATCTTATTGGTATAGGGTACCAGCGACAAAAGGATCCCCAGGGTGGTGATGGTGAGGATCACCACGGCCATCATGGATTTTTGCGGCACCAGCATGCCCAGGCCGGCGCCCACGGCCAGGATCAAGGCGGAAAGCAGTATCGCCAGCAGCAGCTTGGGCAACACCTCCCGGGAAAAGATGCCCTCGTATTTATCCATCTCTTCGGCTTCGCGGGTGAGGCGCTCGGTGGTCTCGCGGTCGGAGGAGTGCCTGAACGGCGGCAGGAACAACAGGAAAAAACGCTGTGCCACGGTCATCAGAAACAGCAGGCAGATGGCCCCGATCACCAGGTCGGCCGTATGAGTCATGATAAACACGTCCGGATTGACATTCAGGGCTTCCTTGATAGAAGCCAGATTGGGGGTGCCCCCGGAATAGATGCCTATCAGCATGCCGGCGACCTTGCCCAGCTCGGGGATCTTATCCCTGAAAATAAAAAAGCCCAGCACCACTACGGCAAACACCGAGAGCAGGGCCAGGATCAGCGACAGGAAAGTGGTGCCGGCCAGGTGTACCCATTTTCTCACATTCAGCGAAAACAACAACAGGGGGATGGCCAGGGGAATGGTGATGGTGGTGATCATATCCTGTACGGAGGCGACCTTATTGTGCATCAGATCACTCGCTGTGATGCGGCCCTGCTCGAACAAAGCCTGCGCCTGGTCGGCAGGCAGGGAGACATTCCCCTGCAACAGCGTGTGATAGGCTTCCGTCATACCCGGCAGGATGCCGATATTACCCATCAGCAAGCCGACACCATAAGCGATCACCACCGAACCGATCCGGTTGAGCAACGTATTGTTGCAGGTGGCATAAATGATCAGTACGGGAAAAAAAACATAAAAAAGAACCAGCAGCAGGATATTCATATACGTTCAGGTTGTATGGTTAGGTTATTTGTTCATCAGATTAACGCAGGATCTTTCGCACAAAAGCCACGGTAAAATAAGACATCATGAACAGTCCGATAAACCCTTCTATGCCGGATATCCAGCGTATGGCGCCCGACGGATAGTAATCGCCGTAGCCAATGGTCAGAAAGGTGATGGCGCTGTGATAGAAAGCAACGGCCAGACGGGAGAGCTTGTCAGGATCGCCCAGCGATGAGACGATACGTGTATTCGCCACAAAAGGCAATAAGTAATAAATCAGCGAGAAAATCACATAAGCTACGACCATAGAGCCCAGCACCCGCACCGGGTCGGTGGCATAAAGGCCTATTTTGTCAAACACCACCCACTTGAAAGCATACTGGAAATAAGCCGTCAGGGCGGGAAAAAGGCCTTTTTTCTTTTTCCTTTCCAGCTCATCCAGCGCCTCATAGCGTTTGAACCACACATAAGCCCTGTCTTCGTCGGTATATTGTCCGGTAACACTGTAATTCTCCTTGAGGATACGGAACTGTTCCGACTTGAGCTTGTAGCCCGAGTCCTGTTTGCGGATCATTTCCTGCACCCTGTTTTCTTCCCAGTCTATGTACATACGTCCCAGCAGGCGCATACCGGAGAGGTTCAGGATATGGATATTCACTTCCTGGTCATAGGGTTTCAGGTCGATGATATCACGGGCGATGGTGTCGGAGAGGTCCAGATAACGGCAGGAGGCCACACGCAGATCGAAATAGTGGTCGAGATGGCACGACTGCAGCGACAACAACGCAAATTGCCCCCCCAGAAAAGAGACATTTCCGTCACCGAAGCGGGTTTTCTCGAAGAACAGCTCGGCGCCGGAGTAGTTGACCAGCTCGAAGCTCACCGATCCTTTGCCCAGGTCGGCCCGTTTGAAACTGAAACGGCCCGCGGGCAAATCACTGCCTTCAAAGGTGATATCCCCTTCACCGAAGAGCGACCGGTTGAAATTGACCCGTCCCTCATTGAACTCCACCGCCCGGAAATCCACCCTGGAATCGCCGAATTCCGCGCGTTCAAAGCTGATGTTCCCCCTGCCGAACTTGGCATAATGAAAATCCACACGCCCCCCGTCGATGCGGACGATCTTAAAACTTACATTCCCGTCGCCGAAAACGGCATTGATAAAAGAGACCTCTCCGTGATGAAACTCCGTATTGTTGAAGCTCACCTCGCCGGGGCCGAAGTCGCAATACTGGAAATCTTTTTTCCCGTCGCGGAAGACCGAGTTTTTGAATCCTTTGATACCGGCCCCAAATACGGCATTGCCGAAATCGACGTTGCCGTTGCGGAAAAGCACATTATTGAATACCGGATTGCCGTCACCGAAACGGACCGAATTGAAAGAAACGGGCCCTCCCGAGAAATGGGCAAACTCGAGATCCACCTCTCCTCCGCCAAAATCGGCATACGAAAAGTCGGTGATCACCCGCGACTCAAAAAAAGCATTCCGGGCCGTGAGGCCGGCGATTCTGACATAAGCTTTCCGCTCCATCTTACGGTCATCGCGGTAAGCCGTCAGGGAGAAATCGCGCACATAACACTGGTTCATGTTGAGCGGCTCTCCCGTTTCGATCTGCCTGTACCAGTCACTGATCTCGCGGTATCCGAAGATATCCACCCCGAGCGTTTCCCCTTTCTCACCCAGCAGGGTGATAATGGCCGTTTTGGGATGCACCACCCCCTCATCGGTAGTAAATTTCAGATTTTTGACTTCTATCCTGTACTGAAAATAGTCGAAGCGCATGCAGGCGGGTTTGACGGGTTGACGTCAAAAATAATGAAAATAATTTATTTCCCCGGCCTTGGGAGAGATGAGAAGAAAAAAGCATCAGGGATGCCGCAGGCTGGCGGAGCCTACGGGAAGGATCCCCAGCTCTTCCGCTTTCAGCACGGCTTCCCTGCGACGGCTCACACCCAGTTTTTTGTAGATCTTGACTGTATGGCTTTTCACGGTAGCCACCGCAATAAAAAGTTTGCCGGCAATCTCTTTGTTGGAGAGTCTGGCCGCAATGAGGTGGAGCACGTCCAGTTCCCTGTTGGTAAGAAGGACACCGGTTTCTTCGTCCGGCAAGAAAGAATCTTCTCCGGGGTGTTTTTCTGCTGTCCTCTGTATTTTCAGCGGATACTTGGCAAAATTATCAAGTATGCGTTCCCTGAACATATCCGTTTCCGGAGTCAACTGCCGGGGCAGGGCATCGAGCATCTCCCGCACCTCTTCACCTCCCTCGAAAAAAGGCCTCACCCAGCTGCCCGGTGTCCCTTTGATGAGAGCCTCGGTGAGAAGGGCCTCTGCGGCAGAGACATCCCCTTTTCTTTTCCTTATGACAGCCTGTAACACGAGGATCTGTATCAGTTGTGGTATGTTCCTTGTTTTTCTGGCAAGCTGCTCTATCCGGCCCGCCCTTCCGGCAGCCTCCTCGGTTTTCTCCGGATCCTGCAATGCCAGCAGGTACTTACAGTAAGTCACGCGCGGGGTTTCTATCCAGAAAAAGAGGGTTCCTGCCTCAAAGAACATGTTCACTTTCTGAATATATTTCCCGGCAGAGGCAGTATCTCCGTCGAAAATGGCCTTACGGGCCCGGAAAGAATGCATAAAAGAATCGATGGCCGGGTTGTCGCGCCGCCGGACAAACTCCTGCATCTTCTCAAAGATCTTTGCTTCTTTCTTTTTTTTGCCGCGTGTCTGCAGCGTGAGAACATAGCCGGCAAAATCATCCAGCGGGCCCAACAGGTTGAGCATATAGACATTGTCGAGGGTGTTGTCGAACTCTTTTTCCGCTTCCGGCAGGCGGTTCTGGTAAAAAAATGCCATCCCCCGCAGATAGCCGGCCCACACAGACAGAAAAGCATCCCGTAAATGACGTCCTGTCTCTCCGATCTTCCCGCTCAGGTACAGCACCTCTTCCAAATTTCCTTCCAGCATCCTCACATAAGCGATCCCGCCGATCAGCATGGCACGATAGTAAGGATCGAGCGACTCATTCAGAAGGATCTTTTCAATCTCATTCACCGCCTTCTCTCCGGCACCGTAGAAATAAGAGGATATCAGGTAGTAATAATTGTTTATACTGATAGCTCCCGTCTTTTCTTTCGGGAGGTTCTTCCTCACATACTCAAAACTTTGTATGCTTTCGGCAAAATGCATGCTCCAGTATTGTATGACCCCCCTGAAAAAACGGACCTGTACCCTGATGACGGGGGCCAGCTCGATGTTTTTTCCGAGACTGTCGATCTCTTTCAGCAAATCGGAGATGAGCCAGGTGCTTTTGTTATGTGTCACCCACATCAGGGCCACCAGCAAACTGGGGCGTTCATGAATATAGTCGCGGGGCAGTTTGGCCAGCCATTCATCCAGAATATACCATTTATCCTCATTCAACGGTCTATCCATGTGTTCTTCTATCATACGTGCTATCCTCTCATGATCGCCGGCTTTCTCAGCATGATAAAAGGCTTCTTCAAGAAGCTGGTTGGCTTCATACCAGTCTACCGCCCTTTGATGCAGGCGTCTGATCTCCTCCTGTGAATATCTGGTTTCCAGCTCTTTTTGCAGGAACTCCTGAAAGAGATGATGGTAACGGAACCATTTATTTTTTTTATCCAGGTTCACCACGAAAAGGTGCATTTTCCGGATATCCTGCATGAGATCGGAGCTTTTTTTCTTTTTTCCGGAAAAACCCATCAGATAATCTGTCAGGGAGAAAGAGAATCTCTCCAGAACGGATGTCCTGAGGAGAAACTCCGTGAGGAGAGGGTCGAGGTTTTCCAGTACCTCTTCCATAAAATAGTTCCCCGAAAAATCAGTCTCACGGAGACTGCGGATACTTTGCTCCATCCCCTCCTTCAGAAAAGAGAGGTGTAACAGGGCCAGCCGCAGACCGGTCACCCAGCCCTCCGTTTTTTCTTCCAACACTTTCGCCAGCGGGACAGGATCGGATAAAGAGAAGTTTTTCTCTACAAAAGTCTTTATTTCCCTGAGAGAAAGCTTTAGATGAGTAGCATCCACCACCGTCAGTTTGTTTTTGGCCCGGAGCCTCTCCAGCGGCAGAGGCGGATCCTGACGGGAAATCAGGATCAGATGGAAATGTACAGGCATAAACTCCAGCATGGAGGATAACAACGTATAAATATCCGGATTGCCGGCCAGGTGAAGGTCGTCGAGGATGAGGACAAAATCTTCGGTGAGGTTGTTGAGATCATTGACCAGCATGGTGGTAATGTCCTTCAGCGACGGCAGTTGCGGAGGAGAGATAAAGGCAAAAAAACGCTCCCCGAAATCATGTAACTCCTGACGGATCGCAGCGACAAAATAAGTCAGAAAATTTCTCAGGTCATTATCGGAAGAATCCAGAGAAAGCCAGGCATAAGGATAGGGGAGTTTTTGCAGCAGACTGCTCACAAAAAGAGTCTTGCCGGATCCACTGCCGGCAGAGACCAGCAACAGCGGCCTGGAGATATTCTTCAGGACATAATCGGTCAGTTCCTCCCTGGGGACAAAATCGTCCGGCAGATACGGGCTCTGAAATTTTGTCCTTAGCAACGGATCCCTTATCCCTGTCTCCATATGATGTGGTTCATGCAACCCTGAAAAAAGGTAAAATTAAACATTTACTTTCAAATCCCTCAAAAGCTGGTCATATACGCTTCATTTTTCCTTAA
>CAZYPI010000095.1:0-2874 GCA_964649335.1 uncultured Rikenellaceae bacterium | reverse complement strand
TGCAGAAATCGCTGTGGGGGGTCTGATCGAAGGAGACATCCGGATCAAACAACTCCGCCAGCAGCTTATTGAGATGCTCTTCAAAGACCTTCATCTCTTCCCTCTCCGGCTCGAAGATTTTTTTCTGCCGTGCCGTCCCCATCCTTAGTTGTTGCCGTTGCTCATTGCCGAACATCTCTCTGACAAAGTAAAGCTCCGGCCGCGGCGGGTCGCCCCCCCTGATCCAGCCATACAACAGTATCTGAAAGGCCGCTCCATTGCGGTTCTTATCCTGCGGGTCAAACAACTGATCTATGCTGATAAAATCCAGCTTCTTCCGTCCCGTTTTATAATCCACCAGCCGCATCCTGCCTCCGGCCAGGTCGCGGCGGTCTATCTTCCCCCCCAGTCGCACCGGTATCCTGCTTCCGTCCGGCGCCACCACGCCGCTCATACGTGTCACCTCCTCTTCCAGCCCCATCACCGTGAACGGCGCCACCAACCTGCGGTCATACTCCAGCACCTTCCGCACATATTTCTCCAGCGACGAGCGGATGATCAGGTGCACGCCGTTGACCATCCCGCCGCGGGGCTCCCCGCCGCCATAGAGCTCGTCGCGGAAGCTCTCCTCCACCGCCTGGCGGTATAACCTCTTCCGCAGGATCTCCTCCAGCACCTCCCCCGTCACCTCCTTCCCCAGCCACGGAGAGTATATCTTCTCCATGGCCTTGTGCAGCAGACTGCCGAAGAGGGCCGCATCCATGTCCTCTTCCATTTTCTCCGGTTCTCTGATGCCGGCCACATATTTGAAATAGAACCGCAGACGACAGGTCAGGTAGGTGTTCAGCGCACTGGGCGACAGGTAGCTCTCCGCCGCCCCGGCCAGGTCCCTTATTTCCGCCAGGGCTTTCTCATCCTTGTCTGTTCGGGGCGCTCCTGCCGGCGCCATGCCCGGACTGAAATAAAGGTTTATATGGTCAGGCTTCCATCGTGTCAGGTACTGCAGCTGACTGATAAAACGGCTTTTCTCACCTTTCTGTCCCGCGTCGGCTTCGGTATGCCATACCAGCACCACCCGGCGGGCTCTTTGTATCAACCGGAAGAAATAATAGGCATATACGGCATCCCGGTGTTCATACGTGGGCAATCCGAAGCCTTTGCGCAACGAATATGGGATATAAGAGGCCGTCGCTGAGGGTTTCGGCAGACTCCCCTCGTTCACGGAGAGAACGATCACCCGGTCGAAGTCCAGCAGCCGGGTCTCCAGCAGGCCCATCACCTGTATGCCCGTCAGCGGCTCGCCGTAGAAGGTCACCGTAGACTGTCCGGCCAGGTACAGCAGCAGGTTCAGATAACCCGCCGGCGGGAGCTGCATCTCCCTGCTCCCCAGAAAATCATTCAGCCGGTTCACCAGCAGATAAAGCTGATAATACACTTCGATATTCAGACCGGCATCGCGGGACTCTTCCTCTTCGGGAGATAAGGACAGCACCCCGTACAGGACATCCAGCAAAACAGTGCTGTATTCCGCCGGATTCTCAGGCACCTCAAATACCGGCGACAGCCTCTCCCCCGCCATGATCTCTCCGGCAGTGAGATATGTTCTGTTCTGCCGTATGATCTGCTCCTCCCACCGGTGCCATCCCTCTTTCCTGTATGCGGTCAGCAAAGGGTTATGCAGGATGTTCAGGACATCCTTGTAATAGAACAACACCTCTCCTTCTTTGTTTCTCGTGCTGTTCTTCAGCATCGCCAGGGCCGACCCGAAGAAAGCATATACGGGGGAGTCGTTCAGGGGATATCCCATGGTGACGTTGATGTCACCCGTTTCTTCCGGCAGGGCATGTAACACCGGCAACAGTAACTGCTCATCGGCCAGCACCACAGCGATACGTTCTTTTTTTGCCTCCTCCTCTTTCATCCACTCTTCCAGCACCTCATGCACCACCCATGCCTGCACCGACCGGTTGGGGGCGGAATAAACACGCAGCTCTTTCTCTCCTTCCAGCAGATTATTGAAGATACCAAGATCTGCGGGGGGTGGAAAACGGCGGACATATTTCCGTATAAAACGGCCGGCATCATGTCCCGGCAGACTGGCGCCGGCACGGGTAGTGACATAAGCTTCGTCATAATCCCAGAAAAAGAATGCGTTCCCGCCGTTTTTCATGGCCTCGAACAGTCTCTCTTCGGCGGGGGTCAACGCATTGAAGCCGGCCAGACAGACAGGCCTCTCCACCAGCGGTCTCCACTCTCCCCGGCCGGCTTTTTCGGCCAGCTCACGGTAGAGCATCCCCTCATAAGCCATCCCCCTGGCGGTGAGTACCTCCCGAAATCTCTCATACACGGGATACAGCTTCTCCCACAGCTCCAGGAACCTGCCCGCCTCCCCTTTCTCCGGCTCCCCGGGAAAATGCTCCCAGAAACGCCGGATCAGGGCCACCTGTTCTTCCGACAGATAAGAAAGGTCATGTGTGAGCTCTTTTTCCGCCTTCAGGTTGCGGAAGAGATCCCGTGCGTCTGCCAGGTACTTGTCCAGGTCGTCAAAATCTCCCAGCAGCATCTCTCCCCAGGGATAAAAATCCTCAAAAGTCTCCCGGCTGCCGGTCAGATCCCGGTATATCGCGTACAGCTCCATCACCAGATAAAGGGTATCCGACACCTTCGTGCCGGTATGTTCTTCCACAAAATCACGGATGGTAAATATCTCAGGCGCCCATACCGGATGACCGGCCAGCGACGACAGAGCCCGGTTGAAAAAGAGGCCGGCACGCCGGTTGGGGAAGATAACACGCACCCTCCCCAAATCATCCCGGTACTCCCGGAAAATATACTCCGCCACACGGTATATGAATGTGTCTTTCATCTAATTTTTCAGATCCATATTATCAAAAT
>CAZYPI010000094.1:0-10444 GCA_964649335.1 uncultured Rikenellaceae bacterium | reverse complement strand
AGAAGAGACGGGGGCACAACCGTCCGACACCACCCGATTCAAACCTTACGGAGAACCTATTTTACGTATTTTCACCAATTTTCATGTGGGCTATATCGGCACACGGATGGCCTCGGCCGCTTTCGACATCACCCGCGGCTATTTCGGTTATCAGTTGTATCTGCATCCCCGGTTTACGGCCAAAATCCTGTTGGATGTAGGCAGTCCGCAGGATCTCTCGCCCGAATCACACATCAAACGATATGCTTATTTTAAGAATGCCAATATCACCTATCACACCCGTCGATTTTCCTGGGCATTCGGTCTGGTGAGCACCCGGGCGTTCAAGCTATCTGAGAAATACTGGAACCACCGTTACATATACAAGCCCTATATGGACCAGTACCGTTTTGAGCCGTCAGCCGACCTGGGCACCATAGTATCTTACTCTTTTCTACCCTCACTATCTGCCGATCTGTCCATCACCAACGGTGAAGGATACACCAGTCTGCAGGCGGACACCTCTTTCAAGACAGGCCTCGGAATCACCTGGAAACCGGCAGAAAAATGGGTGCTCCGCGGTTACGGCGACATCTACCATAAAACCGTGCACAAATCGGTGATGTCTGTTTTTGGCGGATTTAAGACGGAAGAGCTGATGATAGGCGGAGAAATCGATTATTATCTGAATGCCGGCAATAAACAGGGATGGAACTCCTATGGTTTTTCCGTCAGTACTTCGTGGAATCTTAATGAACATTTCCAGCTCTTCGGGAGGTATGATTTCCTCACATCATCCCTTCCTGCCGGAGAAGAGCCGGGATGGATGGAAAAAACCAACGGCAGCGCAATCATTACAGGATTACAGTATACCCCCATCAAATATTTAAAAATAGCTGCCAATTACCGTCATTGGGAAGCCTCCAACGGCTATGATAACCTGAACTGGTTTTTCATCAACCTGGAGATCCGCTACTAGAGTTCTGCCGTTTTTGCAGATTTTCACCATTTATAAAAAATATCCGGACAATCAACAAAAACGTTTTCCCGGCGGTACGGTTTTTGTAAATGCATTTTTCGATTAATCAATTTTTAAAATGGTCAAAGCTATGAAAACAAAAATTCTCATCTCATTGCTGACAGTCTTGTTGATGGCTGTTTTTACAGGATGTAAGAAGGAAGAAACTTCCACCGGCGAAGTAAAGAAGCCGGACATTGCAAAAAACGGGGTATTGATTTCAACACCAGAGGGGTTAAAGAAGTCCAATGATCCGATGGCTCAGACGGTATTGTCCCTGTTTCAAAATTTAAATATGGCGGGCAATTACCTGAAACTATTCACACCACCCGAAGATGCAACTCCTTTTAATGCCGATGTCAATGGGGCAGCCGCTTATACGTGGTCGGACGGTGAAGCAACCTACTGGCTGGTATTTTATGAAACGAACGATAAATACATCTGGAACCTGGATGCAGATTTTGGTTCCGGGCGCAGCCAGTATGCTCACATAGAAGAGACAAAAGACCAGAAAAGCGGCAGTTTTGAGATGACCGTACCTCAACAACCGGCTGTCCAAGGTACCTGGAGCTATGATGCTGACGGCAACTGCTCCATTGAGATCAATTTCCAGGGGCCGGATGGAAACACCCGGATTACAGCCATAGAAAATGCAGACGGTTCAGGAGAACTTCATTTATTCGTCAACGGCAAAGAAAAAATTTCCGCTCAATGGAATGCCGACGGCAGCGGATCATATATTATTTATAACGAAAACGGAGGAACCTTTACCGGCCAGTGGAGCAGCGGCAAGTAAAGAAACTGCCGGACCTGATATTTTACAGTAAAAAAAATCCCGCCGTAGCGGGATTTTTTTTATTTCTCTATACCCAGCAGTTCCACATCGAAGATCAGCGTGGCATTGGGGGGGATGGTCTGTCCGGCCCCTTTTTCGCCATAAGCCAGCTTGGATGGAATGAACAGGCGCCATTTCGATCCGACCGGCATCAGCTGCAGGGCTTCTGTCCAGCCGGGGATTACCTGGGACACGGGAAAAGTGATCGGTTCACCCCGCTCGACAGAACTGTCAAAAACGGTACCGTCAATCAGTTTTCCGGTATAATGAACCTTTACCTTATCCGAAGCCGTGGGTTTGGGTCCGTGACCCTCTTTCAGAATCTTATACTGCAATCCGGAAGGAAGGGTAACCACCCCCTCTTTTTTGGCATTCTCCGCCAGAAAATCTTCACCCTCTTTTATCTGGGCTTCATTTTTCTTATTTCTAAGGCCGGTAAAGAATTTTTGAAGCACGGCATTGGCCTCCTGTTCGGTCATCTGCATGTGCGCCGTATCACTGGTGATGGCTGCACGCAGGCCCGAGGCAAAAGCATCAATATCAATACTGTCAAATCCCTGCCGGGCATAATAGGTTCCGGCACTGATCCCCAGTCCGTAACTCACCTTCTGTAATTCGGTGTCCAGTTTAGGTTCCTTCATTGATTTATTTTTAACAACATTACACGAAAACAGCAGCAGGCTTCCCGCTGCCACAAACAAAACAAAACTTTTCTTAAACATGATAAATTCTTTAATTATTAAGTAAATAAACAGGGTTGCAATATTACGACAATAAAATGAAAAAAGGAAATTTCCCCTTAACCTACGGATTCTTATTTTATCAGGAGCGTTTTTCTGAGTTTTATATTCTCCGATGAACCTCCTATCAACAATTCATAGTTTCCGGGGTCGACAGTAAAACTTTTCTCACGGGGATGGTAAACGGCGAGGTCTTGAACAGCCAGCGGGATATTGATGACCTTATCTTCCCCTATTTTCAGAAACACCCGCTTGAAACCGTTGAGGGAGCGACGGGGGCCTTCTTTGTCTGCCGGGTTCCTTACGTATAACTGCACCACTTCATCGCCGTCAACATCTCCGGTATTTTTATCAGCCACCTGTACGTTTACCGTATCGCCGATGGCGGATTCTGTTTGGGAGAGGGAGACGCCGGAATAGCTGAACGAGGTATAGCTCAGTCCGTAACCGAAAGGATACAACGGTTTTCCGTCGAAAAAGCGGTAGGTACGGCCCTTCATATAGTAGTCGGTGAAAGGGGGCAGGTCCTTCACCGAGCGGTAGAAAGTCACGGGCAATCGTCCTGCCGGGTTATATTTTCCGAAGAGGATATCCGCCAGGGCCGTGCCTCCCTCCTCGCCCGGGTACCAGGCCATCAGGATGGCAGGGACATGTTGCTGTGCCCAGTTGACAGCCAGGGCACTCCCGCCGGTGAGCACCAGGACAACCGGTGTTCCCGTATAATAAACGGCTTCCAGGAGCTCTTCATAAGGCGCCGGCAGTTTCAGGCTGGTTCGGTCACCGCCTTCGAAGCCCTCCAGCTTCACACGCATCTCCTCCCCCTCCAGTCCGGGAGAGATCCCGCAGATGACGACGGCCACATCAGCCTGCCGGGCTTTGTCCACCGCTTCGGCAATCATCCGCTCACGGACCGAATCAGGGAGCGCAATATCATGAACTTTACCTGCCTGTTTCCCTGCAAATTTTTCAAGAGGTTCAATTCCTTTGGCCCAGGTCACCGCAATGCCTTTGGCTTCCGCCTCTTTTTTTATGCCGTCGAGGAAGGTCACGGCCCGGGACGGGGTCCCGTGATAGTTCCCCAGCAACACATCCATATTATCCGCATAAGGACCTATGACGGCGAGGGTATGTATCTCTTTTGTCAGCGGCAGCAGGGAACCTTCATTTTTCAGCAGCACCATGCTTTTCCGGGCCACTGTGGCGGCCAGTGCCCGGTGTTCCTCCGTGTCATTCATAGAATAAGGGATCTGTGCATATTTCACTCTTTCCGGAGGGTCGAACATCCCCAGCAGAAAACGGGCTTTCATCAGTCTTTTCACCGCCACATCTATCTCTTCCTCCCCGATGAGCCCTTGTTTTACAGCCTCTGCCAGAGTGTGGTACTCGGTACCGCAGTCGAGGTCACACCCTGCTTTCACGGCCATGGCCGAAGCTTCTTCCAGGGACGAGGCCTTTTTATGACCGGAATATATATCACGTACGGCACCACAGTCGGAAACCACATAACCTTTAAATCCCAGTTGCTGCCGCAGGATGGTATCGAGCAGATAACGGCTGGCATTGCAGGGAATCCCTTTGTAGGCACTGTACGCGCCCATTACGGAATAGGCGCCTCCCTCACTCACCGTAGCCCGGAAGGCAGGCAGATAAGATTCGAAAAAATCACGTTCGGAAGTGACGGCATTGAAGCCGTGCCGCAACGGCTCGGGGCCGGAGTGCACCACAAAATGTTTGGGTGTGGCAATCACCTTGAAATAATGCGGGTCATTGCCCTGCAGACCCTTAACAAAAGCAACGCCTATGCGGGACTCCAGATAAGGATCTTCACCATAAGTTTCCTGGCCTCTGCCCCACCGCGGGTCCCGGAACAGATTGACGTTGGGCGACCAGAAAGTAAGCCCCTGGTAACGTCCGTGCTTCCCGTTTCTGACATCTTCGTGGTGTTTGGTACGGGCTTCCGTGGAGATCACATCCGCTTCCTGTCTTATCAACTGCGGATCCCAGGTAGCCGCCATGGCTATGGCCTGGGGAAAGACCGTAGCCACCCCGTTGCGGGCCACCCCGTGCAGGCACTCATTCCACCAGTGATATTCCGGAACCCCGAGACGGGGGATCGCAGCAGCATGACTCTGCATCTGAGAGATCTTCTCCTCCATGGTCATCCGCCCCACCAGGTCATCCACCCTCTTTTCCAGCGGCAGATCAGGATCCAGAAAAGGATACTTGTAATCCGTCCGGCATGCCGGAACAAAAAGCCAGCTTACGAAAACCGGTAACAGAAAAAAGAGAGTTTTTGTTTTCATAACGGCAGGTTTTACGGATGAGAGAGAAAAAAGAACCTTCCCCTGAAAAATCACGGAGGGAGTATTTCAAAAGTACAAAAACCTTCGTACATAATTAAAAAAATACCCGTAATAAATTAAAATTTTCTGTTTTCGGAAGAATAACCTCTTACAACTTATCAGAAAGATGCTTTATCTTTATAACCGTATTAAACGGTAATAACACACTCAATGAAATCACATTTTATCTTTCTGTTCCTTTTTGTAACCCTGACGATGTCCCTCTCTTTCGGCCAGCAGGAAAAAAAAGTTTTCTGGTCGGAGGATATCATCCGTAATTTCAAAGCCAGCCTTAATGTGGACGGGAAAGAAAGATGAACCGTGCTTCACAAGGGAGAAGATAATCTTTTTGCCGCCAGGGGCCCAAGGAGAATATAAAGAGATGCCCGCAGAAAGAAAATATATCCTTCAGGTACATCTCCCCCGGTCACCGGAAGAAATACAGCTCGACGGCAGAAAACTGAAGAATCTAAAAAACACAACACGTTTCAACCAGGTAACCGAAGGATGGTATTTCAACCCGGAAGACCGGCAAGGAGTCATTTATATTAAAACACTGCCGGTAAGTCCGAAAAAGGGATTCCGGGTTGAGGTAACAGTAAAACAGATCAAGGGGAAAAAGATCAGATAACCATCCGCCATCCTTACGGGCGGGCGGGCAGATCCTACGTAGACACCTACGTAGGAGAGGCGATAAAGCCCCGCATCGCACTGTCTGTGTTGTGCAGACAACGGCTGTTGATTATTGGTTATACATTATGTTTTTTGTATCTTGTCGCATATTAGCAAAAAACAGATTATGAAAATCAATCGTTTTATTCTCTTTTTTATACTCTTTCACCCCATCACTATTATTGCCCAGAACGGAAAATTAGATAACTCATTTTCGGATAACGGGATCGTAACCACCGCTGTCGGAGAAAAGAATGATATTGCCTATGATCTGGCCATTCAATCCGACGGGAAGATTGTGGTTGCCGGGATTTCACAGAACTCTCAGGGGATGTATGATTTTGCAGTAGTACGTTATAACATTAACGGCACACCGGACAATGGTTTTTCATCCGACGGAAAAGTGATCACGTCGGTTATTGAAGGAACCGAATATGCCAATGGTGTTGCGATACAAGAAGATGGAAAGATCGTGGTTGCCGGCAACACCATACTTAACAATGCCCCCTATGATGATTATGTTGTAGTCCGGTATAATTCCGACGGCACATTAGATCAAAGTTTTCATTCCGGAGGAATCGTAAAAACAAACATATCCCGTACCGATAAGGGCCGTTCCGTAGCCATTCAGCCGGATGGGAAGATTGTGGTGGCAGGATACTCTTACAGCGGAACGACCTATGATTTTTCTATGGTCCGGTATTTTTCAGATGGTTCACTGGATACCGCCGGCTTTGGCGATAAGGGAAAAGTGATGACCGACATTACCCAGGATAATGACTATGGGATGGGCATGGCACTTCAAACAAACGGTAAAATTATCGTTGTGGGAACGGCAAACCGTAAATTAGCCATCGTTCGGTATAATCAGGACGGTTCCGTGGACACTGATTTTGGTTCAGGCGGAGCTACCTTGATTTCATTGGAAAACGGTCTT
The DNA here is from genome assembly GCA_964649335.1 of uncultured Rikenellaceae bacterium. Classification (GTDB taxonomy): domain Bacteria; phylum Bacteroidota; class Bacteroidia; order Bacteroidales; family VadinHA17; genus DRPN01. Next base: position 3,921 of record CAZYPI010000094.1, on the reverse strand, counting down.
GTCGGTAACGATGAGAGTGTAACAATTCAACCGGACAATAAAATTGTTGTTTCCTGCTCTTATTACAACCAGGATGGTCTCTCTAAAATCGCTGTGGTACGTTGTGATACGACAGGCGCTCCGGACACAGAGTGGGGCACCGACGGTATCGTTAAGACATCCATTGGTGATTCTGACGATGAATCATCCGGTATAGCATTGCAAACAGATGGAAAAGTTCTGGTTTCCGGCTTCTCTTTTTCCTCTTCTTCCGGGGATAATTTTGCGCTTGTGAGATATAACACGGATGGTACCCCAGATAATAATTTTGGTAACAACGGCATCCTGACCACCTCCGTAGCCGGCGGCGATGGCTATGATGATGCTTATGCGATGACGGTGGATGACGACAAAATCATTCTATGTGGCCGTGCAGATAACGGCTCGGATTATGATTTTGCCGTAGTACGGTATTTACAAAATAGCACAACAGCAATACGTTCTGAAATTATTAATACCGCCCCTGATCTTTTCCAGAATTATCCCAATCCCTTTCACAATAACACCGTTATTAAATACACTGTTCCGGAAATATCCGACGCAGGTATTCATCCCCGGGTAACACTGGCTGTGTACGACCGGGAAGGAAGAAAAATAGCTACCCTTGTTGACAAGCACCAATCACCGGGAATTCATCAGGTTATATTTCATGCGCCGGCCCTGGCGGCAGGAGTCTATTTTTATAAACTACAAGTCGATCATTCTATCGTAACGAGAAAACTCGTGGTGGTCAAATAACATTCCGGTAGTATTCCGGTTACCTGTTGTACTACCTATCGAAAAATGATCATAGCAAAAGGCCGTTTTAATTCTCTTTTTCTTTTTCATGATTAAAATTAAAATCCTCCCGGTTGATCTTATAAACGATCTTGCCGAGGGTTTTCATGTCAATATCCCCCACCAGACTGAGCCCCAGGAACTCCTCCGGTGAAGTGATCATGATCATGGCCTCATCCGTTTTCTCCCCTTCCTCATGCACCAGCACGGAGATTTTGTTGCCGCTCTGGTTGATCACCATCAGATCCTCAAATGCTTCCTCATGCAGTGCGTCGTTGAATTGTCTGACAAACCCCGGAAGATCTTTCTCTTTGGTCTCCGCCGCATTGACGAGGATTACCTTGATGGTTTCCATGCCTTTCAGGAACTCTTCCACATCCCGGTCGTTCTGCCCTTTCATCACGATGCCGACCAGAGCGGGAGGAATACGGAAAGTATAAACCCCCGGGAGACCTTCATAGTCACGTATCACCCGGTCGGCTGCCGGGTCCGGTCCGGAAGCACAGGAAGAGAACATAACGAAAAACAAAGTGATCACGGCAAACAGCACTCCCCTGTTCTTGCCGGCGGTATTAAAGCGCGGTCTGTCCATCACTTTTTATCCTCTTTCTTTTGAGAGTCGTTCAGTTTTTGCAGTTCGTCCATCCCGGTGACATTGATGGCTTTGGAGAGCCGGGCAATCTGTTTCATGTCGATGATGCCGCGGATGTCTATCACGGCATTGTCATCTTTTCCGCCCACCACCAGCAGCAGTTCCACCACCTTGCCGTCTTTCTCCTTCATCAGGAACTTCACTTTCTGGTCTTTTTGCTGCACCACCATCAGCTCTTCATATTCATCGACGGGAAGGCTTTTCATCACTTCGTCGTAAAAGTTGACATTGTCTGCCCGCGCCACATTATCGTCGGTGGCCAGGATGCGTATGCTTTTGAGGTTTTTCATCATCTGGTTGAACTCAGGATCATCCACCTGTGCTTCGGAGAACATGCTGAACATCTTGCTGGTGATATAGACGGTGGTATAGCCGTCTTTCCCGCCGTATTTATCAAACAGGCGGTCCACTGCATCCTTTTGTCCGAACAGAGGCAGCACCATCCAGGTCATCACCATTGCTAGAATCCATTTTTTCGTTTTCATAGCTTTAAGAATTATTTGTTATTGTTAACTTTCAGGTATTTATTCATGATTTGTTGTGTTTCGGAAAGGGTTTCCAGGTATTTAAGATCCTTCACCGGACTGGCAGCTGTTTGTATGCGGCTCATTTCCCGGGCGGGAGTTTGTATCTCCTGCAGGCGTGCCAGCTGGCCTGTTCCTTTGTTGAACTGTTGCGATACATACAGCAGCACACGACGGGTCTCCTGATAAGCGAGCTTCGGATCTTCATACGTATCCTTCGGAGCTTGTTTTATCCAGGCAAAATAAGCTCCTGCAACGATCAGCAGGGAGGCAGCCACCGAGAGGCTCCAGGCCAGCACCGGCCGCAGATGCCGGCGGCGGACCTGCTTTTCGGGCGTGAAGGAGTCCACCAAATCTTCCAGACCGGCCGCGAAAGAAGCGGAGGGTTGCTCCTCCCGCCCGCCGGCCATGGCCCGGAAATACTCTCCTTCCGCCCTCAGCTCCTCCGGCGTCTCGCCGGAGAGAAAATATTCGCGAAGCCTCTGTTCCTCCTCTAACGTGGTCTCGCCATTATAGAATTTCTCTAAAAGCTTTTTCACCTGGTTCCGTTCCATTGTTCATTATTTTAGTATATGTTTCCCTGACATTTTTCCTGGCTCTCGATAGTACCACCCGCACATTGTTGACCGTCATGTTCACGGCACCGGCGATCTCCTCATAATCCAGTCCTTCCACGTCACGCATGTGCAGGACGGTACGTTGTGTTTCGGGCAGCCGTTGCACAATCTCCATGATCACATTCACTTTCTCTTTCCGGTCGAGCTGCACATCCGGCGGGTCGTCCGGTGCCTGTTTCTCCATCACCCCGGGCTGCTCCATGGAGACCGTATGCCTGGCTTTGATCCGGTCGAGGCACAGATTCCGCGTGACGGTGAAAGCCAGTGCTTCCTTGCTGCGATATGTATCCAGTTTATCTCCCATCTTCAACAATTTCAGAAATACCTCCTGCACAATGTCTTCCGCTTCTTCGCCATCGCGGCTGAACCGCAGGGCAAACCTGTAGAGCTTGTCACTCATCGGCAGGAAAGTATCTTTGAAGCTTTTTGTATCCATGGTCTGCAGGTTCCGGCGCAGGCAAATTTACGGTAATTATCCTAATAAACAGAAGGAAAGAAAGGGGTTGACTCCTTTTCTTTCTTCTGCCGGGGACTCACCCTATCAAAGATCCATCAAAAAGGCCAGTCCGTTTTTCCCGTTGGCTGATTCCTTTTTCATCTGCATCAGCTCCTGCAGCCGGATCTCTCCCCGCACGATGATCATGGCGTTCTCGTCTTCGCCGTTTGCCAGCAACAGCAGCTCCCGGATCACCTCGCCGTCCTGTTTCATCAGAAAGATTACCTGCCCGTCATTTTCATCCACTCTCATCAGCTCATCATAATCTGCAGAAAGTCTCCGGATCATTTCCTTATAGCCGGCGTCATTCACCTTTTTCCCGGCGGCCAGGATCTTTACGGACTCCAGGCCCGACAGGAACTGTTGCACCTCCGGTTCATCCTTTTGCAGGCCGGCCGCCAGTTTAAGCACATTCTTGTTGACGGTCAGCGTGGTACATTCACCTGCGCCGGCCACCTTTTTAAAGATTTGCTCTGCCGGATTTTCCTGTCCGAAAACGGCCGTCCCGAACAATACGGCCACTGCTAAAATCAATCCTCTCTTTTTCATAGCTTTTTGTTTTTACTGAATAGTTAGTTAAAAATTTGGTCATTCACAGAGATGACGATCCGGGAGTAAAAACATTACAAACAAAGATGATTTTTTTTAAATATGAGCCAGAAGATGTGAGCTATGAGATATGAGATATGAGCTATGAGAGAGTAGAGATGAGAGGGATTGGGTGATTGGGTGATTTGCCGGCAAAGCCAGCACCCACTGTGTCCACCGTAGGCGGACCCTGAGTGATTGCCTGGCAATCATATCGAAGGGTGCCGA
>CAZYPI010000093.1:0-10480 GCA_964649335.1 uncultured Rikenellaceae bacterium | reverse complement strand
CGAGAGCGTCTCCGTCATGCCGTAGGTGTGGTAGATCCGGTGGGGAAAGGATGCCAGTGTGTCTTCGAGCGGGGAGGGCAGGGGCCCTCCCCCGATGAGCAGGTTCCTGATGCGTTTCAGCTGATTGTCGTGACCGCTTTTCAGGAGACCGGCGACCTGCATGGGGGTCATGGCTGACAGGTCGTAATCCTGTGATATCTCAGGTACCGAAGAAGGGCGGGTGAACCACAGGTCCAGTCCCAGCACCAGTGCCCGGACGATCATCATCCTGCCGGCGATATATTTTGCCGGCAGACACAACAGGGCCCTGTCGCCGGCTTTCAATCCCAGAAAGTCGCCGGTCATACGTGCACTGTTGATCATCCTTTTTTTACTTACCGTGAGGGTCCTGGCGGTACCGGTAGAGCCGGAAGTCCTGATCCGAACGGTGGTCTGCGGCGAGAGAAAATCCAGTATGAAAGCATAGATCTCCCGTTCGTAAGGATCGGCGGAGGGGTCTTTTTCTTTTTCACGGTAGAGGCGGGTGAGCTCTTCCCGGTAGATTCTCTTTCCCTCTATCAGAAAATTGTTGTATGTGAATGTTCTTTCCTTCATGTGAGGCGGATAGTGGTCTTGTGGCCCGGATCATATCGAAGATGTCCCTGCCGTATGAAAAGAGGCGAGTCGAAATTGCTGGCATACAGTTGTCCTGTTCCCAGACCTTGTGGCAGCGGGTTGTTCAGGGTGTAGGTCCATTGGGCGATAGCGTTGAGGCCCAGGTTGGACTCCAGGGCCGAGGTGATCCACCAGCCCGTGCCGGCATTCTTCGCCAGAGCGATCCATTCTTCGCAGGCAGCAAAGCCTCCCAGCAGGGTGGGTTTGAGTATCAGATAAGCGGGCCGGATGGTGTTGAGCAGTTTCTTTTTTTCCGTGTCGTCCCGGGGGGCTATCAGCTCTTCGTCCAGCGCAATGGGGATGGGTGAGGTGCGGCACAGAGAGGCCATCTCCAGCCACTGTCCCGGCCGGAGGGGCTGCTCGATAGAGTGGATGTCGTAATCCGCAAGCTTTTTGAGTTTTTCCGGTGCTTCCTCCGGAGTGAAAGCGCCGTTGGCATCCAGTCGTATCTCCGGATAGTCCGTTCTGAATTCTCTGCGGATAAATTGTAAGAGGGACAGCTCCTGCTCAAATGCAAGGCCTCCGATCTTCAGTTTGATCACCCGGTATCCCTCTTCCAGCTTACGGATGATCTGCCTTCGCATAGATGCCTTGTCAGCCATCCAGATCAGTCCGTTAATGGGAATGGCTCTTTTGCCTTCGGTGAAAAGAGAGGGATACCATAACTGTCTTCCTTCCCTTTGAAGATCCAGCAAAGCGGTTTCCAGTCCAAAGCGAATGGAGGGGAAAGTCGTGGGTATATCCTGCGGAGAAAAAGATCCTGTGCTCACCTGCGCGCAGGCCTTTTCCAGCATCTTTTCAAAATCCGGGCGATCGTCCGGGCTGAGACCAGGCAGGGGACTGCATTCGCCATAGCCTGTTTGGCCGGAATCACCGGCGTCCGTCACCCGGACGACCCATATGCTCCTGCGGTGCAGGGTGCCCCGCGAAGTGCGGGCAGGGGTCCTGAACGTGAGAATATATTTTTTCCAGGTTGCTTCCGGTGCCATGGTACAAAGATAAAAAACCCGGGCCTCATTTTCATGAAGTCCGGGTATGAGAATGTGATATAAAAGGATGTTTTAAGGGTTGGGTTGAACTGTCAGAACTTCATACTCACACCGATAGCTCCTCCATACCCTGTACCGCCGCCGAATTCAACATTTAAACCCCACTTTTCATCCCAATACCAACGGCCGCCGACCTGAATGCCCAGATATAAACCGTAACTGCCGGTGAAATATCCCAGGCTGCCGCCGGCATAAAAATCAAAGTTACTGGGAATTCCAATGATACGATTGAAATGATAGTCTCCGCGGAAGATAGCACCAACATCCGTGTATCCACTGCCGAATCTGAGCTGGAGTACCGGACCGATGGTAACATCATTGTGTACGGCAAAGTCTATGCCTGCATAAAGAGGTAATCCGTAATATCCCGAACCCAGGCCGAAATTTAACTGTTTTTGGCCATTTTTAAGGGGGGCCTCGCCTTCCTGGGCGAAGACAAATCCCGCCAGAAGCAGCATACTGATAAATAAAGATAACTTTTTCATTGTTGTTTCGATTTTTGTTAATATTCACGGTTGTTAAAACGGCGGTAAAAATAGCGATTATTTTGCGGATGGCAAAAGGTTATGTTAATTTAGACCTGAGAGGCCTTGAATGGTCGTATATATCAGTATCACAGGGTGTTAATCTACAGGTGAATCCGGATTTATTCAGAGAAGCATCCCGATACCGAAAGCCAGGGAATAAAGCAGGCTGGTGAGTGCCAGTTTTTTCAGCCACGGGTCGAGGACGGAAAGAGAGGGGGTACTTAAAACTACCCTGACATTTTCTGCCAGCGGAGGCAGGATGATCAGAAAGATGAACTGCCAGGGGTTGTGGTAGTTCAGAACAACGTATATCAAACTGAAAAGGATGGCCAGGGTAAGCAGTATCAGGTGGTAATAACGGCTGAGCCGGGGGCCCAGCAGTACGGCCAGCGTTCTCTTTCCGCTTTTCCGGTCGTTTTCCATGTCACGCATATTGTTGAGGTTCAGTACGCCCGTGCTGAGGCATCCCAGCGCCGAGGCCGGCAGCAACAGGTCTGCCCGGAAATGATGGGTGATAAGATAATAGGTGCCAAGAACGCCGGTGAGCCCGAAAAAAAGAAAAACAAACAGATCCCCCAGTCCGTAATAGCCGTAGGGATGTTTTCCGATGGTGTATTTGACGGCAGCGGCTATGGCAAGAAAGCCCAGCAATAGAAAAACCACCCCCTCGGCAGAGATCATCGTGCCTGTCGAAGAAAGGATCAGCCAGATGCCCGAGACAAACGAAAGAAGAATAAAGGTCAGGATGGCGGCTTTCATTTCGCCGGGGCTGATCTCTCCCGACTGGACACTGCGCAGGGGGCCTACCCGCCCCGGGCTGTCGAGGCCGTGACTGTAATCACCGTAATCATTGGCCAGGTTGGAAAGGATCTGTAAAAAAAGAGTCGTGACAACAGCCAGCAGAAAAGTCAGCTTTTTGAAAGGCCGGTCCCCGTAAGCCAGTACCCCTCCCAGGATTACACTCGAAAGCGAAAGAGGAAGCGTCCGCAACCGGAATGCCCTGATCCAGGCTTTAACTTTACTCATAAAACCACAAACGTAACTATTTAGCTATATTTCGTAATTTCCTAAATGATTCTCTTTACACTTCTATCTAATACCCCACCCCCATACCCCCTCCCCCGGGAGGGAGGGGGTTAATAATCATCTTTATATGATGTTTTTCGTATCATTATTTTTGATTGTTTCCGGTTCTTTTCTCATTGTGGACATATCTTTATATGACACGCGAATAATAGCCCCTCTCTTGGGAGGGGTTGGGGAGGGATAACAAAACAATATTATAAACCAACAGATTTATCATAAAAACGTTTATTTATTCAAAACCCTGCTAAATAGTTACCCACAAACCACAAACCACAAACTACAAACCACAAACCTACGGGCAATATTACGGAAATTTCGGGAATTTTTTAAAATCGGGGTTTCGTTTTTCGAGGAAGGCCTGTTTTCCTTCCTGGGCTTCGTCGGTCAGGTAATAGAGCAGGGTGGCATTTCCGGCGAATTCCTGCAGGCCTATCTGTCCGTCGAGGGCTGCGTTCATTCCCAGTTTGATCATCCGCAGGGCCATGGGGCTGCGCTGCATCATGATGCGGCACCACTCGAGGGTAGCGTCTTCCAGTTTTTCCGGTGGCACCACCCGGTTGACGAGTCCCATCTCCAGGGCTTCCTGTGCTGAGTACTGTTTGTTCAGGAACCATATCTCCCTGGCTTTTTTCTGGCCTACGATGCTGGCCAGGTATGAAGAGCCCAGTCCGGCGTCGAAGCTGCCCACTTTGGGGCCTGTCTGGCCGAAGACGGCATTTTCCGAGGCGATGGTCAGGTCGCAGACCACATGCAGTACGTGCCCTCCGCCGATGGCATAACCGTTGACCATGGCCACCACCGGCTTGGGCATGGAGCGGATCTGTTTCTGCACGTCCAGGATATTCAGCCGGGGGACTCCGTCTTTGCCGATATATCCGCCCTTGCCTTTCACCGACTGGTCGCCGCCGCTGCAAAAGGCCTTATCGCCGGCACCCGTGAGGATGATCACATAGATGTCCTGGTTCTCCCGGCAGATGTTCAGGGCGTCACTCATTTCACTGACGGTCTCCGGCCGGAAAGCATTGTGCTTTTCCGGCCTGTTGATGGTGATGCGGGCAATTCCTTCCAAAAAATCAAAGAGGATGTCTTCGTAATCTTTGATCTTTCTCCAGTTGTTCTTTTTGTCTGACATCGTTGTTTATTTTTTCAGATGGTTGAAATAGTTTTTTAATATCTTCCCGTTTTCTTCGCGGGGGGTGAAGACCTCCAGAATAGCCGGTCCGGGCGTGCCGGTCAGCGTACGGACGGCCTCGGTCAGCGAGGCCTCATCGCCGGCTTTAAGGTAAACGATCCCGAACATACGGGCTATTGGTTCGGCGGTAAGGTTGTGCGGTGTTTCAAAGAGGTCCAGGTGGCCTGTGCCCTCCGGGCCTTCGATAAAGCGGAAGATCCCTCCACCGCCATTGTTGATGATCACGATCTTCAGCCGGTCCGTAAGATACTCGTGCCACAGTCCGTTGGTATCATAAAAGAAAGCCAGGTCGCCGGTGAGTAGCCAGGTCTCCCGCTCGCCGGCAAAAGCCGCTCCGGCGGCGGTGGAGATACACCCGTCTATGCCGCTGACTCCCCGGTTGGAGTGGAAAACAAAATGTTTCTTCATCCTGTAAAGCTGGGAATAGCGGACAGGGGTTGAATTGGCCAACTGGATGGATACGTCCTCCGGAATTGTTCTGAAGAGAATGTCGAAGGCCCTGAGGTCGCTGAAAGGGATTTTTTTCAGAAAAGCCGTATGGCGTTTTTCATTCCGGTTGTCCCGTTGTGTCCAGGTTTGCCGGTAGCCTTCCCGGCCGGGTTGCAAGAGGGGGAGGAAGTCCCCGATGAAAGCCGGGGGGGTGGTCGTGATCACTTCGGTGAGGGACTGAAAGGGGTCCATATGCCGCCCCGCGGGCGAGATATGCCAGTGGTCCGCCGGCCTGTGGTTGCGCAGGAACGACTTTACCATCTTCGACACAATATGGCCACCCAGGGTGATCAGGATATCCGGTCTGAATGCTTCTGCTTCTTCATCCGTGATGGTACTCACCACTTTGTCTATGCCCGGAATGATGCCCCGGATGTGCAGGTTAGAAGTGGTTTCCGTGAGTATAACGACCGACGGGTCGCGGGCCAGTATCGCAAGCTGCTTCTCCAGAAAAGGATCGGGAGCCATCAGGCCGGTGAGGATCATCTTACGCTCCGAACGGTTCCACATTTCTGCCAAACGGGACGTCTGTACCGGATCGGGCAGGGGAATGGGTTCGTTCAGATCAATCACCCGCACTTTTCCGGAAGTGTCGTATTCAAAGTCGTACAAAGGGTCGGGAAAAGGAAAGTTGATGTGTACGGGTCCCGCTTCGGGATAGAGGCAGATATTCCAGGCTTCGTTGGCGATATGTTCTATATAGAGGATATCTTTTTCCGTAGCCACCTCCGAAGGGAAAGTATAGCTTTGTTTGATATAGTTGGCATAGATATTGTCTTGCCGGATGGCCTGTCCTTCGCCCTGGTCGATCAGTACGGCCGGCCGGTCGGCGGTCAGCACCAGCAGGGGGATATTCTGGTAGTAAGCTTCGGCGATGGCCGGGGCGTAGTTGAGCGCGGCTGTGCCGGAGGTGCAGGCGACAGCCACCGGCCGGCCCGTCTGCTGTGCCATGCCCAGCGCAAAATAGGCGGCACTGCGCTCATCGGGGATCTTCAGGGTACGTATGGCCGGCTCGGCCGTGAAAGCCATGATCAGGGGAGCATTGCGGGAACCCGGCGAGAAAATAATGGTATCCAGTCCTTTAGCCTTAAAAATACGAACCAATAAACTCAGATATGATTTGGAAGAGCTCATTGGACAAATTTGGGCATTTTTTCCAGAACGGACAACAGCGTTTTCATTTTCAGGGTGGTCTCCTCCCATTCTTTTTCGGGTACGGAAGCGGCTGTGATCCCGCCTCCCGCATACAGTACGGCACCGGTGCCTCCGGGGCGAAACAGCATACTCCGCAGGTTGATATATAAACGGGAGGGATAACGCGTGTTCCACGGGCCCAGGTAACCGGTGTAATATTGTCTGTTATAGCTCTCGGTATTACGGATGATCTGCAGGGCTGCTTTCCCGGGGTAGCCGCAAATGGCGGGGGTGGGATGCAGGGCGTGGATGATTTCGGCCAATTCTTTTCTGTTGGCAGGCACCGGGATGTTGACGACCGTCTGGAGATGAGCCACGTTGCCGGCGATCAGAGTGTGAGGCCCGCTGATCTCTGCCGGCTCAAAACCTCTGTCATGTAATTCCTCCCGTATATATTCCGTGACGATGTGTTGCTCTTCCTTCTCCTTTTCCGTCCAGAAGGGAATGTCGTCCGGGCTGTTTACGGGCAGTGTGCCGGCCAGGGCGACGGTTTTCAGAAACCTGCTGCCCCGCTCCAAAAAAAGCTCGGGGGTGGCGCCGGCCCAGATGCCGTGTCCGGGCAGGAAGACCATGAAAATGAATGCCCCGGGATAAGCCAGATGCAGGCCGGTGAAGAAAGCCGTAAAATCAAACACTTCCGGTAACCGTACCGGTAAGGGCCGCGAAAGAACCACCTTCGTGGCTTCGCCCGCCCGGATTTGCTGTAATACCTTTTTTATCTGCAGAATGTATTCTCCGTGGGTTACCGCAGGGAAATCCTCTTCGCTCTCCGCATCCGTACCCCCCGGCAGGGGAAGGGAAACCGGTGCGTTGACAGGATGTCCGGGATGCCAGGAATAGGACAGGTCATGACGGATGATGAAATGGGGATCGCCGGCATCCCGGTCGAACGGGGCAAAAAGAAAACCCGAAACATGATCCATGTTTTCCGGATCGTAGGTTTCCGGTTTTTTTACGGTCTGGACAATGTTGGTGAACTCCTGTTCCCCCGGGAAACGGAACGCCGCAAAAGGATATCCGGTTTTGATGAGGAGGTTGAGCATGCCGTCAGGATTTGGGCTTCAGTTTGGGAATGATGAAATTGGTCAGGCGGGCCGTGGATACCAGCTCTCCGGCTTCATTGTGTATGTCGATGTTCCATACATGAGTGTTATTGCCCCGGTAGATGATCTGTGCCTCGCCGGTAACGAACCCTTCCGTTGCCGCCCGCACATGATTGGCCGACAGCTGGGCGCCGCGTACGTCAAAATACCGGGTGTCCACCATCAACAACGACCCCAGGCTGCCGATCGTCTCGGCCAGGGCCAGACTGGCTCCCCCGTGCAATATATTGGCCACCGGCTGTATGGTGCGCGAATCCACAGGCATCCTCGCCTTTACATATCCCTCTTTGAACTCCAGGTATTCTATGCCCAGGCTCTCCATTAGGGTGCCCCGGTTGATGCGGTTCAGCTCTTCCGGCGTATGTTCTGGTAATTCCATATCATGTTGAGTTATATATTTTACAAATTACAAAAAATTTTCTTTTCAATTCTCCTACGTAGGCACCTACGTAGGAGACACTCATCGCTTCCTCGCTTCATCACTTCATCTCTTCATCGCTTTATCGCCAATTTCAGTGCTTCCGTCGTGATATAATATTTCGTGATCATATCGGGTACTTCCCAATCGGGCATATTTCCTTTCTGCAGATATTCCAGGAATTTTTCGGTCACCTGCCTGAAATGGGCCTCGTGGCCCACGTCATATTTGTCGGGGATGGTTACGGCCCACAGTCTTTCCGAAATGTTTTGAATATCCACGCCGGGATATTTCAGGGCGATAACATCCGCCATCACCTTGATCAGTTTTCTTTCGAAGAGTCCGGGGTCTTCATTTTCGGAGGCCTGTATGTACAGGGTGGGGTGGTAGTTTTCCTCTTCGCCCTGTTTAATGAACAGGTCGCAGCCGGTGCCTCGCATGAGGCTGTAATGGGCATCCGATTTTTCGGGTGTGTGATAGGTCCAGGTGACCCGGGCCCGGGCCGTGATACCTTTAATGGTGTATGTGACCTCTCCGTTGGAATAGACTTTCAGCGTATCACCATCAAGGTATGGTTGCAGGAACTCAGGATAGTGATCCAGTCCCGTCACCGTTTTGAACTGCTCCGGCGTAAAAAGCGTAGGCCAGTGGCGTGCCGAAAGAAAGTGTATATCTTCTTTCCGGATCACCTCGCCGGGAAAAGCCTCCCACTGGATCAGATCGACCAGGTGGGTGCCCACATCGGCAATTCCTTCGCCCTGTTGTCTGATATCAAAAAACCAGGCGGGACGGATGAGCGGTTTGCCGGCAACGTTTTTATAAAAACGGTGGATACTTTCCTGGATGAGGGCGGGTTTTTCGGGTGTTCCTTTCTGCAGGGTGCCGAAAATCTCCGGTATGCGTGACAGCTCACGCTGCAGGATCGTGGTGATCTCATAGCGTTCGGTCATGATATCATACAGCAGCACACCTTTCTCTTCGGCAATGCGGAATGCCTCTTCCAGTTCCGGAAACGCCTCCGGTGTGATCACCATGGGCTTGTCGGCATAGACATTCAGGCCTGCGGCTACCGATTTTTTGATATATTCCGTCTTGCGGGCATTGTTGCCGGAGAGAACCACCACATTACCCGGTTTTTCGTTCAGCATCTTTTCCAGGTAATCAGAACCTGTATAAACGATCTCCTTCCAGGAGGTAGGATCTTCCTGCCGTTGGTTGAAACTGTTGATCAGGTTCAAAAAACTTTCCAGCTCGGGTCCTTTGGGGGCATACACGTATGCTTTGGGTGACACTTCATCATACATGCTTTTCTGTACCAGGGCGGCATGGAAATGGCCCGGTTCGAGCGTCATCAGCGTGATCTGCCCTGTGTTTTTTTTCATTTCATTTTCTTTTTTTGTTTTGTCTTTAAGGCCTTTTTTCCCTGTGCACGACGGCCCGGCGATGATCGCAGCCGCCAGGAGCAAATACATGATTTTTTTCATCTGTTTGTTATTTCGTATTTATTTGAATATATGTTTCTTATCCTTTTGATTAACCCCCTCCCTTTATCCCTCCCCCTCGCCGAGGGGGAGGGAAGTTCATCTTTAGTTTCTTGATTCATGGATAGCATAGGGTGGGGGTTATACCATTAAGTATTTTTTTGTTTCAATAATCATTTTCCTGTGTGTTTAAATCAATTATAGTTATTTTATTGAATAAAGTATTTTAAAACATTAAACCACAAACCTTTGAAAGGATGAAGCTTGAAGCTCGATTGTTGAACTACAGGAACCATAGGAACCATAGTAACAACAGGAACTATAAAACACCTATACTTTAATATAGTTCGTCCCGTAGGGATACCTCTGTGGCCGGGAAAGGCGGCTGTTGGCGGCATCGTCGTCAACGAACCGTTCCGTCGCCGGATCCCACCGGTGCACTCCCGGCAGTTTCATGGCGATATGGCTGATCAGGCATACGGTACAGGCGCGGTGTCCTTCTTCTATGGGAGAGATAGGTTGTTGGCGTGTTTTGATACACTCCAGCCAGTTGCCGTGGTGGTCATCGGCTTTGTAGAGATGGATCTCTTCGGGGCGGGTGACCGCTTCCAGTATTTTCGGGTCGCTGGCGTCGAGGGCTTTCCTGCTTTTTTCTTTGGCCACCGGGTCGCTGGCGGTGGCTGAGTAAGCTCCGCGGGAGACAAAGATCCATCCGTCCGTCCCCTCGTACCGGATGCCGTTGGGGTAGCCCTGGCTGATGAACATTTGTATCCCGTTGGCATATTCGGCTTTCACCATAAAATCCATATGTACATTCCACAGTCCTGACCTTGGGAACTGGGCGATGGCCTCCACGGTGACGGGGCCGGTGTATTCGGTGTCCATGCCCCAGGCGGCCGAATCCACGTGATGTTGCCCCCAGCCGGTGATCATACCGGCACCGAATTGTTCGCAGCGCAGCCATCCCGGCCGGCCGTACCCCTGTTGCGGATGGACGCGCATCTCGGTGTAATACACTTCGGGGGTGGAACCCAGCCACATGTCGTAATTCAGGTTTTTCGGCACCGGCATGGGTGGGGCGTCGGGGCCGGCCGGGTCGCCCGGCAGGCCGATCTTTACGGTCTGCAGTTTGCCGATCCTGCCGTTCCTGACCCGCTCGGCGGCGATGCGGAACTGTGGCATGGAGCGCTGCTGCGTGCCCATTTGCAGGATCACCCCCGTGCGGTTGACCACATCACTCAGCAGCCGCCCCTCGGTAACGGTCAGCGAGGTGGGTTTCTGAAGGTA
>CAZYPI010000092.1:4960-10522 GCA_964649335.1 uncultured Rikenellaceae bacterium | reverse complement strand
TTAACCTTACTTTTATCTTGTGCCTTTTGTCTTTTGTCTTTTATCTGCTTTGATATGTGGAGTTATTACGCAGAGGTACGCAAAGGGGCCGCAGAGGATCGCGGAGAAGAGCAATGAGATATAAGCTCCTCTTTCGCCTTGCAGGCTTCGGCGGACAAGGGATGAAGCGATGACTGATAAGAGATGAGCAACCAGTACCAAGCAACCAGCACCAAGGACCCAGTACCAAAAAAGAACCAGGAATCAAGAAACAAGATACAAGTAAAAAGAAGGGGAGAAGAGGGGTTGAGAAATGTGGATTTTCGATTGAAGATTATAGATTATAGATGTTTTTACCATCAGCTTGTAACAGCCGAAAAAATTTAATTATAAATTTGCGAGTTAGTGAATATTAACTATCTTTGCGGCCGTATCTTCATAAAAAAGACGCAAAATGCTTACGAAGCGACAACAGGAGATCATAGACAAGTCGGTCAGGATCATTGCCACGCGCGGGATCCAGGGATTGACTATCAAAAATCTTTCGAAGGAAATCGGTATTTCCGAACCGGCCATATACCGTCATTTCGAAAGCAAAACGGATATTCTCCTGGCCATCCTGCAAAATTTCAAAGAGATCATCGCTTCGGTCAATAAGGAACTGAAACAAATTAACGAACCGGCCGTCAAAAAGATCGAAATCCTGTTTTCCAGGATCATCAATATTTTCATTCAGACACCTTCTCCTATTTCCGTGATCTTTTCCGAAGAGATATTTAAAAATGAAAAGGTTCTCAAAAATACCATTGTAGAAATTATGAATGAAAATGAAAGAAATATCGAAATAATTTTGAAAGAAGGACAAAAGAAAAGAGAAATCAGAAATGACATTGATCATAAAATCCTGGCGGTTATCGTGATGGGTTCATTACGGTTTGTTATCAAACAATGGGACCTTAAAAATCAGCATGAAAACCTTGGGAAAGAAGGAGAAAAACTGATGAAAGGCCTTAAAAAGATGTTGGAAAAACAATAATTTTTTTTCGAACAAAATGTTAGTTAATATTCACTAATAACTTAAAATCAAGATCAGAATGGAAAAATTATTAAGCAGACTGTTGAATTACAAATGGATTATACTGGTTGCAGTGCTTTTGGTGACGGGTTACTTTATGATGGAGATAAAAAAGAACACC
This sequence comes from uncultured Rikenellaceae bacterium, assembly GCA_964649335.1. Lineage (GTDB taxonomy): Bacteria > Bacteroidota > Bacteroidia > Bacteroidales > VadinHA17 > DRPN01. Next base: position 9,347 of record CAZYPI010000092.1, on the reverse strand, counting down.
CGCATGGAAACCAACCTGGACAAATACATGCCGCAGGATCATCCGGCTTTTATTTACAGTGACAAAGCGGAAAAATGGTTTGATATCAAAGACGGCATTATCATGGCCATCGAGAACAAGGACGGGGTTTTCAATACGGAAACGCTCGACACGCTGAAGCAGTTGACCCGGCGGCTTCAGAAGATGCCGCAGATCGACAAGAGTGATGTCACCTCCTTATATACGGCCGATAACATCGTAGGCACCGAGGACGGGCTGGATGTAAAACGTTTTTTCAAGCGGGTTCCGAAGACCAAAGAGAAGCTGGAACAACTTAAAAAGAATGTCGAGAGCAATGAGATGATCTTCGGCCGCCTGGTCTCCACCGACGAGACGGTGGCCATTATCATTGCCGAGATCGGTGACAGTGTTTTCACGCAGGATTTTTATAACACTTTGCTTCAGATGGCCAGGGCTTCGGAGAACGACCATCTGAAGATCTATGTTGCCGGGCGCCCTATTGTGGAGGGTACGCTGGCGTTGCTGGGACCGGCCGATATGAAACGCATGGTGCCGATCGTCCTGCTGGTGATCTTTCTGGTTTTGCTGTTCACACTGCGCAGCATGAAAGCCACGCTGACCACCCTGCTGGTGGTGTTTTTCTCCACCATCTGGGCCTTCGGTTTGATGGCGGCGGTCAATATCCCGGTCTATGCGGTCTCCACGATGATCCCGGTGATGCTCATTGCCATCGGTGTGGCTTACGGGATCCATCTGTACAGTCACCTGAAGATGTTCATCAACAAGCATCCGGATGTTGGACGGCGCCAGGCGGTGGAAGACATGCTTTCCGTCATGTGGAAGCCGGTGGTAATGACCTCCGTCACCACCGCCGTAGGCTTTATCTCCCTGCTCACCTCGCAGGTGTATCCCGTGAAATATTTCGGTCTTTTCACGGCTTTCGGTGTCACGGTGGCCATGGTACTGTCTCTGGTCTTCCTTCCTGCCATCATCATGATCGGCGGACTGCCGAAGGTCCGCAAGACCAACACTTCCGGGGAAGACAATGGCTCGTCATGGGCCAGTCACTTTACCGAATGGGTCATAGATCATAAATATGTGTCTATCATCGGTTCGATCCTGGTAGTAGCTGTTTCGATAGCAGGATTACAGAAAATCTGGATCAACTCCAGTTTCCTCGATAAATTTGAAAAGGACAGCAACATCGTGCAAACCGATCATTTCATCAACGAACATTTCGGAGGCACCAGCACGCTGAACCTGATCCTGGATGCGGATACCCTCAGGGATGCTTTCAAAGAGCCGGCTGTACTGAAGCTGGTGGACAGGATGCAGCAGGAGGTCACCGGCAGCTTACCGGTGGTGGGCAACTCGTTCTCACTGGCCGATTTCATCAAACGGATGAACAAGGTAATGCATGCCGACACTGCAAAATACGACCGCATCCCCGACGACAAAAACCTTATTGCCCAGTATCTGCTCCTGTACGAAATGTCGGGGGACCCGGAGAACCTGGTTAGGGTGTCGGATTACAATTATGAAAAGGCCAATGTCACGTTCCAGTTGAAGAGTGACGACTCCAAAGCCATAAAATCCGCCATTGCTGTTATCGACAAGTACAAAGACGATTTCAAAAAACTGGGTATCACCATCAATTATGCAGGCAGCGGGTACAAGGCTCTGGTCTTCACCGACCTGATTCTGGAGGGACAGATCAAAAGTCTGATTCTCTCTCTTTTCATCATCATCTTTTTGCTGGCGGGCATGTTCCGCAGTCTGTGGGCCGGCGTCATCGGCTCGGTACCGATCATCATCACGGCATTGATCAGCTTCGGGGTGATGGGTTTTCTGGGCATCCCGCTCAACACCACCACGGCCCTCCTTTCAAGTATTGCCATGGGTATCGGCATTGATTATGCGGTTCATTTCATCGAACAATACCGTCTCAATATCGCGGTCACCCGCGACAAACTGAAGGCGGCACAGCATGCCATGGCTCATTCGGGCAAAGCCATCATCTACAATGCTTTTGTAGTGATCTCCGGCTTCATGGTGCTTCTTTTCTCGGTCTTTCCACCCAACCGTGAGCTGGGCGCCCTGGTATCGCTCAACATGTTCACCAGTTTTGTGGGCACCCTCACCATCATGCTGGTATTGCTTTATACAACGAACATATTTTTCAAAAAAAACAAACCGAATGTATAACACTTTAAATTCAATGATCATGAAAACAAAACAAATCACCATCATCTTCACCGGCATGATCGTCATGCTGGGATTCACAGTGCAGGCATATGCACAAAAACTGTCGGCACGCGACATCATCGAGAAGGTTTACAACCGTCCCACCGGCGACGATATGACCTCCAGTCTTACCATGACGCTGATCAACAAAAGCGGCAGCAAACGGGTGCGTAAGATCAAACAGTTTCAGCGCGATTTCGGCGAAGTGGAGAAAAAGATCATTTTTTTTGTGGCCCCGGCCGATGTAAAAAACACCTCTTTTATGAACTGGTCGTATGATGATCCGGGCAAAAGCGACGACCAGTGGATCTATCTTCCCGCCATCAAACGGGTGAAAAGGATCTCCAGTGACAGTAAAAGTGATTATTTTATGGGATCGGATTTCACCTATGACGACCTGGGCGACCGCAAGGTGGACGATGACACCCACACCCTGCTGCGCGAAGAGACCATCGACGGCGTGAAATACTGGGTGATCAAAAGCGTCCCGAAAGACCCCGACTATATGTATTCAAAAACGGTGGTGTGGATCCGTCAGGACAACTTCATCGGCCTGAAAAAAGAGTTTTACGACGAAGACGGTGAACTGCTGAAGACGCTGAAGATTGAGAAGTTTGAAAAGATCAACGGGTTCGATATCATTACCCGCAGCGTGATGGAGAATGTCCAGAAAAACCACAAGACCATCATGGAAATGAGCAACATCTCCATCAACACGGGCATTCCCGAATCGAAATTTACCACACGCATGATGATGCGCGGCATTTAAATTTTAATAATATGATTCCGATGAATAAGAAAGTTATTATTGGGGCTATCTTACTGGCAACAGTAGTGGCAGGCAAAGCGCAAAAGGTTGACCTTTCGGGATTTGTCAGAAACTACACCAGCGTCCTGTTTGACAACGGCGATTTCAATATGCTGCAAAACACGCTCAACCTGAATTTTGATCTTACAGGAGATAAAGTGGCATTCAAAGCCAATCCCATGCTTTATCTTTACGGTATAGACAGTCTGGACTTCCGTATGCGTGAGATCTACCTCGATCTTTATTTAAAAAATATGGATATTCGTATCGGCAAGCAGCAAATTGTCTGGGGCAAGGCCGACGGTGTCTTCATTACCGACATTGTCTCTCCGCTGAACCTCACAGAATTTCTGTTGCCCGATTTCGACGAGATCCGTGTGGGCGTCTATGCGGCCAAATTCGATTTTTATTTCGGCAACAGTACGGTAGAGGCCATCTGGAAGCCGGTTTACGCCGGCAACGAGCTGCCTCCGCCGGGGTCAATCTGGCATATCACACCCGGTTTTCCGGCACCGCCGGTATTTGATTACTCGAAAGAAAAAATCAAAGCCACGCTTGATAACAGTGAAGCTTATCTGAAATTTTCCCAGACCACTTCGGCCATTGATTTTGATCTGATGGGGGCATATACCTGGTCACAAACGCCCGACATGTATGTGGAGAAACAGTTTGGCTTCGACTCTGTTACACACCGGCCCATACTCACGGGGCTGCTGATCACTCCGGAGCATCACCGTTTATGGGTGGCCGGAGGATCGTTCACCTCCACTCTGGGGCCGGTGGTGTTACGCGGCGAAGCCGCCTACAAAAACGGAGCGTACTTCCAGACCGAAGACCCCCACGCAGACGGGTCACTGACAAAAAAAGACTATCTGCATTATGTCGTGGGGCTGGATTACAGGGTGGGCGATCTGCTGCTCAGCACACAGTTTATCCAGAAATATATCTTCGATTATGATGACTACCTCATCGAAGATAAAGCCTCCAATATGATGACTTTTCTCGCACATTATGATGCGATGAGACAGACGCTCCATCTGGAACTGTTTTCCTATCTGGGACTCAACCCCGGCAATGCCCTTATTCGTCCCAAGATCACCTATGATTTTACCGACAGTTTTTCCATCCTTCTGGGATCCAATATTTTTGTCGGGGATGAACAGGGCTTTTTCGGAAGATATGACAACAACTCCATGATTTACACCAAAATCAAATATAATTTCTAGGGTTGTTAACGGGTTAGGTCAAAGGGACGTTCCATACAACGGGACGTTCTTTTTTTTTACCGTGAATAATCAAACCGCTCCCACAGAAAATGAAAGGTTGTTTATCTCA
>CAZYPI010000092.1:0-4860 GCA_964649335.1 uncultured Rikenellaceae bacterium | reverse complement strand
CGCTCTTACCTGGCTCTTATCTCGCGCCGCATAAAAGGTACATACGCCAGCACAAAGCAGAGCACGGTGGCGGCGATCAGGGCGGTCACGTGCGGCCACACCAGCAGGATGCTCTGGCCCAGCGGCAGAGGTCCGGGGATGGCGCCGGACAGTTGTTCCAGCGACAACGGGCCCAGACTGCGTACCGAAGGCATCAGCAGGGTGCTGGTGGCCTCGCTGAACAAGACATTCGGGGCAATGCGCATCAGACCGAGCTTCAGTTTCTGCAGAAAGATCTGATAGGCCGGATTGGCCAGCCAGGCCGGGTTGGAGACCCCTTTGACGATCAGGTTGACGATCAGCGGATAAAAAACCGTGAAAAAGATCCATACCGAGATAGCCGTCAGGGCCGCCGTGGCGGGCTGTCTGAACTTCACCGAAAACCAGATGGACATATTCAGCCAGAAAGCCACATAGACCACCGTCAGCAGGATAAAGAGGACGATACGGACGAACTCCTCCGGCGTGGGCGGGATCCCCGTCGCAATGATGCCGATGCCCATGACCAGAAAGCCCAGCGAAAAGAACATCACCCCGATGACGATCAGGGCCGCCAGAAATTTGGCATTGATGATATAATCGCGGTGTATGGGCTGTGCCAGCAGACGGCTGAGAGTGCCCCCGTTTTGTTCGGAGTTGACGGCATCAAAACCCAGCCCTATACCCAGCAGCGGCCCCAAAAAGCTCACAAAAACAATGAAGGAAGGCAGGGTCCCGTCGGACAGGGTGAACAGTTTCAGAAACAGGAAAGAGGCGGTCGGATCGTCGGGTTTGATGGCCTCGCGAATGTTGTCCAGTGCCGTATAAAGGGAGCCCAGGGTGGTAAGGGCTATGATAAAAACCAGGATAATAAACCGCCAGCTCGTCACATGGTCGGAGATCTCCTTCTCGACAATCACGCGGAAAGGGGATGCCGGTTTTTCTTCCTTTCTGCCGGCGGCAAACCTCTGCCACAGGCCGGAAAATTTCCTGCCGGCAGACACGGGTATCTCTTTCACTGCCTCACTCATGGTTGTTTCCTCCTTCAAAATAGCGGTAATAGATATCATCCAGTCCATACTCCTTCCGGCTCAGATAAGTCAGCTCGAAACCGGCCTGCACCACCGCACGGGACACTTCCGGGGTCATATCACGTGAGCATTCCACATACCACCGTCCTTCTTTCCGGCTGACATGATCCACCCCTTCCAGTTTTTCAAGTACTTCCGCAAGGTTTTTTCCCCGTTTATCTCCGGCGACCTCTATCTCCACCTGGTAAGGACTGTTTCCGAAGAGTTTCTGTGACAGCTCGCTGAGGGTTCCTTCGGCCAGCAGTTTGCCGCTCACGAAGAGCCCCATGCGGTCGCACACCTGTTGCACCTGGTAGAGATGATGAGAGGAGAACAGGACGGTGATCCCCTCTTCCCGGCTGAGTTGTACGATCATATCCAGGAACTCGCGCATGCCGGAGGGGTCGAGGCCCAGCACGGGTTCATCCAGAATGATCACCTCCGGGTCTTTGATCAGCACATCGGCCAGGCCGAGACGCTGCCGCATGCCCCGGGAATAATGCCCGGCTTTTTTACCGGCATGCTCCTGCAGGCCTATTCTCTCCAGCAGCTGAGCTGCCTTTTTGCGGGCGGCCGTTTCGGTGAGCCCGTTGAGGCGGCCGGTGAACACCAGGTTCTCCAGTCCGCTGTATTTCTCATAAAAGCCGACGTCTTCGGGCAGGTATCCCACTTTTCTTTTCACCTCTGCCGGCCGGCTCACCGGGTCGATTTCCCCCACGCGTACCGTTCCCTCGTCCGGCTCGGTCAGTCCCATGATCATAAGGATGGTGGTGGACTTGCCGGCGCCGTTGGGGCCCAGCAGCCCGAAGATCTCTCCTTTCGCGACAGAGAGATCCAGGTGATCTACTGCCGTGAAATCACCGTATCTCTTCGTGAGACCGTTCAGTTGTATCACCGGTGCAGCCACAGCTTATCTCCTTCCGTATTTCCTGAAAAGGTAATACACCGTACCCACTGCCAGCAGGATGACCAGAATACCGATCCATCCCATCAGAAAAGGTGTTTTGACCAGCACCCTGAAGGCAACCTGCGAGGAGACCTCCGGGGTGTAGGCCGTAAGCTTCACCACATAATCCCCCGTCACGGCCTTTTTATACGCTTTGATGGTGGCAGTCACCTCGGCCGTTTTTCCGGGCATCAGGTCGGCAATATTTTTCGGATCAAAAGAAACCTCCCATTTGGCAGGTACCTGTTTTCTGAATTTGATGTCTTTGAGCGTGGCGGAACCGGTATTTTTCACCACCAGGGTTACTTTCTTCTCATCGCCGGCGGTGATCTTCGTGCTGAGAAGGCCTGTGGGTGTGGTCAGCTCCATCTCAAAATTACCGGTGATCACCACCTCCAGGGTCAGTTGCGCCGAAGTATTGCCGGATACGGCGCGCACCGGAATATCGTAAGTGCCTGCCGACACCTCACGCGGCGGTTTGATCTCGATGGTCATATTGACCTTGTTGTTCGGCTCGATCTCCACCGAGGTGGCCTGCTTGTAGTTGGGCTTGAACAGAACGATCCACCCGGCAGGGGGCGCCGCCTGCAACGCATAACGCTGTTTCTCCCCCGTGACGTTCTTCAGCTCCGTGCTGAAGGTGAAATTGGCTTTGGAGTTGCCCTGCATGTTCGTCTGCCTGCAGGTAAACTCCGTTTTGTAATTCCCCTGTTTCGAAACCTCTACATACAAAGGCAGCACATAACTTCCCGCCACCACCTTAAAACGGTAGGTTCCTTTTTTTACCTTATAGGGCACATTTACTTTCAGGGTAAGACTTTTTTTACCTTTCGGCAGCAGGGCCAGCTGTTTTACCTTCCAGGTGCCTGCTGTCAGGTCATAGGTCCATTCCCCGGGCATCCCGGAGACCGATATATCCACATTCTGTCTCGAATCCGACCGGTTGTTGACCTCGATGGAATATTTCAGCGTTTCGCCGGGAGAGGCCACTACCTTTTTGTAAGGGGTATACAAGGTAACCCCCTGGGCCAGCACTCCGGTACCCGTGAACAGGAACCCTCCCAAAAAAGAAAGAAAAAACAGCCTGATGAGTTTCGTGCTAAATGACATATAAAATCCTCCTCGTTTTAGATGTAACATTCAGAACGGGCAACAAATTTATACGGGAGGAAAATATCTGTCAAGACCCTGCCATCGCAGGACCCTATGGAGAAATGCCCTATCCTGCTGTATATAAGGGATATTAAGGTTATTGTTAAAGAATGTTAAATATTGGGTGCCGGCTTTGCCCGCCGCAGCCTGGATGTCTTCATCAGCCGCATCCGCAAATATCTGAAACCGGAACCGGCCGTAACACTGGAGACTATCCGCGGCGTCGGGTATATGTTCAAAATAAAGGATGATCGTTGAGGTATTGAAATAAGATTGTTCACCGGTCATCGTTCGATCTTCATCGTTTTTCCACGCCCAGTCCCGGTTTTCCCGACATGATCCAATGTCCGTCCCGGAAGGTCAGACCCGTGTAGGGGTCGTTTTTAATCAGCAGGTTGCCGTCGAGGTCTACCCAGCGGGCAAGGGCCTGCAGCTGCACGGCGGCAGCGATGGCTACGGTGGTCTCGATCATGCATCCCAGCATGATATCCAGCTTTAATAGGCGGGCCAGCACGGTCATGCGATACGCTTCTATCAGGCCGCCCGATTTCATCAGTTTGATGTTGACGCCGTCGTAAGCATCTGCGATCTTCAGCACATCTTCCGAGGTGTTCACCGCCTCATCGGCCACGATGGGTATGGGCGAACGTTCTTTCAGCCAGCGCGTCTCCGCCAGCATATCCACCGGCATGGGCTGCTCGACAAACTCCACACCATGGGATGCCAGCCATTCGATCTCTTTGATCGCCTTTTCTTTGTCGGTCCAGCCCTCGTTGACGTCCACCCGGATGGGCTTGTCCGTCATGCTGCGGATGATCCGGATGGTCTCCTTGTCTTCCTGTCCGGTGATCTTCACTTTAAGAATTTTGTACGGCGCCGCTTCCTTTACCTTCTGCCGCACCACCTCCGGCTTATCACGGCCGATGGAAAAGGAGGTCTTTACATCCGACACGGGATTGATACCCAGAAACTGAAAGAGGGGGATCCCCAGCTTTTTCCCAATCCAGTCCGTCAGGGCAATGTCCAGAGCCGCTTTGGCCGGCGACAACTCCGGCACGAGTTCCCGGGCTTTTTCCGGCAGATCGTAAAACTGAAAAGGATCGGTGTTACGGTACAGCGGCAGCAGCGGTTGCAGTTCGCGGACGGTGCGGTCGGCATTCTGGCCGGCGGCGGTCATGTGGCCGGCCTCCCCCACGCCGGTGATGCCGTCTTTTTTATAATACACCAGCACATTTTCTTTAAAGGTAGCCGTGCCCCGGGTGATCGTCCAGGGATGAAACAGCTCCAGCCGGATCTTCTCATAAGTGATCTCCGGAGGCTGACCGTTGTCTTTTTTCATTGAGGGAGATGCAGCACGGAGAGCCGCCGGTTTTCCGAAAACCATTCCCATCCCTGCGGCACCGCTGTACAGAAAAAATTCCTTTCGTTTCATTTCGCGTTGTTTTTTTCAGGATAAAAGTAAGAAAAAAAATTGTGCTACCTGCAGCGAAGCGCAAGGGCATCCGTGTTCCCATTCCTTCCTTCTGCCCTTTGCCCTATGCCCCATGCTCCCCTCTGCCCTCTGCTCATCCAATCAACCAATCATTCAATCATCCAATCAACCAATCCCTCCCCCGTATAACGCTGTCAGGAACCGGCGCTGCCGGCACACTGACAGGTTTTGCCATCGTTCAT
>CAZYPI010000091.1:0-10540 GCA_964649335.1 uncultured Rikenellaceae bacterium | reverse complement strand
TATTTCACTACTTTTAACCCCCAAATTTTATCACTCATGGAACTGAAAAAAGCGGACAAAGTAAATCTCGAAAAGAGAAGCACTATTTTTTTTGAGATCGGGTTGGTGATTGCCATTTCATTGTTGCTGATTGCCTTTGAATGGACCAGCTCGGGTTTTAAGGATAATGAATACGATACCGGTCAGGCCGAGCAGGCCGAACAGGAGATCATCCCCATCACGCGGCAGGAGAAGCCCAAGCCCAAGCCGCCGGAGCCTCCGAAAGTGACGGAGATCCTGCAAATCGTCAAAAACGATGTCAATCTTCAGGACGAGTTGCAGTTGGAAGACCTCGAGGCAGATATCAACACCGAGGTCAAGGAGATTGACTATGAAGTGGATGATGAAGAAGATGACGGCAGCTCCGAGATTTTCTTTATCGTGGAAGATATGCCCAGCTTTCAGGGCAAAGGGGTAGATGCTTTCCGCCAATGGGTATCTGCCCGCCTGAAATATCCCGAGATCGCCGCCGAAAACGGGATCAGCGGCCGGGTGTATGTACAGTTTGTCGTTGAGCCCAACGGCACTGTGGACAACGTCAAGGTAATCCGCGGGGTGGACCCCGCCCTTGATGCCGAGGCCGTACGCGTGGTGAAATCCTCCCCGAAATGGAAACCCGGAAAACAACGCGGAAAGGCGGTGCGTGTCGCCTATACCATCCCGATCGTTTTCGTATTACAATAAACAGAAGCCCCGGTCTTCCGGGGTTTTTTGTTGATTCTCACTTTTTTCGTAATTTTATAACCGCTCCGACACATCATCAATGTTTTATTAATGATCATATCATGAAATACATTGGTTTTATCTTCACCTTCCTTATCATTCTCTCTTCCTGCAGCTCTTCCAAAAAACAGTTCCAGAAGGGAAATTACGACCTTGCCATTGAAAAAGCGGTCAAGAACCTGCAAAAAAATCCTGATGACAAAGACGAGATCCAGATCCTGGAAAAATCCTATAAGCTGGCCAATGAACAGGACCTTGAGCAGATCAGGTTTTTAAACATGGAAGGCAAGCCCGACAACTGGGATCGTATCCTCGAACATTATCTCGCCCTGAAAAACCGCCAGGCGATGGTCAGGCCCCTTTTACCCCTGAAAGTGGACAACCGCACGGTACAGTTTGATTTTGCCGACTACGACGCACAAATCATAGAAGCCAAACAAAAAGCCGCCGACTATTTCTTTGCCCATGCCCGTAAGCTCATGCAAAACGGCGATAAGAACTCATACCGCAAGGCCTGGGAGGAGTTTGTCAAGGTCAAGAGTTACCGCGGCGATTATGATGACATCGACCGGCTGATCTCGCTGGCCCGGTATTACGGCACCAGCCGGGTACTTGTGGTGGTACAGAACAATACGGCGCTGAAGCTCTCTCCGGAATTCACCGATGACCTGCTGGCCATCGATCCTTCCAGGCTGAATACCGACTGGGTGGAATATTACACCCGGCACCTCGACGACAGCACCGAATACGATTATCAGATCGCCATCAACCTCAACAATATTCTGATCTCTCCCGACCTGCAAACGGAAGTGGACACGATGATCAAAAAAAAGGTGGAGGACGGATGGCGGTATGTGCTGGACAAAAACGGGAATGTTATGAAAGACTCGCTGGGCAACGACATCAAAGTAAAAAAATACAAAAACCTGAGTTGTACGCTCATCAAGACCATCCAGCAAAAGGATGTCCAGATAGACGGGAATGTGGAGATCTACTCGCTGGTGCCTTTGAAACTGTTGAAGAAAGACCCCATCGCTGCCAACAGCCATTTTGAATATTTCTCTGCCCGCGCCGTCGGGGATGTGGATGCGCTTTCGCCCGAAGACAGAGCCCTGCTGAAGCGTAAAAAAGTGCCTTTCCCCAGCGACGGGGAGATGATCATGCGTTGCAGCCAGGCCCTGAAAGAAGCCATCCGGCAGGTGCTGCTCCGTGACAAGCGATATATCTATTAACGAATAATGCAGGAGCGCCGATGGGGAATAATCCGGTAGCAGAAAAAACCGAAAAAGCCGTTCTTATCGCCGTACAGTTTCCCGGCCAGACGCTCCGGGAGGTGGAAGATTACCTCGACGAGCTGGCTTTTCTGGCCGAAACGGCCGGATGTGTGCCGGTCAAAAAATATCTTCAGAAAATCACGAAGATCAATCCGCGTACCTTTATCGGCAAGGGAAAACTGGAAGAGATCAGGACTTTTGTCGAGCAGGAGAAAACGGATCTGGCCATCTTTGACGAAGAGTTGAGTCCGGCGCAGATACGTAACCTCGAGGGCATCCTGCGCTGCAGGATCCTGGACCGCACCGACCTGATCCTGGACATCTTTGCCCGGCGTGCCCGCACGGCCCAGGCCCGGGCCCAGGTGGAGCTGGCACAATACCAACATCTGCTGCCCCGTCTGGCCGGCATGTGGACACACCTGGAGAGACAACGGGGAGGTATCGGCCTCCGCGGCCCCGGCGAGCGCGAGATAGAAACCGACAGACGCATCGTACGCGAACGCATCACTATCCTGAAAAAAGAACTGGAGAAGATCAACCGCCGCATGACCATCCAGCGGAAGAACCGCGGTAAGCTGGTGAGGGTGGCACTGATAGGTTATACCAACGTGGGGAAATCCACGCTGCTGAACGTGCTCAGCAAATCGAATGTCAAAGAAGAGAACAAGCTGTTCGCCACCCTCGACACCACCGTCAGGCAGGTGGTCATACACAACCTCAAATTCCTTCTGTCCGACACGGTAGGGTTCATCCGCAAGCTCCCCCACCAGCTTGTCGAGTCTTTCAAGTCCACCCTCGATGAGGTACGTGAAGCCGACCTGTTACTGCATGTTACGGACATCTCCCACCCTGCATTCGAAGACCAGATCAGGGTGGTGAACCGTACGCTGGAAGAGCTGGGTGCCGCCGGCAAACCGAGCATACTTGTTTTTAACAAGACCGATCTTTACCGCCACATACCGAAGGAAGAGGATGACCTCACCCCTGCCTCCCGTGAGAACCTGACCCTCCGGGATATGGAAGCTACATGGATGGCACGGGCAGAATCCCCGGTCGTTTTTATTTCGGCTGTAAAAAGATGGAACCTCGACCACCTCCGTGAGATGATCTACAACGAAGCGGTAAAGATCCACAAACAGCGTTATCCTTACGACGACTTCCTATTCTAACCCGGGCAACACAGGAGACTCCGCCCTGAAAAACTATCTACGTAGACTCCTACGTAGGTCTCTTCAAACTAATCCGTGCGACATAAGATATTCGGCTATCTGCACGGCGTTTGTGGCCGCTCCTTTGCGAAGGTTGTCCGCAACGATCCATACGTTCAGTGACTTCTTTTTCGAGAGGTCTCTCCGTATCCTTCCCACAAAGACCTCATCTTTTCCATGCGCCAGCACCGGCATGGGATACTCGTTCTTTGCGGGGTCATCCAGCACCACTACCCCGGGTGTCTTTTGCAGGAGGGCCGTCACATCCCCTGGGTCAAAGTCTTTTTTAAAGTGGATATTCACCGCCTCGGAGTGGCCGCCCACCACCGGTACACGCACGGCCGTGGCCGATATTTTCATTTTGCCGTCGCCCAGGATCTTCCGGGTCTCATGCACCAGTTTCATCTCTTCGCGGGTGTATCCGTTCTCCAGGAAGACATCACAATGAGGAATGCAGTTCATGTCGATGGGATGGGGATAAGCTTTCGGCCCTTCCACGCCCCGGCGTTCATTTTCCAGTTGATCCACGGCAGCCTTGCCGGTACCTGTCACCGACTGATAGGTGGACACAAGGATCCTTTTTATTTTATATACCCGGTGCAGGGGTGCCAGCACCATCACCATCTGGATGGTGGAACAGTTCGGATTGGCAATGATCCGGTCTTCGGCGGTCAATATATTCCCGTTTATTTCGGGCACCACCAGGGGGACATCCGGGTCCATACGCCAGGCTGAAGAGTTGTCGATCACGGTCGTTCCCTGGGCTGCAAAAAGCGGGGCTTTCTCTCTGGAGACAGTCCCTCCGGCAGAAAAGAGGGCAATATCCGGTTTCATGGCCAGGGCATCTTCCGGGGTCACCACCGGCACCTCCCTCTTTCCGAAGAGCACCTTTTTCCCGGCCGACCGTTCCGACGCCACCGGTATCAGCTCATCCACCGGAAAACTGCGTTCCTCCAGGACCCTGAGCATGGTCCTTCCCACCAGTCCGGTGGCTCCGACTACAGCTACTTTCATCTTTTTATTAATTAGATAACCTTCTTAAATCATCTGTTCTTTTGTTTGCACTTTTTTATTTCCGGGATATTTTATTCCGGAGAATTTTTATTACATTGCAATGAAGAACGTCACCTGCATCATCCAGGTATAATTTAACGGCGCAAAAATAACCCTTTTTCTTTATCCCCGGATGAAAACAGCTCTTTCATTACTAATTTTTATTCCATTACTGTCCTTCCCGCAGGTCAGGGTTGATTTTGAGGACGGGCAGATGACCGGCTGGAGGGAGAGTGTTCCCGGACACTGGCAAGTCTCCCCGGAAGGGGCTTTGCTGGGGAATTTTTCCCTGCGGCACAATTATGATGCACCGGCTGCGGGCCGGGACCAGATCTCATATCCCCTGGCCGGTCTTTCCCTTTCTTCCGGCACCACGGTCTGGCGCTTTGCGGTACGGCATAGCTATCTCCCCTCTTCGGCCAACAACTGGGCTGTTTTTCTGGCTGCCGGTGGAGATGCCCCGGCTATGCAGCCGGGCACAGGTATCCGGGCTTTTGTGGCCGGGGTCAACTTCACCGGTTCGGATGATCTTTTTAAGATATGGTATCTGCACGACGGGCATACCGATCCTCTTATGACCACCTCCTTCAACTGGCAGACGGCAGTGGGGACAAAAGCAGCGGCCATCGAGATACGCCGGGATGCCTCCGGACACTGGCAGGCTGCTATCGACACCACCCTTACCTTCTTGTCTTTGATAAATATGGGTACGGCATTCTCTCCCGACACGGTTCCGGCCCGCTTTTTCGGAATATCTTATGAATACTCCTCCTCGCAGGACCGGAAACTATGGATAGACGAGATTCTCATTGACGGAACGTTCATCCGGGATACAGTCCCTCCTGCTCTTTCGGATTACCGCTTCGCCGACTCCGTCTCCCTGCTGGTCACTTTTTCCGAGCCGGTTGACCTGACACGAGCTGCCTTTTCTATGGATCATAACATAGGTCCGGCCCTTTCCGTAATACCCCTTCTTCCCGCTTCGGCACTGCTCCGGTTCAGCAGGATCTTTGCCGAAGACATACTCTATCGGCTGGCGCTCCATCACGTCACAGACTACCAGGGGAATCCGCTGATAGACACCCTGCAGCCTGTAAGTTTCCACCTGCCACATTTCCGGGAGATCCAGATCAACGAGATCATGGCCGACCCTTCCCCGACGCTGGGCTTGCCGGATGCCGAGTACATCGAGTTATACAACGCTTCGGACTACCGCATATGGCTCGACGGTTGTTATTTTGTTTTTGGAGAGAAAGAAAAAGAGCTGCCCCTGGTCGACATGCCTTCCCACAGTTACCGTATTTTGTGTTCCTCTGCCGACACATCCCTTTTCTCACCTTACGGAAAAGTTGTTGCCATACCCTCCATGCCCGTCCTCACCAACAGCGGCATGGCCCTGACTCTGCTGGACAGGCAGAGGATGCCGGTCTCACACATCACCTACACCACGGAATGGTATCACGATCCTTACAAAGCGGAGGGGGGATGGTCGCTGGAACAGATCGACCCGGCCCATCCCTGCCCCAGGCCGGACAACTGGAGTGCTGCCGTCGTCTGGCCCGGCGGCACCCCCGGCAAGGCCAATTCGGTGTTGTCCGACAATCCCGACCTCACCCCGGCCATGATCTCCAACCTGTACCTGCTGAATGAGAACACCCTTTTTATCCGTTTCTCCGAAGCATATAATCCGGCCACCGCTTCCGCGATCTCTTATTACAGTGTCAGCCATGAGATGGGACACCCGGCAACGGTCACCATCCATGCGCCGGATTATCTGACGGCCATCCTGACGTTCAGGAAGAAGTTCAAACCGGGCGTTATCTATGAACTCTCCTTATCGAAAAAACTGACCGACTGTTCCGGCTTCCCCGTCACGGCAGACAAGCATTTCCGTTTTGCCCGCACCCTCTCTCCGGATAGTCTGGACCTGGTCATCAACGAAGTGTTGTACAATCCGGCCCCCGGCGGTGTTGATTTTATCGAGATTTATAACCGTTCCGTCAAGGTCATCGATCTGCATACCGTTTTGCTGGCACGCCGTGATGAAGTCCGCCACACACAGATGGACATCTGTCCGGTCGGCTCCGAGCCCCTGCTGTTCTTTCCAAAAGAGTACCGGGTATTCACCCTTTCCCCGGAAACGGTCGGTGAACGATTCTTTACTTCCGATCCGGATAACTTCACCGGGATGTCCAGGATGCCTTCGCTGCCGGACGAGCGGGGCAACATCGTGCTGCTCGACACAGCCATGCACGTACTGGACGAGTTCCACTACCGGGATGACATGCAGTTTGCCCTGTTGCAGTCCACCGAAGGAGTCTCGCTGGAAAGAATCTATTTCGATTCTCCCACACAAGACCCCACCAACTGGCATTCCGCCTCTTCGGACGCCGGCTACGGCACCCCCGGTGTGCGCAACTCCCAGTCAAGCGACAAGCCCCCCGGGAAAAGCCTGATCACCACCGAACCGGATATCATCTCCCCCGACAATGACGGTTATCACGATGTCCTGCATATTCAATACCATTTTGAAGAACCCGGGAACGTGGCCACCATCGGCATTTACAATGCCAAAGGCAGACTGGTACGTATGCTGGCCAACAATATCCTGCTGGGGAAAGAAGGAGAAGTAATCTGGGACGGGCTGAACGACGAAAGGAAAATGCCCCCGAAAGGAATATACCTCATCTATGTAAAAATATTCAACCTGAAAGGAAAAGTGCACGGATACAAGAGAACCTGTGTACTGGCCGGAAAACGGCAATAGCAGGGCGAACCCTTTATTTTCCGGGAATGCGCCAGGCAAACCAGACTGCCGGCAGGGCAAACAGGGCGGAAAAGACATAGGTAGGATCCAGTCCTGCCTTATCTGCCATAAACCCCACCACCAGCACCATCAGCGATCCCACCACAAAACTAATGGTCATGTAAATGCTGTTCAGGAAAAGCAGGTTATCGGAGTCCATCTCCTGCACCACGGCCAGCATCACCGAGGTGGAAGATATCAGGAAAAAGCCGATCAGTCCCAGCAGCACCAGGGCGATCCATCCGGACGTCTGCAGGAAGAGCAGCATCAGCAGCGGCGCCACCAGCGTAATGATCACCAGGGTTTTCCGGCGGCCGATCCTGTCGGAGACAGTGCCCGAATAATAGGTACCCAGGGCACCCGACAGTTGCAACACCGACAGGGAGATGCCGGCCATCCAGAGGGTCTCCCCGTGGCGGGTGAGATAGACCGGCAGATAAAGGGTCAGGGAGGCTTTCATGGCACCCCGGAAGAAGGCGATGCCCGAGAGATTGACAAACATGGCGGTATGCTGCTTCAATATTTTTCCGTAGCCCAGTTGTCCTTTTTTGCGCTCGTATTTCTTCTCTACCGGGATATCCCTGAGCTTCACATACAACACCAGCGAGGCCAGCAGCCCGAAGGGGATCAGTTTCCAGGTACCGTTCAAACCCATCATGTTCACGGCCCCCACGATGATCAGAGGGCCCAGGGTACGTGCCAGCTCGCCGCCCAGCATGAACCAGCTCATTCCTTTGCCCACCCTGTTGCCGGAGAAACCCCGGATCATCACCGGCGCCGGAACATGAAAAAAGGTGGAGCTGGCCCCGGCCACCAGCAGCAATACCGCCAGAAAAATATACCCCGGCGCCAATCCCAGCAGACTCATGGCAACGGTGGTCACTGCCGGGGCCACGATCACAAAGTAATGACTCTTCACTTTCTCCGCCAGAATCCCCACCAGCGGGTTGAACAGGGCAGGGAGACGCTGGTAGATGGACAGCGAGCCGGCCAGCGAGTATGAAAGAGAGAGTTTGCTTATCAGCAGGGGAAGGATGGGCGCCAGAAAAGAGGAATAAATATCATGGGTAAGATGCGCGAATGAGATGGAGATGATCTGTCCCCTGCGGAACTCTTTGTCAGCCATGGGCCCTCTCTTTTTCACAATCTTTCGATCATGGTTTTCATGATCAGGGTCATCTTCCGCTCGGCGCGGGCTGCCACCTCCTGCACCGATTCGTGGGTAATCTTTTCTATTTTTCCGGGGACTCCCAGGTCGGTGATTATGGATATGGCAAAGCAGGGAATCCCCATCTGATGAGCCACAATGGTCTCGGGGATGGTGGACATGCCTACGGCATCCGAGCCGATCGTCCGGAAATAGTTGTATTCGGCAGGGGTCTCATAGGTAGGGCCGGTGGTGGCGGTATAGACCCCTTTCCTCACCGGGAAATGATTCTCCCGGGCAATCTCTTCCGCCATACGGATCAGATCGGCAGAATAGGTATGGCTCATGTCCGGAAAACGGGGGCCAAACTCCGGGATGTGCTCCCCGATCAGCGGATTGGGAAGAAGGTTGATGTGGTCGGTGATGATCATCAGGTCGCCCACTTCAAAATCCGGGTTCACCCCACCGCTGGCGTTCGACAGAAACAGGTATTTTATCCCCAGGAATTTCATCACCCGCACCGGAAAAACGATCTGCTGCATGGAGTACCCTTCGTAATAATGAAAACGGCCTTTCATGGCCAACACCTTTTTCCCTCCCAGGGTGCCGAAGATCAGCCGGCCGTCATGGCCCTCTACCGTAGAGACCGGGAAGTTTGGGATATCCCTGTAAGGAAGTTCTTTTTCTACCTGTATTTCCCCGGCCAGTCCGCCCAGGCCGGTGCCCAGGATGATCCCGGCATCCGGCGTGCCGGGGAGTTTATTTTTGATGAATTCCGCGGTTTCTTTGATGGCTTTCAACATACTTCAAAATTTGATACTCAAAATCTTCCCTTTCCGATTTCTGCAGGACGTCCACCTCTATGGGGATGTAAAACCACCGGTCCCGGAAAGGCGGCTCAAAGGTACAAAAAGCTGCCAACCTCATAGCATCTTTTTCGGTGGTAAGGATCATCTTTTTGTCGGTCTTTATCTCTTCAAATTTTCTGCCTATTTTTTCAATATCTTTTTTTCTGAACCGGTAATGATCGGGAAAAGAGAGTTCCTCGACCTGTCCTGCCAGCGTCTTCACATATTGCACGAAAGGCCCGGGGTTGGCTATGCCGCTCACCGCCAGAACGGTTGTTTCGCGGTCCGGCATGCCGGATGCCTCTTCCCGGCCTGTTTCATCTCCGAAAACCGGCCGGGGGCTGCCATAGACGATCTTTGTAAAATACACCCGCTGATAGGGAAACGGGTTGAAATGTTTCACCCGTATCCTCTCCTCGATGGGTTTCAGGGCGCCGGGACATTTTGTGAAGACCACCAGGTCGGCTCTTTTTTTCTCATGGCGGCTTTCCCGCATCCTCCCTGCCGGCAGGTACAGCTCTTTCGACAGGGGCAGGTTATAATCTATCAGCAACACCGACAGCCCCGGTTTGACGGCCCGGTGCTGGAAAGCATCATCCAGGATCACAATCTCTATGCCGGGCATCTCTTCACAGATCATCTTCAGCGCCCGGGCTCTTTTCTCATCGACAATGACCTGCACCTCCGGGAATTTCTTATGTATCTGATAGGGCTCGTCACCCAGCTCTTCGACAGTGCTCTCCGGGCCGGCTGCCAGGAAGCCCCTGGTCTTCCGCCGGTATCCCCTGCTTAACACAGCCACCCGGTAGCGGGGGGCTAACATCCGGATAAGATATTCCACATGCGGGGTTTTCCCCGTGCCCCCTACCGTGATGTTGCCTACGGAAATGACAGGCAGGTCAAATTCATGCACTTTGAGAATATCCAGGTCATACAGCATGTTCCTGACCCCCACCCCCAGTACGTATAACAATGAAAACGGGAGAAGAAGCGCCTGCCAGAACGGATGAAGCGGATATTTCATACTGAGGTTTTTCTGCTCCGAAAATACAAAAACAATCCAGAATCTCAAGGAGGGATCACCGGATACCGGATATCATTCCGTCAAATACGATCCTCTTCCGGGCTTTATTCTTCCATCTTCTTTCTTCCCAGCCCTTCGGTACAGTTCCTGCACATTTCGATCTCCCGGCGCCGGGTCAGCACCTTCCGCCTGAACCGGTCAAACCGTTGCGAATGCCATATTTCACGGAAAGAGGTTCCGTTGAGTGTCCCCATAAGATGGTCTGCATCTTTGTCAAAACAGCAGGGGACCACTTTCCCGTCCCATGTCACCACGCCGGTGTTCCACAGTCGCGGGCATCTGTTTTTCAGCTTATACCTCAACCCATATCCCTCATCCCGCCGCACATATCTGGCATAACGGGGATCACGCGGCACCA
>CAZYPI010000090.1:489-10606 GCA_964649335.1 uncultured Rikenellaceae bacterium | reverse complement strand
ATCGGCGTCTTCAATGCCGTGACACGAAATATGTTTGCTACGGTGCAGGATGACGAAACCGGTGAAGAGAGGAAAATACGTACCCAGCCGGTGACCAACTACAATATGCTGGTGCTGGACCAGAGCCTGAAAAACAACTCTTATGTGAGCCTGGAAAATACCAATGTGTACCGTTTTGCAGAAAAAGACCTGTACAACTATACAGCCAATGTGACGGCCACCGATTTTCTTTTCAAAGATAAAAGCAATAAATATTCCATCGGCGGCCAGGCAGCCCTGAGCCAGAAATATTACGACTCACTGGATACAGACCTGGGCCACCGCATCTCCCTGAGAGGTGGTAAGACAGGAGGTGTTTACCGGGCCGAATACAAAATGAACATCATGAGTGATACCTACGACCCCAACGATATGGGTTATCTTCGCCACAATAACGAAATCGCTCATGAGCTGACACTTAGCTATAATATGTTCAAAGCCAAGGGCATATTGCTCAGCTCACGCAGTGAATTGGGTTTTGAATATACAGGCATATATCAACCCCGCGCTTTTTCGGAGTTTCAGATTAATCTCCAGACCTTTTCCCAATTTAAAAATTACTGGTATGCCGGGGGCGAGATCAATTATTCCCCGTGGGGTGAAAATGATTATTTTGAACCGCGCGTGCCCGGAAGGTATTTCCATACCGGACAGAAAGGCAGTTTCTTCGCCTGGGTCATGACCAATCGCAATAAACCCTTCTATCTGCGTGGCCGTTTCAATACATTTGCCGAGTTTACCGGATACAAAAAACGTTCCTGGAGCGCCGGTCTTTCTCCCAACTACCGCGTCAGCCAGCGCTTTCAGCTGGCCCTGGATATGTCATACGGCCTGAAAAACAGAAATATCGGCTATATCGGCCGTAACAGCGCCGGAGACTCCATATGGTTCGGCATGAGAGATATCAAAACCGTAACCAATACCTTTACTACAAGCTATATCTTCACCCGGAACATCTACATGTCGTTCCGCCTCCGCCATTACTGGTCACAGGTGGACTATACCGGAGATACCTATTACCTCAATCCGGACGGAACACTTACGGAGGTCTATGATAAAAATCCCCGGGATATCAACTATAACTCCTTTAATATTGATATGGACTTTGTCTGGCGTTTTGCTCCGGGCAGTGAGATGTCCCTGGTATGGAAAAATGCCATCTATACCTATAGCAACCAGCTGGAAAGCAGTTATTTCAGTAACTTCAGCAAGGTAATCTCCTCTGACCAGGTTAACAGCATATCCCTGAAAATCTTATATTATCTGGACTTTCAGAGCTTCGGAAAAAATATTACTTAGTATCTTTGCGGAAAAATAAAACTTTGCTGTCATGATACAACGGATACAGTCCTTACAACTGGTCGTAGCCCTGGCGTTTCTGGTATTGCTGTTTATCTTTCCCTATGCCGTCTTTATTGATCCGCAAGCGGTAAACCATCTGTTTGACTTCACAGGCGTTCATGCTTCGGAAAATACAGGCACGGCAGTGAATATTCTCCCATTGCAGATCCTCACCGGCGTGGTACCCGTGATCACCCTGGGCACTCTGTTTCTTTTTAAGAACCGTGTGCTTCAGATGCGCCTGTGTGTATTCAATATGTTGCTCATGATCGGGATCCTGATCCTTATGGCCTGGTACATTTATTATATCAAAACCGAATTGTCGGCACAGGTGTATTATAAAGCCACCCTGCTGGCTCCGTTGTTAGCATTGGTCTTCACTTGGCTGGCATTCAGGAATATACGTAAAGACGAGCTGCTGGTGCGCTCGGTAGACCGGATCAGATGATGGTCAGGTGTTCTTCGTCCGTTATCTTCTCACAATAATAACATTTCAGGCGTAACGGTTGCTGTGAGATAATCCTGAACTTTGTTTTTATGGGTTCATGATTGGTGATGCAGGTGGGATTGAAACAGCGGGCTATGCCCTCGATCTCCTCCGGAACGGTCAGTTCGTGTTTTTCGACCACCTCGTAATTCCTGATGATATTTAATTTGGCCGCCGGCGCTACCAGAGCGATCTTGTTGATCTCCTCCTCGGTAAAGTAAATATCCGATACCTTGATGATCCCTTTCTTTCCGTACTTTTTGCTTTCCAGGTTGGTGCCGAAAGTGATCTGGTTGGAGATGTGTTCCAGCCCGAGAATGGTGATGACCGTAAACAGACTGTCGGCCGGGATGTGGTCGATGACCGTTCCGTTTTTGATAGCACTCACACTGAGTTGTTTGGCTCTTTCCATGCTTGCAGTTATAGGTTCACGTCCAGAATAGAAGCAATGATTGCCTGCCGGACAAAGACACCGTTCAGGGCCTGTTCAAAATAGTAGGCCTTGGGGCTGTCGTCCACATCCCGGTCTATCTCATTTACCCGGGGCAGGGGATGCAGGATCCTCAGATTCTCCTTTGTGTTTTCCAGCATCTCTTTACGAAGCACATAAATATTCCTGACCTTTTCATATTCAAGAGGATCGGAAAACCGTTCTCTCTGCACGCGCGTCATATACACGATGTCAGCCCTGGAAATGATCTCCGTGAAATCGTCGTGTTCATAATATTTTATTCCCTTTTTTTCGAGGATCAGCTTGTATTCGTCCGGCATGCGCAGTTCGGCGGGGGAGATGAAGTTGAAAGTGGTATCGTAGTTGGAGAGGGCCATCAGAAGTGAGTGTACGGTCCTGCCGTATTTCAGGTCACCTACCAGGAAGATGTTCAGCCCGTCGAGGGTGCCCTGGGTCTTTTTGATGGAATAGAGGTCCAGCATGGTCTGCGTGGGATGCTGGTTGGCCCCGTCGCCCGCATTGATCACCGGCACCGGCGACACCTCGCTGGCATAACGGGCACTACCCTCGATGGAATGCCTCATAACGATCAGATCCGAATAATTACTCACCGTCAGAATGGTGTCCTTCAGCGACTCCCCCTTGGTGACACTGGAGGAGCCTGCCTCGGCAAAACCGATGATGCGGCCTCCCAAACGATTGACAGCACTCTCAAAACTGAGACGCGTGCGTGTGGAGGGTTCGAAAAAGAGTGAGGCGATCACCTTCCTGTCCAGGATCTTGCCGGGAGGGTCCTTCTCAAAACGGAAAGCCGTATCCAGCACCTGCTCGATCTCTTCCGGCGTGAAATCATTGATGGATACCAGGCTTTTGTCTGCCAGGGAGTTCATAGATTGTTCTCTGAAATTCATTGCGGTAAATTTAATAAAAAAGGCATGTATTCTTCCTATTTTTTTTCAATATTCACTCCTCCGGCCGCTTCAAAGACCCGCCTGATCCTGTCCGTCACATTTTTTCTCACCCTCAGCACGATCCGGCAGGTATCCCCGAAATGCTGATCCACAATGGTGAGATGTTCCCTGTCTATCGTCTGCATGACCAGGTTCATCCGGTCATAACCAAAGGAAAGCACCACCTGCTCTTCCATGATCTTTTCAACAATGCGGGCATGTGCCAGGGCATCACGGGCCGCCTGTTTATAAGCATGGTGCAGCCCTCCTGTTCCCAGCAGCACCCCGCCGAAATAACGTACCACCACCACGATGACATTGTACAGGTTTGCCGAAAGGATCTGTTCGTACACCGGCCGTCCGGCCGTGCCGGAAGGCTCTCCGTCGTCGCTGTAACGGTATGTTTCATGCCCGGGCCCCAGCCGGAATGCATAACAGTGATGCCGGGCATCATGATATTTCTTCTTCAGTTCATCCAGCTTTTCTTTGGCTTCCTCCTCGGAACCCACCGGCCACGCAAAAGCCAGAAAACGGCTGCCCCGGTCCTTGTACTGCCCTGTGCAGGGTGCCCCCAGCGTCAGATAAGTGTCTTTAGCCATGAATGCTCAACTTTTGAAGATAATGTACAGACTCACCAGGGACAGGAAAAAACCTATCCGGTTCATCCTGTTCAGACGTTCCCTGAAAAAAAGAACCCCCGTCAGCACGGTGAGGATCAGGATACCCAGGTTATTGATGGTGAAGATCAACGAACTGTCCAGAATGCCGGTATTCAGCGTCCGGATGAAAAAATAAAGAGATCCCAGGTTGGCCGTGCCCAGCAAAATCCCCGTCCCGAGCAGATGCAAGGAAAAACCTTTCGTAATATTCTTTTTCTCAATTAACTTCATAAACAGTCCGGTGATGAAGGCGATCAAAAAGACCCAGGTGCTGAAAACAAGAATGTTACGGTTGATCAGATGAGCTGCCTGAACATACTTGACCATGGAATCGACCAGACCCATACCCACAAACAACAATACAGGGAAAAGAATGGAATGCTTCTCCCTTTTTCCCTTCCTGTAAATAGTAAAAACCAGCGATACCAACGCCAGCAAAATCCCTGCCGTTTTCTGAAAGTTAAGTGTCTCATGATAAGCCGCAATGCTGAAAGTAATGGGGATGGCTACCGAGATCTTGGCTGCGATCGTGCTGATGCCCATACCGGCTGTTTTTACCGAAACCCCGAGGATACGGAATAGGACCACGAACAGAATACCGATGGCAAAGGCCGCCGTCACCTCCCCGGTGGCCGGCATAACGGAAGGGATCAGTTCCTTTCCCGTAAGTACCAAACCCAGCAGAAAAGCCGTCAGATAATTCAGGATAATGACCATGAAAGTGTTCAGACCGGCCCGGTCAGCCCACTTGAAACAGAGAATAATGGTAATCCCGGAAAGTATGCTGAGCAGTAAGAAGATCATAGCATTTGTTTAGATTTTCAAAAATAGAAAATAATCCTGTAAAAGCGGTTATATCAATGAAAAACCTCCGGAGTACCGTATCTTACAGAAGCGGGATTGCTAAACATATTGTAAAATATTGTCAGGGGATCATCCTATTAAGAGAAATATTTAGTAAAATTGTAACACTGAAAAAACCGGATTAGTTGTTATAGATATGAAAAACCGGAAGCCTGTAACGATTTATACTAATAGAAGCCTATCCGTACCAATCGTATGATGAGAGAATCACTACTGACCGGATAAATTTAATTAAATATGTATAATTGTAAGACATTTAATGCAATACGTAAGCTTTTACTACCCCCCTCCCTACGGGTTTCCCCCCTGCCAGCCTTGCTCTGCCGTAGCGGCTACGCGAAGGCGAGGCAGGGGGGAGTAAGGGGGGTACACTTCCAAAAGATTTATTTTAAGATCTATCATATTTTTCCCGGTCACTAATGTAAGAGAATAAATAAATGAAAAAAACCTCACTAAGTGATATTGCCGAGGCACTGGGCGTATCCAAAACACTGGTATCCCTGGTATTGAACAACCGGGGAGATGAAGTGGGTATCAACAAGGAGACACAGAAGAAAGTAATCCGGATGGCCCGGAAAATGAATTACAAACCCAACATGGTGGCGCGGGGGTTACGGCTGGGCGCTTCCAAAACCATCGGCCTGATCATCCCGAATATCGGCAACCTGTTCTTTGCACGCATCACCCGCGTGATAGAAGATGAAGCAGATAAACATGGTTACCGGGTGATGTCTGTGAGCTCGGATGAAAACCCCGAAAAGGAGATAGGACTTATCAAAGTACTGCTGGAACGGCAAATTGACGGCCTGATAATAGCCAGTTCATTGAAAGAACGATCCGTAATCCTGAATTTGAATAAGGAAAAGGTACCCCTCGTCTTGATTGACCGTTTTTTCCCCCGCATAAAAACCAATTATGTGATTGTGGATAATTATCGTGCTTCTTACGATGTAATGACCCACCTATTAAAACAAGGATTTAAAAGAATAGGCTTGCTTAAATATACCCCTTCCCATCTGACCACCATAAAATTCCGGTGTGAAGGTTACCGTGATGCTATCAAAGATCATGGTTTCCGCTTTAATAAAAACCTCGTCAAAGAAATTCCTTCGGGTGATATTAAAAAAGTTATGAATCAGGCATTGCCGGAATTGCTTTTTAAACCTGTAAGTGCCGATGCTCTGTTCTTTTTAAATAATGATCTGACTATTGCCGGGTTGAGTGTTATTAATAAATTAGGTTTGCGTATCCCCCAGGATGTCGCCATCGTCAGCTTCGACGACCTGGAGCTGTTTCAGTTGCTCTATCCTCCCATCACTGCCGTGGCACAGCCCTGGCAGGAAATGGCCAAAGAGGCTGTCAGGATACTGATACAGGAAATCCGATCATCCGGCAATAACAAGGATAAAACCCAAATTGTCCTGCCCGCCAGGCTGGAAGTGCGAAGATCATGTTCCAAATTCTGACCGGAGAAGCCTGTACTTCCGGTCTTTGATAGTTTCAGCATATTTAACTGATACTCAAAATAACCATGAAAAATTTGTATATAATCTCGGGGGTACTGGTTCTCTTCTTAGTAGTATCCTGTGATCTTGACAGGAACCAGGAGGAGGATCTGACTGTTTTTGTGGATCCTTTCATCGGCACAGGAGGCCACGGACATACCTTCCCGGGTGCCGCACTGCCTTTTGGCGGGGTGCAGCTCAGCCCGGACAACGGCCGCAGCGGCTGGGACTGGTGTTCGGGTTATCATATCTCCGACAGTACCATCGCCGGTTTCAGCCACCTGCATCTCAGCGGCACCGGTATAGGAGACCTCTGTGATATCCTGGTGCTGCCGGCAACAGGTGAGTTTGCCAACGATACCGCCCGCCAGGGAGCTGATTTCATGAAACCCCACTGGTCTCCTTTTTCCCATAAAAAAGAACATGCCGAACCGGGATACTATTCCGTGTTTCTGGAAAAACCCCGGGTGCTGACCGAATTGACAGTGACCGAAAGAGCAGGCTTTCACCGCTATACTTTTTATCAGAAAGGAGAGGGGAAGGTTGTTTTCGACCTGGGTTTTCATATCAATTGGGATCATCCGGTGAAAACCATGATCCGCATTGATTCTACCGGTCTCATCACCGGATACCGTATGTCCGAAGGATGGGCGCGCGATCAGCGCGTCTGGTTTGCAGCCCGCTTTTCGCAAAAGATCAGCAGGTTTATCCCCGTAAAAAACGGTAAGAAAATGAGGGGAGCACAGGTGCAAGGCGTCAATGTACAGGGTATTTTTGTCTTTGACAAAGCTGCAGCGCAACCTTTGCTCCTGAAGGTGGGCCTTTCTTCTGCCGGCATCGAAGGAGCCGTAGAAAGCCTGCAGGAGATCCCCGGGTGGGATTTTGACAGGGTGCGCCGTGAAGCCCATGATGTCTGGAACCGTGAACTGGGGAAGATACGCATCGAAACACGGGATACCGGTTACATGCGTATTTTCTATACGGCATTTTATCATACCATGATGGCTCCCTTTCTGTTTTCGGATGAGCAGGGCAACTACAAGGGCGCCGACGGGAAAGTGCATCATGCCGGCAGTTATCCGCGCTATACGGTATATTCCCTGTGGGATACCTACCGCGCCGAGCACCCTCTGCTGACCCTGGTGCAGCAGGAACGCCTGGACGGGATCCTGGGATCCATGATGCGTTTTTATGAGGAGTACGGACTGCTGCCCGTGTGGGCACTCATGGGCAATGAAACCAATACCATGGTGGGGTATCATGCCATCCCCGTGCTGGCGGATGCTTTTGCCAAAGGACTGCTTAAAGAAGACCCGGAGAAAGTGCTGGAGGCCATGAAAAAATCTTCCATGACAGATATTAAAGGCCTGAAATATGTCCGGGAGTTAGGGTATATCCCGGCAGACAAAGAGAAACATTCGGTATCCAAAGGCCTGGAATATGCCATCGACGACTGGTGCATTGCTGATATGGCCGGGAGGCTCGGCAAAGAAGAGGATCATCAATACTATCTGAAACGTGCCGGCTATTATAAAAACTATTTTGACCCTCACACCCGCTTTATGCGCGGGAAAATGGCGGACGGTACCTGGAGAACCCCCTTCAACCCCCTATATTCCAACCATGAAAGTTTTGACTATACCGAAGGGAATGCCTGGCAATATACCTGGCTGGTACCGCAGGACCCGGAGGGCCTGATCCGGCTGATGGGAGGGAGAAAAGCTTTTGTAGAAAAACTGGATTCACTCTTTTCCTTAAACAAACCGGTAGAAGGGGAGTATGCTTCTCCCGATATCTCCGGGCTCATCGGACAATATGCCCACGGTAACGAACCCAGTCATCACATAGCTTACCTGTATGACTATGCCGGAGCCCCCTGGAAGACCCAGGAACGGGTGAGACAGATCCTTACTACACTCTATTTCGACGACTACAACGGCCTGAGCGGTAATGAAGATTGCGGACAGATGTCGGCATGGTACGTGCTCAGCAGCCTCGGCTTCTATCAGGTCAATCCCGCCGACGGAAATTATGCCTTCGGAAGTCCCCTTTTTGACAAAGTGGTACTGAAAACGGGAGAAGGACGTACTTTTACAATTATTGCAAATAATAACAGTAAAAAGAATATGTATATTGAAAAAGTGATGCTGAACGGAAAAGAACTGAAAAGAACCTATATCACCTGGAAAGAAATAAATGCCGGGGGAACCCTGGTCTTTGAAATGGCCGGGGAACCGGTAAAATCATGGGGCAGTGACCCTGCCTGGGCCCCGCCTTCCATGACAAAATAACTTGATTATTGTTAATAACATAATAAATATTATTGATTTGATCCGGTGAATGATATGAAAATAATTCTTTTTAATTTTTGTATTAAAGTTTTTGTTTTTATATTTAACCACTTAATATTTGATACATTGATCACCGGAAGAACTTCCATATATTTATAAGTGTTTGATACCTGGCAACCTATCATATAATTCCACGGTGTTATATTTATTTATTAACTTAAATATTTTATTTTTACAATGAGTGATTTATCCCTTACGCAGGAAGAGAAAAGCGAAATGTTACAGTTCTATGAAGAAGAGCTGTTAAAAACCGTATCACGTCTGGAGCATATTAAGAAAATGCTGGACAAACTGGCACCCGGGTCGGTAACCATTGATGTGCAGATCAAGGATGAACTGAAGCTTTTGGAGAAAAGCAAAACGTCTCCGTCAAAAACCACGGCTGCCAAAAAGAAATCCAAAAGAAAGAAAAAGCCGGGTCCCAAAGCAATCTGGGGAAATTATATCCTGAAAAGACTCCGCCAACTCGACAGGCCGGTGACCTATACGGAGCTGATACAGGATGCGCTTCTGTTTTTCAAACTGCCTGTTTCACAAAAAGATGTTGTCCGCCAGGCTATTATGAACAGTGCTTTCCGGCTGAGGAACAAGCAGAACAAAGTAAATACTTTCCGTAAAGAAGGAACCAAAGAGAAATATATCGGACTGAAAAAGTGGTTCGATACGGAGGGCAAACTGCTTCCTGAATATAAAAAGAAGATTGCCTGAACAAGCTCGCTGGGTTTTTGTGTTTCATACATGAGACGTTTCCTTTGAAAGGTGTATTTTTTATGCTATGCCTTTCAGGGCTTTTTTATTGAAAATATTCTTTTTCCATATGTCGAAGGTATTTCATTTTTTAAGGAAGTCTTATCCCTTTAATGACGACCTGAAGCAAAATACCAAACTGATCTTTCTGATCAGTGTGGTGATGTTGCTGCTGTTGTTCCTTTTCCAGCCCTTTGATATTACGGCTCTGAGCAAAAAAGAAAAATATTTTCTCATCGGAGGGTTGATCGTTGTGACATTCCTCGCATTGAGTATCAACCTGTTGCTTATTCCTTCCATCATGTCCCAACGGGGTATATTTAAAAAATGGAATGTCCTGAAGGAAATATTATGGAATATCTGGATCATGTTCACCATTGCCACCGGCTACTTTATCTATTTCGGGCTGACCGGATATTTTGCCTTCGGTTTCTTTATTCTCGTCAAAGTTTTGATAATAAGTGCGATCCCCGTCAGCATTCTCATTCCCTACAACCGGAACCGGCTTTTACGGAGTCATTTGCACTCGGCTCTCGAATTGAACAAACACCTGGAAAAAAGAGCAAATCCTTTGCCGGAGATCGTTCATCTTAAATCGAATTATGAAAAAGACTCGCTGTCTGTGGATGTTAATAATTTGTTGTATGTCAGGTCGGCAGGAAATTATGTGGAGGTTTACTGGGAAGAAAACGGAAAAGTGCGTTTTCAAATGGTGCGATGTAC
>CAZYPI010000090.1:0-479 GCA_964649335.1 uncultured Rikenellaceae bacterium | reverse complement strand
AGAAGCTTTCCGGGAATACCGTTTTGTTTTCAAATGCCATCGTACCTATATTGTGAATCTGAATAAAATCCGGCAGGTGGAGGGAAGTTCACAGGGTTATACCCTGTATGTGGGACCGGAAAATCACAAGGTGTTCGTGTCAAGAAATTATATTCCGGAGTTTAAGGAACTGTTTTATAAAATATAGACTTTCCGGTTCCTTTTGATCATCCCGGATAAACCCTTTTGCGAAACAGCACGGAAAAAATGTGCTATTCGCACCGGATTTGAATGCTATTCATCCCTGTATTTGTTATTAGTCCCTTTTTTGACGGATTGACCCCTAAAGTTTTTTCTCCCGTCAGGGTGACTCTACATTTGTGTCCGGACTAAAAATATATTATGATGCAAACATTACAGATTGGTGATTTGAAAGCAAGACTCCCGGTTATCCAGGGGGGTATGGGCGTAGCCGTGTCGTTGTCGGGACTGGCATCGGC
>CAZYPI010000089.1:0-10677 GCA_964649335.1 uncultured Rikenellaceae bacterium | reverse complement strand
AAATTAGCAGAATTCGGTTATTCCACAAGTATCTCATCCACAAACACCCAGGCTTTGCCGCCGGCACCGGGATGCCATTCCGGACAAACCTCCCGGTTTTTTACCAGCACCCGGATATACCGGGCATAGGTGGGCGGTATATTCAAAACCAGATCCACGGCCCGGGAGCCGGGTTGCTTTTTAAGCCGCCGGTACAGGATCCCCCGCGTCATATAATGGTCTCCGTTGAGAGACAAAAAGACTTTTATTTCTTTGGGCAGGAATATCCAGGAGATCTGGTCTTTCAGACAGCCCACCGTCACCCGGTGTATGGTATCGGCCCTGCCCATGTCGAGGGTGATCACCGGGCTGGTCCCCTCCCATCCGAGCCAGTGGCCACTGTGCAGGTCCGTGCCTCCCCGCATACAGTCGGTCAGGGCCTGTGCCCCCGGGTCATACCGGCGTGACGGCGGGACAGACAAGGTAACCTTTCCTCCGGCGGCTTTGTGGATAAGGATCGTTTTGGTGGTAATCCTTCCGGTCCGTTTACCGTTTCTGAAAGCCGCCGCTTTAAGTACCGTTTTTTTGTTTGTGATCAATACCGGCTCTTCATACAGAGCAGAAGTATTGTCCGGGTCTTTCCCGTCGAGGGTATAACGTATGGGCACCCGGCCGTGTTCGGTGGAAAGAGTCACGAACAGCCCACCCCGGAGGGTGTCCCAAAGGTAAGAGACCTCAACATTGTACATACTGGGCGCATAACGGATACCCATATTTTTCAGGCGCACCAGGTTATATTCTAGCCTTCCGGTGAAATCATCCCACTGCCGCAGAGCCTTCGGCGTCCATCCCACTTCGGCAATGGCCAGCAACCGGGGGAAAAGCATATAGTTGGCATCCGTTTCATTTTGTATGGATTCTCCCCACAGGTTGCCCTGGGTGCCCAGGATAAGCTTTGCCTGGTTTTTATTCAGCACGTCGGGCACCGGGTCATAGGAATATGCTGTAGATAACAGCAAACGCGAATAACCGTAAGGAGGTTCCAGATCAGGATCTCCCTGTTTCAGGTCGAGATAGCAGTAGGTCGTAGGGGTCATGACCACCTCATGGCCCATTCTTGCAGCTTTTATACCGCCCTGTTCTCCCCGCCACGACATCACGGCAGCGTTGGGAGCCAGTCCTCCCTGCAGAATCTCATCCCAGCCGATCATCTTTTTTCCCAGGCGATTTACGATCTTCTCCACACGCCGTATAAAATAGCTCTGCAGTTCCTCCACATTCTTCATCCCCTCTTTTTTCATCAGGTCGATACAGAGTTTATTCTTTTTCCAGTTGGTTTTGTTACATTCATCCCCTCCCACATGAAACCAGGGTCCGGGGAACAGGGGCAGCACCTCCGAGAGCACCCCTTCGATGAACCGGTAAGACTCCTCTTTGGCGGGACAAATGGTATTGTCCGAAGCGATACCCCCTGTGGCTACATAATAAGGCCCCGGGCCGCAGGCTATCTCGGGATAAGAGGCGATGGTGGCCCGCGAGTGGCCGGGCATGTCTATCTCCGGCACCACGGTGACAAAACGCTCTGCCGCATATTGCACCAGTTCGCGTATTTGCTCCTGTGTATAATATCCTCCGTAGGTAGCGCTGTCTCCCGGCTTCTGGGGAGGCCTCTCCCCCCAGGGCATGTCATTGTAATCCACACACCAGGCCCCCACTTCCGTCAGCTTCGGGTACCCCTTCACCTCGATGCGCCATCCCTGGTCGTCGGTCAGGTGCCAGTGGAAAATATTCATCTTGTAACGGGCCAGATAATCGATATTTTTTTTGATAAAAGAAAGAGGCAGAAAGTGACGGCTCACATCCAGCATGTCGCCGCGCCAGGAGAAACGGGGTTTGTCGAATATCTCCACACAGGGCAGTTGCCAGGCGTCCGCCCGATACGTACTGTCCTCCAGCTCAGGGGGAAAGAGCTGCCGCAGGGTCTGCATGCCGTAAAAAGCCCCTGCCGCCGCCGCGGCCTTGATCGTCACCTGCCGGGGAGTCACTGTCAGCGCATATCCCTCCCGGCCATACCGGGAAGAATCTCCGGAAAGAAAAACCGCAACCGCCCCTTGTCCGTCCGTAATCTGCTGTTTATTTTCCGGCAACATTGTAAAAGAAGAAGAGCGGTTGACAATTCCAGCAAAAATCTCTGCAGCTTTCAGGAGAGCTGCAGAAGAATCTGCCAGATAAAACTTCGTTTTGTTATCCAAGGTAAAATTTCCGGGATTTTTTTTCAATTCCAAGGGTTTTGGAATAATCTTTACCTCGGCCGGTTCCGGCACCCGCCGGCTGCACGCCATCGTAAAAATCAACAATAGAAAAATAACAACACGGACTCTGACTATCATAACTTTCCGGTTTTATGGTTTTATATTCCGGGGGCTCCTTTATCTTCCTTTACTTTTTCATCTTTTTACGCATGTCCGCTTCCTGCTCCGGAGACCAGTAGCCACAATTCAGACGAAGAAAAACAGAAGTATAGGGAATGGTCATATTGGTTTTCAGTATCAGAATATTAAAGGTACGGGCGGCTTCATCCACATCGGCAATCAGCTTCTCGTGTAAAGTTTTCATCACCTCCCTGCCTGACAAAAGAGATTTCAGTTCCTTTCTGTAATTTTCAATGCCCCGGGCCCCCTTCTCGGGGACATAATCTATTTCCTTATCCAGGAACACTTCGGCAAAGACATGGGGCGCCTGGTCCACGGCCTTCAACACCTCCCGGAGCACATCCAGCTGGTCTTCGCCGGTGACAAGCGTTTTTATCCCCGGCCTGCTCTGGAGCGGATAAGCCGCATCCACGATCAGGATCCAGTTGCGGTGCCCCATCAACTGCAGTTCCGTATTGAACTCATTGCGCCAGTCGCCGGCAGCATTCTGCCCGCTTAAATTCATACCTGTCATCATAATAAAAACGGTTATAAGTAATTTTGAATGAATGTTTTTCATATCCTTCCTTTTAATGAATAATTTTATCTCCGTCAACAGCAGACTGAAAATCCACACTCCGATACGCGACCCGACGTATCCCGAATCCACCTCACGGTTAAAAATAAAACAAGATTTAACAAAACCCAAATAAAACATCGGAAATCAACTTTTGTCTTGTTTCTTTTATCTTTTGTCTTTTCTTTTTTATCTTTCCCGCCCAATCCGACAAATAATATTCCTATGAACTACAAAGAGTTTCCTTTTTACCAGGCAACCACGCTTGAGCTGATCTTTAACAATACGGTTGAGATTTACCGGAAATTATTCGGCTGGTTGTTTTTTTACAGTTTTCTGTTTCTTCTGCTGATGAACGTTTTAAGCGGTTATGTGCTCACAGACAAATTACAGAATCTTGAATCCCTTGCAGATAACCCGGAACTTATCGGTGGCATAATGGGGAGTCTGGGAAAATATTTATTTGTCTTCTGGCTCGGATATTCCTTGTACTACCTTTTCATTCATTATTTCATCATCATGAAATATCTGGAACCGGAAAAAAGCCACGGCACCCTGTTTGCCGATATACTGAAAAAATATTACCTGAAATACCTGGTAATCACGCTCCTGTCGGGATTGATCGTTTTTCTGGGGACACTCATCGGCCTGCTGGCACTGATCATCGGCTCGGTGATTGCCGCTGTATTCCTGGGGGTCAGCCTGGTGCCGGTAACGCCCATTCTTATAGTGGAAGAGACCGGGATATGGGAGACTATCCGGAGAAGTTTCCGGCTGGTGCTGAAGGATTTCTGGCAGGTGCTGGGCTTTCTGATCATTTTTTATCTCATTTACATGCTTTTCTCCCTGATCTTCGGGGCGCTTGCCATGGCCCCGTACGCCGGAGGATTCTTTTTTAATATACTGCATCCTGCCGGGGACGCCGATACCCTCACTAATTCGTTTCAACTGTTAAACCAACCGCTTTACCTGATCCTCTCTTCTCTTCTGACCGCCCTGATCAGCCCGCTGGTCCCGGTTTTCACCATCCTGATCTATTTTCATCTGAAATTCAAAGAAGACTCGGAAGAAAGGTTGAAGGTTGAAGGATGATCGATGAAGTAAAAAGGGAAAAGTCGGAGCGAAATTAATTTCGCAGCCTCAGCCTGTTCATTCTGCTTTGATCATCAGATGTTCCTTATCCGGCAGCGGAGGAAACGGATGGTGCGGTTCGGTCTGGTACCAGTAAGCCACCGAGGAAAGGTCATCCTGCAGGGGCAGGTAACGCCCTTCGCTTTTCCATCCCAGTGCCTGGATGGTCACCTTCAGATCATGGTCAAAACGCACAGGGTCGGTGATGTGCCAGCGGTATTCTCCCACCCGGCTCTGATACCTGCCAAACGCCCCTTTCACGTAATAAAATCCGGAATAAGGAGTGGAAAAGGAGGTGTATTCATCGCGTCCGTCTTCTCCTTTTCTCATTTCAAAACCGTAGGAACCGTTAAAATAATCCTCTTCGCCGGTACCGCAGATCGTCGGGAACTCCCTGTCTCCGTCGATATAAAACTTCACTTCTCCTTCGCCCCACCAACCGGGACTGAAAGCACCGTGGGAGAGATAGGTCCCGACATACTGCCCGCGGCCTTTGATCCCGTCCACAATGGTATAGACGTCCTTATACGGCAGGGGGTTCACCCGCCGGAACTGTGCATGGAAATAGGCGGCGTCCACCGGCACGGGCGTTTCCTGGTAATCGATCTGATAATAGAGGGTCACCCTTTTGTCACTCCTGTTTTCCATGGTGATGCGGCATCTTTTCCGGAAAGGCATTTGCCAGTAACTGTTGAATCCGCTGCCGGGATTGATGCACATGGCCAGTGAACTGATCTGCGGCTCATTCCCCCGGCCCCAGCCGGTCAGGAAAAAGTCACCGACAGGCGCTTCCACCGAAGGGCTCTCCTCATCATCCCAGGTTATGCGAAAGATCATCAGGCGGTAGTTCCCTGCCGGGGTCATCCAGATATGACGGATGATGCCGGGACCCTGAATATCCGCCAAAGTAAAGATCTCTCCCGGTTTGATGTAAATATAAGGATTCACCTTCCATCCCCGGCCCAGCTCACGCGCTGCCCCGGCGGCACTCCCCTCTTTGAGGGTGGCCATGCCCCCTTTGCCCTTTTCTCCCGTAAAATTTTCCGGACTGACAGAACGCGACTTCGCATTGTTCAACCGGTACAACGTATTGAGATCATTGTTAAGAACAACATTTTCCTTGTCCTGACGACGGCAGGAGAAAAAGAACATCAGCGGCAACAAAGCCAAAAGAATTGTAAATCTTTTCATGGTTCAGGGTTTAACAGGTTAATATCCATAAAAATACAAAACTTACCCGATCCGGCCAAAAAAAAGCACCCTGATCTCTCTCCATTAAAGCTTTTTCTCAAACAGGATGATTCCGCATATTTTATAGAATATATGTATTTAAATAAATATTTAAATACGTATTTAAATATTTATTTAAATATGTAATTCTTCGGAATCCCCCGTTGACAGAATTAGTCCTTTACAAGAAAGAAAGAGCCTTTAAGCTTTGTATCTTCCGAGCTACTGCCCACAAAAACATCGAAACGTCCCGGTTCGACGGTAAACTCCATGCCTTTCCCATAAAATCCGAGGTCTCCGGGAGTCAGGACAAAAGACACGGTTTTCTTTTCCTCGGGCTGCAGCGGGATCCGTTCAAAACCGCGCAACACTTTTTCATAGGTGATCACCGAACTGACCACATCGTTGATATAAAGCTGTACCACCTCATCCCCGGCAACCTGTCCGGTATTTTTTACGGTAAAGGATACCCTGACATGATTCATCAGGCCGGTAGTATCCGGGTCTATCTTCAGATCACTATAGGCAAAAGAGGTATAGCTCAATCCGTAGCCGAACGGGAAGAGAGCTCCGTACACGCGGGATCTTCCTTTGGAGCGTGCCCCCGGCATAAAAGGGAAGGCATAGGGGATTTGTCCCACCGTTTTGGGGAAGGTCACCGGCAGTTTTCCGCCGGGATTCACATTGCCGAACAACACGTCTGCGATGGCTTTTCCGGTAAATTCGCCCGGGAACCAGGCTTCCACAATGGCGGGGATGTGTTCCGCACACCAGTTGATGGTCACGGGGCGGCCGTTTAGCAGCACCAGCACCACGGGAGTTCCGGTACGGTACACCGCCTGTATCAGATCCCGCTGACGGCCTGCCAGATCAAGTGAAGTACGGGAATTGCTTTCCCGGCAGATCCGGTTGTCATCCCCCAGTACCACAATGGCAACCTCCGACCTTTTAGCGATGCGCACCGCTTCCTCTATCATCTTTTTTTCTCCGGCGGTCATAGGAAAAGAGTATAAATCACTTTCGGGAAAATGCGGGTCTGTCAGAGTACATCCCTGTGCCTGCAGCACACGGGTACCCCGGGAAACAGCCTGCCGTATGCCATCCAGCACGGTGATCAGTTCCGGATCCCGCGGTCCGTAACGGGAAGAGATCTCTTTCACCTCTTCTATGTCCGGCCCGATGACGGCAATGGTTTTTAATGTTTTTTTCAGGGGCAACAGTCCCCCTTCATTTTTCAGCAGGATCATGGACTCACGGGCTGCCTGCAGCGCCAGTTGTTTATGTTTTTCCGAGTGGACGATGGTATCTGCCGCTTTGGGGTTTTCCACATAAGGATGGTCAAAGAGCCCCAATTTAAATTTCACGCTCAGCACCTCCGAGACCCTCCGGTTCACCACTTCTTCGGAAAGTTTGCCTTCCTGCACCGCTTTCCGCAGAGGGATAATAAACACTTCCGGTTTGGTAAAGGTCGTCCGCACATTCAGGCCTGCATCAAAAGCCCGGGCGATGGCGTCCTCATAGGTAGGGGAAACCTTGTGTTTGGTATAAAGATACTCGAGGGCGTCACTGTCGGAAACCACATAACCTTTGAATCCGAACTTCTGACGCAGAATGGTTGTGAGAAAATAACGGCTTCCCGTAATGGGTATCCCGTTGTAGTCGTTATATGAGCTCATGGTACCCAGTCCGTGTGCTTCGGTAAAATCCACGCGAAAAGGTTCCAAAAAGAGAGACCATACAGCGCGCGACGTCACGTGAGGATCGGTACGTGAGCCCCCGTCCCTGCCACCCACGGGAACGCTGTACACGGCATAATGTTTGGCGGTGGAGGCCACGCCCCGGCTCTGGAGCCCCAGCACCTCCTGTTTGCCAAGTTGGGCCACCAAATACGGATCCTCGCCGTAGGTCTCCACGATCCGGCCCCACCGGGGGTCGCGGCCCAGACCCAGTATAGGAGAATACACGTTGGTATATCCGAGAGCTTTTGCCTCCCGTCCCGTCACTTCCCCGATCTTTCTCACCAGGTGGCGGTCCCACGTGCTGGCCACCCCTATCTGTGCCGGAAAATAGGTGGCTTTGTAATGACAGATACCCCGGATCCCTTCATCCGTAAAATCCACCGGTATGCCCAGGCGCGTCTCCTCCACAAAAAAACGCTGCACCGTATTGATGGCTTCGGCATGTTTCGAAAAAGGATAACTGTATCGGCTGATTTTACGGGTGGCATTCAGATGTTCATCAATGTTGGCAATGCCATCTTTCCATATCTCATTTTTCCACTCAGGCGTCGGCAACTCATCCTGCAACACTTTACCGTACCCGTAAAGGGTAGCCAATTGACAGGTCTTCTCCTCCAGCGTCATCTGTGAAAGCAGATCCCTGACACGATCCTCCACCGGCGCCGACGGATCCTCGTAGATATCTTTATGCCCGTTTTTATTGAAATCGATCCAACCTTTATGATAGATCCCCGAATCCTGCTGGGAAAAAACAAACACCGGGATCAGCAACAAAAATATCCCGGAATAAAAAACATTTCTTTTCATCGTTTGATTTTTTAATAATCAGTAACTATTTAGCTATATTTCTAATTTCCTGAATGATTCTCTTTACTCCTTTATCCATTGCCCCACCTCCATAACCCCTCCCTACGGGTTCCCCCCTGCCGGCCTTGCTCTGCCGTAGCGGCTACGCGAAGGCAAGGCAGGGGGGATTAAGGGGGTAAAGTTCCTACATATTATATTTTTTTTAAGTCACTATTTTTTATCCGGACAGTAATGTTGTTTTACTCCGGATAATAGCTGGAACAGCAAATATATAAAAAATTATGCGTGTACGTACACGCAAATTAATTTAAATTGTATCTTTGCATAAAGAATCCAACAAAAAAGGTCATGAAAAAAGTGAGTATTAAAGACATAGCCGAGAAAGCCGGGGTATCGATAGGCACGGTAGACCGGGTGATCCACAACCGGGGCAGGGTTTCGCAGGATACGCGGGAGAAAGTGCTGAAGATATGCCGGGAGATGGACTATGAGCCCAATGTACTGGCGCAACGGCTGGCTTCCGACAAACCCTTTGTTTTTGCCACATTCACACCAAAACCCAAAAGGGATAATTCCTACTGGCAGACCCCCCTGCAGGGGATCCTGAAGGCCGCCGACGAACTGTCGGGGTACAGGGTACGGATAAAAACTTTTTTTTACGACCAGGACAATGAAGAGTCTTTCAGGCAGGAATCGCTGAACATCATGCTGGAAAAACCGGACGGCGTGCTGATCGCCCCCCTGTTTCACCGCGAGGCACGCGACCTGGCCCAAAAACTCGAATCTTATGATATTCCTTATGTCTTCATTGACTCGAAGGTAGAAGGCACCAACTATCTGAGCTATTTCGGGCAGGATTCGTTCCGCAGCGGGTACCTCGCCGGACGGCTGATCTGGTTCCACATCAGGAAAAAAGCGGAAGTGATCATTATCAACTTCACCTCCGATCTGGAAAACCACGTCCATCTGAAAAACAGGGAAAAAGGGTTGCGGCAGTTCATGGAGAACCATCATTTCAGAGGTACTCTGACCAGTCTCAACATTCGTCCCAAGGAAGAACTGGTGCTCACACATACCCTGTACGAAAGACTGCATCACAAGACCCAGGGATTGTTTGTCACCTCCTCGGCCCACAAGGTAGCCAGGAGCCTGCAGAAAATAGGAAAAGACCGGATCCTGTTCGTCGGATATGACCTCACCCCCGACAACATCACCTACCTGAATAAAAATATCATCGACGTACTCCTGTGCCAGAAACCCATGGCCCAGGGACACAATGGGATCATGGCCCTTTTCAACCACCTGGTCAGAAAGAGAAAGGTGGAAAAAGACCATTCCATGCCCCTGGAAATTATCGTCAAAGAAAACTATCAGGATTATTCCGATTTATAAACCACACTATTTTAACTCATACCTTTAAATATATATCGATGAAAGCATTCCATTTTGATGATCTGAAAGGGAAAGTATGTGTCCTGACCGGCGGCGGCGGAGCCATCGGGGCTTCGCTGGCCGGCTTCCTGGCCCGCAGCGGCTTGCGCATGGCCATCCTCGACCTCAACGGCGAACGCGCCAAAGAGGTAGCCGACACGGTGACCGGAGAAACGGGCAACCGGGCTATCGGCATAAAAACCAATGTGCTGGACAAAAGCTCCCTGGAAGATGCCCGGAAAGAGATTCATACCACCTTCGGCAAGGTGGATTTCCTGATCAATGCCGCCGGGGGCAACTCTCCCAAAGGCACTACGGATGCCGAGTTTCTTGAATCCGTCAGAGAAGAAGATCTGGAAAAATCAATCTACGGCCTCGATATCGAAGGCTTCCGATGGGTGTTTGACCTGAACCTTTCGGGCACCCTGCTGCCCACACTCGTTTTCACACGCGATATGCTGGAGCTGGGTCAGGGGGCTGTGGTAAACTTCTCTTCCATGAGTGCATACCACCCCCTGACGAGGGTAGGCGCTTACTCGGCCGCCAAAGCCGCCGTCAGCAACCTGACCGAATGGCTGGCCGTACATCTGGCCAAACAAAAAATACGGGTCAACGCCGTGGCCCCGGGTTTTTTCGTAGGAGAACAAAACAGGTTCCTTCTTTTTGACGAAAAAACCGGCGAACTCTCTCCCCGCGGGAAAAAGATCATCACCAACACCCCCATGGGACGCTTTGGAGATTATGAGGAAATACACGGCACCGTGGCTTTTCTGCTCTCCGGCATGGCCAGCTTTATCACCGGCATCACCGTGCCGATTGACGGGGGGTTTAATGCATATAGCGGAGTGTAAAATAATGCTCGATGCTTGATGCTTGATGCTTGATGGACAAATAAAGAAAAAAGGATTTACAGAACTAAACAAAAACAAAAAATTATGGATTACCTGGAAGAGCCTGAATCTTTGTATAATCTTAAAGACAGAACAAAAAAGTTTGCTCTGGATTATATTGCTTTGACAGAAAAACTACCGAACACGTACCTTGGTAACCACATAAGGGGTCAACTTATCAGATGCAGTACTTCTGTTGCTTCTAATTACAGAGCTGCGAAACGTGCTCAGACTAAAAAAGTTTTTATTTCCAAAATAAGCATAGTTCTTGAAGAAGCTGATGAATCAGATTTCTGGTTAGAGGTTATTGAAGAAAAAACAATGATAGATGATACAGAGGAGGTAAGCAGGCTTAAGAAAGAAGCGGGTGAACTTACTGCCATTTTTGTCCAAACAAGAAGGACCGCACAAAAACGAAGATAATAAAATCAAGCTTCGAGCTTCAAGCTTCAAGCATTAACCGGTAAATAAAAAAAAAATCA
>CAZYPI010000088.1:0-10829 GCA_964649335.1 uncultured Rikenellaceae bacterium | reverse complement strand
AAGCATTAACCGGTAAATAAAAAAAAAATCAGAAAATGAAAAACGTAATCGTTGCACAATCGGGCGGGCCTTCACCCGTAATCAACAATTCGTTGCGGGGCATTATCGAGGCCTGCAAATCTTATCCCGGCACTTTCGGGACCATCTATGCCGGATGGCATGGTATTGAAGGTGTGTTAAAAGAGGAGTTACTGGATCTCTCTGCCCAGAAAGAGGAAGAGATCGCATTGTTGAAAAACACCCCGGCGGCCGGCAGCATCGGCACCTGCCGTTACAAGCTGAAAGAGCACCAGGAGAAAGATTTCGAGCGTATTGTGGAGGTCTTCCGTGCCCACAATGTCGGATATTTCTTCTATATCGGGGGCAATGATTCACAGCATACCGCTTTCAAGGTCAGCGAGATATGCAAAAGCAAAGGGCTGGATGTCGTAGCTGTAGGCGTTCCCAAAACCATAGACAATGACGTCGGAGACAATGAGTTCAAGCTGATTGACCACACCCCCGGTTACGGCAGTGTGGCCCGTTACTGGAGTCATATTGTTCAGAATGCCGAAGAAGAGAACCGCGGCTCCTCGCCTGCCGATCCGGTGCTGGTGCTGCAGGCCATGGGCCGGAAGATCGGGTATATCCCTGCCGCAGCCCGTCTGGCCGACCCGGAAAGAAAAACCCCTCTGCAAATATACCTGGCCGAGTCGGGGGTTACACTGCCCGAGCTGGCCGACCGCGTCAACGACCAACTTAAACAAGACGGTCGCTGCCTGGTGGTGGTCAGTGAAGGCTTCAACGTAGGTGATCTGGGCGATGTGAAAGACTCCTTCGGACACACCAATTTCGGAGCCACCAGGATCTCGGTGTATCAAACCATTATCAACTACCTGAATGAAAAAGGACTAAAGGCCAGAGGAGCGGCACGCGGCCAGGTGATGGGCACCGACCAGCGCGACACGGCCATATATGCTTCGACCGTGGATCTGGACGAAGCATACCAGGTGGGCAAAAAAGCTGTTGAGATCGCCCTGCACGACGGCAACGGCTGGATGGCTACCATCCTGCGCAAAGAAGGACCCATCTATTCGGTCTATTACGACAAAGTGCCCCTCGAGAAAGTGGCTCTCTCCGAAAGGACGTTTCCCGAAGAGTGGATCGCTCCGAACCGCACGGACGTGACGGATGCTTTCCTCAATTATGTGAGGCCTCTCATCGGTACCGACTGGCCGTCTGTGCCTCTGGTAAACGGTCTTCAGCGCTTCACACGTTTTGAACCCCTGTTTGCAGAACAAAAACTGGAAAAATACACACCCCAGGCATATCAATAACAGTATTTCTCGCAAAGGTCGAAAATAAAACGCTGAGAACACTCATTCAATCATTCAATCATTCAAAAAATTACCTACCATGGATCATCAACAAATTTTAAGAGAATTGAAGCCTACAAAGGATTTTTTCATCGGCATTGATTCCGACGGTTGTGTTTTCGATTCGATGGAACCCAAACAGAAAGAGTTTTTCTGTCCCAACGTGCTTCGTTATTTCGGGCTGTTGCCTGTATCGAAGGTGGCCCGGGAGACCTGGGAGTTTGTCAACCTATACTCCCGCACCCGGGGCATCAACCGTTTTCTGGCGCTTCTGGAGTTTGCCCGCCTATTGTCGGGCCGTCCCGAGGTGGCTGCACGCGGCCTGACAGTCCCCGACTTCTCTTCCCTGGAAGAATGGACGAACAAAGAAACCAAACTGGGCAACCCCGCCTTGAAAGAATACGCTGCCCATACCGGTGATGCCATGATCCGCCGTGTGCTGGAATGGTCGGAAAAGGTAAATGAAGAGATCGGCCTGTGGGTCAAAGGCCTCAAACCTTTCTCCGGCGTGCGTGAATC
The DNA here is from genome assembly GCA_964649335.1 of uncultured Rikenellaceae bacterium. Lineage (GTDB taxonomy): Bacteria > Bacteroidota > Bacteroidia > Bacteroidales > VadinHA17 > DRPN01. The sequence continues at coordinate 8,955 of CAZYPI010000088.1, read as the reverse complement.
CCTGGAGATGATGAAGGAGAAAGCCGACGCCATGGTCGTATCGCAAACACCGGTGGAAGCTCTGAAAAGGGAGTGGGAAGAAAATAACATAGACGGTTATGTACGTATCATCGCCGGACAGGAATACGGCACCAAAACCGAACACCTGGCCCTGGCAGCCAAAGGGAAATATCCGGATGACAAAATCCTGATGATCGGCGATGCCCCCGGTGATATGAAAGCCGCCCGCACCAACGGCATACTGTTCTATCCCGTCAATCCGGGACACGAGGATGAATCGTGGGAACGGTTCCACAAAGAAGCGCTGGGAAGATTTTTTGAAGGGACTTATGCCGGAGCATACGAAGAAGAGCTGGTGGAAGAATTCAATAAAAGCCTGCCTTCCACACCCCCGTGGGAAAGACGATGAGGCGATAAAGCGATGAGGCGATGAAGAGATGAAGAGATGAGGCAATAGAAAAACCTGTCAGAGTACCGGCGAAGCCGGTTCCTGACAGCGTTAAGCCGGAGGCGATGAAGAGATGATGTGATGAAGCGAAAGAAATACGAACTTTAGCCTTTAAGCTTTAGCCTTTAGCCTTGAAATGATGAAACGATAAGAAAATGTTGGATCATGATATATTTTGAAAAAGGATCGGAGACAACGGTACTCAGCAGCGAGGATTTGCGGCAGGGGCTCTTTGAGGCCCTGGACAAAGCGGGCCGTTTCCGCAGGGTGCTGGCCATCCCGCCCGACATGACGCGTTTTCATTCCCGTGCCGGCGAGCTGACACGTTATGCCCGGGAATATTTCGGGGATGCCCTGACGGATATCCTCCCCGCCCTGGGCACCCACTCACCCATGACCCCTGAACAGATAAAAACCATGTTCGGGGACCTTCCTCTTTCCCTTTTCCGCGAACACAACTGGCGTGAGGATGTGATCACGCTGGGATATGTGCCGGGAGACTACATCCGGGAGATCACGGAAGGGAAGCTCTCTTTCGACTGGCCCGCACAGGTCAACCGCCTGCTGAAGGAGGGAGGCCACGACCTGATCCTCTCGCCGGGGCAGGTGGTCCCGCACGAAGTCATCGGTATGGCCAACTACAACAAAAACATCTTTGTGGGCACCGGCGGCTACGAAGGCATCAACAAGAGCCATTTTATCGGAGCTGTTTACGGCATGGAGCGGATCATGGGCAAAGCGGACAACCCGGTACGGTCGGTGCTCAACCGGGCGGAAGAAATGTTCGCAAAACAACTGCCCCCGGTCCTGTATGTGCTAACGGTGATCGGCACGGACGAAAACGACCGGCTGGTGACCCGCGGCCTTTTTATCGGAGATGATGCGGAGACCTTTTACCGGGCTGCAGATCTTTCGGCCGGGGTTAATATTACCCTGCTGGATAAACCTCTGAAAAAGGTGGTGGTATATCTCGACCCCATGGAATACAAGAGCACCTGGCTGGGCAACAAAGCCATCTACCGCACGCGCATGGCCCTGGCTGATGACGGTGAACTGATCATCCTGGCTCCCGGCGTGCGCGAGTTCGGCGAAGACAAGGAAATTGACCGTCTGATACGCAAGTACGGTTATTACGGCACCGACATCATCCTGAACCGGGTGGAGGACAACCGCGACCTGGCTGACAACCTGGCCGCCGCCGCTCATCTGATCCACGGTTCCTCCGAGGGGAGGTTCAACATCACCTACTGCCCCGGACACCTCAGCCGCGGAGAAATACAACAGGTTGGGTTCCGGTGGGGAGATCTGCAGGAGATGCAAAAACGTTACGACATAAACAAACTACACGACGGAACCAACACCCTGCCCGGAGGGGAAGAGATCTTTTATATCTCCAACCCGGCCCTGGGGCTGTGGGCGGAAAAAAAGAAATTCCATGCATGAAAACTATTATTAACCAATAGATATGAAACAGATCAACTGGGGCATCATCGGCTGCGGTGATGTTACCGAAAAAAAGAGCGGGCCGGCTTTCAACAAGGTAGAAGGCTCGCACCTGGTGGCCGTCATGCGGCGTACGGCCTCGCTGGCAGAAGATTATGCACGCCGCCACAAAGTACCGAAATGGTATGATGATGCGGACAAGCTGATCCATGACCCGGAGGTCAATGCGGTCTATGTGGCCACTCCTCCTTCCACGCATGCGGAATATGCCATACGTGCCATGCAGGCCGGCAAACCCGTCTATGTGGAGAAGCCCATGGCCCGCTCTTATCAGGAGTGCCTGGAAATGATCAGTGTATCAAAAGAAACGGGCATGCCCCTGTATGTGGCCTATTACCGCCGGCGCCTGCCCGGTTTTCTTAAGATGAAAGAGTGGATCGAAACCGGCCGCATCGGCACGCCCCGTCTGGTCTCCCTGCATCTGATCAAGCCGCCCCGCCCGGAAGACCTCGACCGGGACAACCCTCCCTGGCATGTCATTCCCCAAATATCCGGGGCAGGTTATTTTTACGACCTGGGATCTCACCAGTTCGACATCCTTGATTACATCTTCGGACCGGTAAACAAGGTGCAGTCGGTGGTTACCAATACGGCCGGCCTGTATGAAACGGAAGATACCGTAGTAGCCAATTTTACCTTTGAATCGAAAATACTGGGCCAGGGCATGTGGCACTTCGCTGCCGCTCCGGAAGATGAAAAGGACACCATAGACATTTACGGTTCGGAAGGATCCATTCATTTCTCCACATTCGAGGCTATCCCCGTAAAACTGGTAACCCGTGAGGGTGTGGAGACATTCAATTATACCAACCCGGAGAATATTCAGCTCAATCTTATCAAAACCATTGTGGCAGAGCTGCAGGGCCGGGGTGCAGGCCTGTGTCCCAGCACCGGAATCACGGCAGCCCGTACCAGCCGGGTACTGGAAGATATCGTAAAATCTTACTACGCCTCATAACTTCACTGTCCTCCCGGCACCCGGCACCCAGCACCCAGTAACCAGCACCTAATTATTCACAACCAAATGAAGATCGTCGCCGACGACAAAATACCGTTCCTGAAAGGAGTCCTGGAGCCTCATGCAGAGATGCTCTACCTGCCGGGGCCACAGATCCGCCGGGATCATCTCATGGATGCGGATGCACTGATCACACGCACACGCACACGTGTCGGCCGCGACCTGCTGGAAGGCACGCGTGTGCGGTTCGTCGCCACGGCCACCATCGGTTATGACCACCTCGATACGGCCTGGCTCGAAGCAAACGGCATCCGCTGGACCAATGCGCCGGGATGCAACTCGGGATCGGTGATGCAGTATCTTGCCGCTGCCCTCTCATGGCTGGCTGTCAACAGAAAGATACGCTTCAACAAAACCACTCTGGGCATTATCGGTGTGGGACATGTGGGGTCGAAAGTAGCCCGTATGGCTGCTACCCTGGGCATGCAGGTCCTGCTGAACGACCCGCCCCGCCAGCGCGCCGGGGGAGAGAGTGCTTTCGTCGCCCTGCCGGAGCTCCTGGCACAGGCCGACATCGTCACCCTCCATGTACCCCTCAACAAAACCGGTGAAGACCGTACCCTGGGGCTGGTGGATGAGTTTTTCATGAGCCGCCTGAAACCGGGAGCCATCCTCATCAACACCTCCCGCGGCCCGGTGGTCTGCGACGCTGTCCTGAAAGAAGCCGTGAAAAGCGGACACCTGGGGGGACTGGTCCTGGATGTGTGGAACCATGAACCGGCAATTGACCGCGACCTGTTGAAAGCTGCCGATATCGCCACGCCCCATATCGCCGGCTACTCGGCCGACGGCAAAGCCAACGGCACCGCTATGTCGGTACAGGCCGTGGCCCGCTTTTTCGGACTGCCCCTCACCGAATGGTTCCCCACAGAGATACCCCCGCCGGAAAACCCTGTCATCGACCTGACAACAACCTCCACAGAAAAACAGGAAGCGCTCATACAGTCTGTCCTGCACACCTACCCTATTGACCGGGATGACCGGAACCTGAGGGAGAACCCGGAACAATTCGAACAACTGAGGGGGAACTACCCCGTAAGAAGAGAGTTTTTCAATTATACCGTCGTGCTGAACAAGAAAAATATACATCTTATAGATACACTTAAAAAATTTGGTTTTAACGTAACTCAAAAAACATCATAATTATGGAAAAGAAAGCAGATATCGGATTGATCGGTCTTGCCGTGATGGGTGAGAACCTGGTACTGAACATGGAAAGCAAAGGTTTTACCGTAGCCGTTTACAACCGAACCGTGGAAAAAGTGGACCGTTTCATCAACGGCCGCGGCAAAGGAAAAAATTTCATCGGGGCCCACTCCCTCGAAGAGCTGGTGGCCTCGCTGAAACGTCCGCGTAAGGTGATGCTGCTGGTGAAAGCCGGCAAACCGGTGGATGATTTCATCGGGAAACTGATCCCGCTGCTGGACCAGGGAGACATCATCATTGACGGCGGCAACTCTCATTTTCCGGACACCATCCGGCGCACAAAATATGTGGAAGAGAAAGGGCTGTTGTTTATCGGTACCGGTGTTTCGGGAGGTGAGGAAGGGGCTCTGAAAGGCCCGTCACTGATGCCCGGAGGATCACGCGAAGCCTGGCCCCACGTAAAAGACATCTTCCAGAAGATCAGTGCAAAGGTGGAAGACGGCACCCCCTGTGCCGACTGGGTGGGCGACAACGGCGCCGGCCATTTTGTCAAGATGGTACACAACGGCATCGAATACGGCGATATGCAGCTTATCGCCGAGTCATATTTTATCATGAAAAAACTACTCGGGATGACGCCGGATGAGATGCATGAGGTTTTTGCCGGATGGAACAAAGGAGAGCTGGACAGCTACCTTATCGAAATCACGGCCGACATCCTCGCCTACAAAGACGAAGACGGAGAGCCCCTGGTAGAGAAGATCCTGGATGCTGCCGGCCAGAAAGGCACCGGCAAATGGACCGGTATCGCCGCCCTCGACGAGGGGGTGCCCCTGACGCTGATCGTGGAGTCGGTGTTTGCGCGGGCCCTCTCGTCCCAGAAAGAAGAGAGGGTGGCCGCCTCCAAAGAGCTTCACGGCCCTGTCCCGGTATTCGCGGGAGAGAGAGAAGCTTTTATTGAAGATATACGCAAGGCACTTTACGCTTCCAAGATCATCTCCTACGCCCAGGGTTATACCCTGATGCGCGAAGCGGCCAAAACCTACGGGTGGGATCTCGACTACGGCCGCATCGCCCTCTTGTGGAGAGGAGGATGTATCATCCGCTCGGCTTTCCTCGGCAAGATTTTCGAGGCCTTCCGCAACCGCCCCGGCCTGCCCAACCTCATCCTCGATCCCTATTTTAAATCCATCGTCGAAGGGGCCCAGGAGAGCTGGCGCCGCGTGGTAAGCACGGCACTGAACAACGGCATCCCCGTACCTTCCCTGGCGGCAGCCCTCACCTACTACGACGGCTACCGCACCGACCGGCTGCCGGCCAACCTGCTGCAGGCACAAAGGGATTATTTCGGCGCCCATACCTACGAACGTGTTGACCGCCCGCGCGGAGAGTTTTTCCACACCAACTGGACCGGCCACGGCGGAGACACCGCCTCATCCACTTATAACGCCTGAGATGATAACATAAAACTGAAAAACGATCATCATGAAAACGTTTCTTGACGAGAATTTTCTGTTACAGAACAAAACGGCCGAACGCCTTTATCACGAATATGCCGAACCACAACCCATCATCGACTACCATTGTCACCTGCCGGTGAAGGACATTGCGGAAGATCACCGTTTTCGAGACCTGCAAGAGATATGGCTGGCCGGTGATCATTACAAGTGGAGAGCCATGCGCACCGACGGCGTGGAAGAAAAATACTGCACCGGAGACGCTTCCCCGTGGGAAAAGTTTGAGCAGTGGGCAGCAACGGTGCCCCACACCCTGCGAAACCCGCTGTATCACTGGACCCATCTGGAGCTGAAGAGGTATTTCGGGATCACGGAGCTGCTCAACCCGGATACCGCCCGCCAAATATGGGATGCCGCCAACAAAAAACTGCAGCAACCGGATTACTCCTGCCGCAATCTGCTGAAAAAAATGAACGTGGAGATCCTGTGTACCACGGATGATCCGGTGGATACACTGGAACATCATGAGCTGTTGCAAAAAGATTTTCCGGAAGTAAAAGTCTTACCGGCATTCCGCCCGGACAAAGCCATGGCTGTTGAGAACGTGGAGGAGTGGAACCTTTACCTGAACCGCCTGGAAGAGGTTTCCGGCATGGAGATCGTCTCTTACCGCGATCTGCTGGAGGCCCTGCAGCAAAGGCATGATTTCTTTCACGCCCGCGGCTGCCGCCTGTCCGACCACGGCATAGATACTTTCTACGCCGAAGAATATACGGAAAAAGAGGTGAACCGGATCTTTGATCTGGCACGTAACGGGAAAACTCCCACCGTGTCAGACCGGAAAAAGATCAAAACGGCCCTGCTGGAAGCCTTTGCCGTGATGGACCACGACAGCGGCTGGACACAGCAGTACCACTACGGAGCCCTGCGCAATAATAACAGCCTAATGTTCAAAAAACTGGGGCCCGACACCGGTTTCGACTCCATCGACGATCTGCCGGTGGCCCGTACCATGAGCCGTTTTCTCGACCGGCTGGCCGGCCGCGATAAACTGACCAGGACCATCCTCTACAATCTCAATCCCGCAGACAACGAGGTGGTAGCCACCATGGCCGGGAATTTCCAGGACGGAACCATCCCCGGAAAGATACAATTCGGCGCCGCCTGGTGGTTTCTCGACCAGAAAGAGGGCATGGAGAGACAGCTCAATGCCCTCTCGGCACTGGGACTGCTGAGCCGTTTTGTGGGGATGCTGACCGACTCCAGAAGTTTTATGTCCTATCCCAGACACGAATATTTCAGGCGCATCCTCTGCAACATCCTCGGAGAGGATGTGGAAAAAGGACTGTTGCCCGCCGATTTTACACTCCTGGGCGGGATGGTGAAAAATATTTGCTACGGAAATGCAAAAGATTATTTCAACTTTGAAAATTCTGTGTATTTTTGAACCCCTTTAATTATCCACCCTTAATCAAGAAAACTCATTAAAAATTATGGAATCTATTTCAAAAAGAGCTGCCGATAATATCCGCATCCTTTCCGCCGCCATGGTGGAAAAAGCACGGTCGGGTCATCCCGGGGGAGCCATGGGGGGAGCCGACTTCATACATGTCCTCTACTCGGAGTTTCTCAACTTCGACCCGGCGGATATGTCCTGGCCCAACCGCGACCGTTTTTTCCTCGACCCCGGGCATATGTCACCGATGCTTTACTCGGTGCTGACTTTTACGGGTCATTTTTCGCTGGATGATCTGAAAAATTTCCGGCAGTGGGGCAGTCCCACCCCCGGACATCCCGAGAAGGACCGGAAGAGAGGTATCGAGAACACCTCCGGCCCGTTGGGCCAGGGCCATGCGATGGCCGTGGGGGCTGCCATAGCCGAGCGTTTCCTGACAGCCCGCTTCGGCAACTGGATGGAACATAAGATCTATACGTATATCTCCGACGGAGGCATCCAGGAAGAGATCTCCCAGGGAGCAGGGCGTCTGGCCGGACATCTGGGACTGGGAAACCTTATTATGTTCTACGACTCCAACGACATACAGCTCTCCTCGGAAACCAGCGACGTGACCTCCGAGAATACGGCCATGAAATACGAAGCCTGGGGATGGCATGTGCAGTCTATCGACGGCAATGACCACAATGCCATCCGCGCCGCTCTCAAAGAAGCCCTGAAAGTAACGGACAAACCTTCGCTGATCATCGGCAAAACCGTCATGGGAAAAGGCGCTGTCGATGAAGAGGGCAACAGCTTTGAACACCAGGTATCCACCCACGGCATGCCGCTGAGTAAGGCCGGCGCCGACTTCCGGAAAACCGTGGAGAATCTGGGAGGCGATCCGGACAACCCCTTCATGATCTTCCCGGAAGTATCCGAATTTTACAGTAAGGTGCTGAAGGAAAAAAGAGAATATGCCGAATGGAAAAAAGAAGAACAGGCCAAATGGGAGAAGATGAACCCCGGCCTGGCAGAGAAATGGAACCGCTGGATGTCAGGCTCCCTGCCGCCATTGGATTTCGATGAGGTGGAACAGAAAGAGAACAGCGCCACGCGTGCCGCTTCCGGCACCGTACTGGGGTGGCTGGCCGGAAAGGTCGAAAACATCGTGGTGGCCTCGGCCGATTTGTCCAACAGTGATAAAACCGATGCTTTCCTGAAAAAGACCAGGATCCTCAAACGAAATGATTTCTCCGGCTCTTTCCTGCAAATGGGGGTCTCCGAGCTGACCATGGCAGCCGTAGCCAACGGCCTTGCCCTGCACGGCGGCGTGATACCTGTTACCGGCACCTTTTTCGTTTTTTCCGATTACATGAAACCGGCCGTACGTATGGCCGCTCTGATGGAGCTGCCGGTAAAATATGTTTGGACTCATGATGCTTTCCGCGTGGGCGAAGACGGCCCCACACACCAGCCGGTAGAACAGGAAGCCCAGATCAGGTTGCTGGAACAGATGAAGAATCATGCCCACAAACCGGCCATGCTGGTGCTACGCCCTGCCGATGCCCACGAGACCACCGTGGCCTGGAAACTGGCACTCGAAAACAACAACTCGCCCTCTGCTCTCATTCTTTCCCGGCAGGGCATCAATGACCTGCCGGCACAAACGTCCAGATATGCCGAAGCTCAACAAGCTGAAAAAGGAGCTTATATCGTAACCAAAGACCCCGGTAAACCGGATGTGGTACTCGTGGCCAACGGCTCCGAAGTATCCACCCTCGTGGAAAGTGCAGAAATACTTAAGAAGAAAAAAAGTCTTTCGGTGCAGATCGTCTCTGCCATCTCCGAAGGACTCTTCCGGCAACAACCGGAGGATTACCAGAAAAAAGTTTTACCGGAGGATATCCCCACCTTCGGACTAACGGCAGGATTGCCGGTGACCCTG
>CAZYPI010000087.1:0-10915 GCA_964649335.1 uncultured Rikenellaceae bacterium | reverse complement strand
GGCTCCAAGATGGATGACGTCATCTTCGAAGAGTTCAAGGGGACAGGCAATATGGAACTGCAACTCGACAGGAAACTGGCCAACAGAAGAATCTTCCCGGCGGTGGATATCACTGCTTCCGGTACACGCCGCGAAGACCTGCTGCTCGACAAGAATGTGCTGAACAAAGTGTGGATCCTGAGAAACTATCTGGCGGATATGACCCCTGTGGAAGCTATGGAGTTCCTGCGTGACCGGATGTTGCAGACCAACTCGAATGAAGAATTTCTGATCTCCATGAACCGTGACTGAGATCATGGGATATACAACGGAAAAAGCGGATCAGTCCGCTTTTTTTATTTAAATGATAAAACTCATATGGAAAATTCCCGAATCGGATTAAATTTGCAGTTCTTATCGGTAAAGGAAAAAGGATATTTACAAAACAGATAATATTAATGTATAAAAACCATGGCTAAAAAAAAGAATTTTATCACTTGTGACGGGAACTATGCTGCTTCCCACATTGCGTATATGTTTAGTGAAATAGCTGCTATTTACCCAATCACGCCATCCTCTCCGATGGCTGAAAATATTGATGAATGGTCTGCTCATGGGCGGAAGAATATTTTTGGTCAGGAAGTGCGGGTGGTAGAGATGCAGTCGGAAGGGGGTGCTTCGGGGGCCGTCCACGGCTCGCTGCAGGCGGGAGCCCTGACATCCACTTTCACCGCCTCGCAGGGGCTGTTGTTGATGATCCCCAACATGTACAAGATCGCCGGTGAGTTGCTCCCCGGGGTCTTTCATGTGAGTGCCCGTTCGGTGGCGGCACATGCCCTGTCTATCTTCGGCGACCACAGTGATATCTACGCCACGCGCCAGACGGGTTTTGCCCTGCTGGCCTCGGGCGGAATACAGGAGATCATGGACCTGGCTGCCGTAGCACACCTGGCTGCCATAAAAACACGCGTTCCTTTTCTCCATTTCTTCGACGGTTTCCGTTCCTCCCATGAGATCCAGAAAGTGGAAGCGCTGGAAACGGACGACCTGAAAGACCTGGTGGATATGGATGCCGTCCAGGCCTTCCGTGACCGGGCCCTGAACCCCGAACATCCCGTGACCCGAGGTACCGCCCAGAACCCCGACATCTTCTTTCAGGCCAAAGAATCGGTGAATCCTTTCTATGAACATGTGGATGATGTGGTGGAAGAGTATATGCAGGAGATATCGAAAATCACCGGCAGAGAGTATCATCCTTTCAATTATTACGGAGCTCCCGATGCCGAACATGTCATTATCGCCATGGGCGCGGTGACGGATACGGCCCGTGAGGTGGTCGAATACCTGGTGGACAAAGGAGAAAAAGTGGGGCTGGTGGCCGTCCATCTTTACCGTCCTTTCTCCGAAAAATATTTCCTGAAAGTGATGCCGGAAACAGTGAAACGCATTGCTGTGCTGGACCGTACCAAAGAACCGGGTTCCGGAGGAGAACCGCTGTACAAGGATGTGAAAGACCTGTTTTATGACCGCGAGAAGAGACCGCTGATCGTGGGTGGCCGGTATGGCCTGAGCTCCAAAGATACGACGCCGGCGCAAATCTTCGCCGTATTTGACAACCTGAAACAGGACAAGCCGAAAAACCAGTTCACGGTAGGCATCGTGGATGATGTGACCTTTACTTCCCTGCCCGTAGGCCATGAAATAGATGTGTCCCCGGAAGGGACCTTCGAAGGCAAGTTTTACGGCCTGGGTTCTGATGGTACGGTTGGCGCCAACAAAAACTCCATCAAGATCATCGGAGAGGCCACAGATAAGTACTGCCAGGCCTATTTTGCTTATGACTCAAAGAAATCGGGCGGTATAACAATCTCCCACCTGCGTTTCGGCGATAAACCCATTTTATCCACTTATCTGGTCAACCATCCTGATTTTGTGGCCTGTCATGTGCCCAGCTATCTGGACAAATATGACATGCTCAAGGGGATGAAGAAAGGAGGGACTTTCCTGCTGAACAGTATCTGGGATGTGGAGGAGACAAAAAAACACATCCCCGACCATATGAAGAAATTCATGGCCGAAAATGATATCAAGTTCTATATCATCAATGCTACAAAGCTTGCCAAGGAGATCGGCCTGGGAAGCCGTACCAATACCATTATGCAGTCGGCTTTCTTTAAGGTTTCGAATGTGATACCCTATGATCTGGCTGTGGAGGAGATGAAGAAGGCTATTGTGAAGTCATACGGCCGGAAGGGAGAGGATATTGTAAATATGAACTTTGCCGCCGTGGACAAAGGAGGTGAAGTGACCGAAATTCCGGTGCCGGAAGAATGGAAAAATATAGAAGTCAAAGCTGCGGAAGATACCCGGAGGGATGTTCCCGAGTTTATCCGGAAAGTGGCTGATCCCATTAATCACCTGAAAGGAGATGACCTGCCGGTGAGTGTGTTTAAAGGACGTGAGGATGGTACCTTCCCGGCCGGTACGACAAAATATGAGAAACGCGGTATTGCCGTGGATGTGCCCGAATGGATCTCCGGCAATTGTATCCAGTGTAATATCTGTTCGTATGTATGTCCCCATGCTTGTATCCGGCCCTTCCTGTTGACCGAAGAGGAGGTGAAAAATGCTCCCGAGGGCACAGAGGTGATCAAAGGAGTAGGACCTACCAAAGAATACTATTACAGGATCCAGGTGAGCGTACAGGATTGTACCGGCTGCGGTGTATGTGTTGAGGAGTGTCCGTCGAAGGAAAAATCGCTGGTAATGAAGCCGCTGGAAACCCAGATGGAGGAGGCGGAACGGTGGACCTATATGGATGAAAAAGTGGGCTATAAGGAAGATGTCGTGGACAAGGCCAAAACGGTCAAGAACAGTCAGTTTGCACAGCCCTTGTTTGAATTCCACGGAGCCTGTCCCGGTTGTGGGGAGACCCCGTATATCAAGCTGGTCACCCAGCTGTTTGGCGACCGGATGCTGATCGCCAATGCAACCGGCTGTTCGTCTATTTATGGCGGGTCGGCTCCCTCCACTCCCTATACCGTAAACAAAGACGGGAAAGGTCCGGCCTGGGCAAACTCGTTGTTTGAAGATAATGCAGAATACGGGTTGGGTATGGCTGTAGGGATCAGGCAAATCCGCGAGAGGTTAGGCCGCATCATGGAAGATGCCATACAAGGGAACAAGGTGAAGGATGAGACCAAAGAGGCTTTCCGCGAATGGCTGGAGCACTTTAATGACGGTCAGGTCTCACCGTCAGCCTCAGAAAAAGTAGTGGAAGCACTTGAAAAAGAGAACAATGCCATCGCCCAATCTATCCTGCCTCTGAAAGATTATCTGGTCAAAAAATCGGTCTGGATTATCGGAGGTGACGGCTGGGCTTATGATATCGGCTACGGCGGATTGGATCATGTGCTGGCCTCGGGCGAGGATGTCAACCTGCTGGTGCTGGATACGGAAGTGTACTCCAATACCGGAGGACAGGCCTCGAAAGCTTCACCTACGGGTGCTGTGGCCAAATTTGCCGCCAGTGGCAAGAAGATCATGAGAAAAGACCTTGGCGCTATGGCTATGTCCTACGGTTATGTTTATGTAGCCCAGGTATCCATGGGTGCCAGCAACTCTCAGTTCTTCAAAGCCGTGAAAGAAGCCGAAGCATTCCACGGACCATCCATCATTATTGCCTATTCGCCATGTATCGCCCACGGCTTGCGACAAGGGATGAACAAATCACAGGAAGAAGAAAAACTGGTGGTACAGTCCGGCTTCTGGAGCCTGTTCAGGTATAATCCCGACCTGGAAAAAGAAGGGAAGAACCCGTTTGTGCTTGACTCGAAAGAACCGGATTGGGATAAGTTCGAAGAGTTTATCAACAGCGAGGTGAGGTTTACTTCCCTGAAGAAGACCTTCCCGGCCGAGGCGGACAGATTGTTTGCCAAAGCCAAAGAGGACGCCCGCTGGCGATATAATTACTATAAACGAATGGCTGAGATGGAATATCAAAAAGAGGAGGCATAACCCTCCGGAGAAAAAGAAAAAAAGACCGGTTCGGAGGAACCGGTCTTTTTTTGCAGTACCGTAAAAAAATGTAATTTTGTAATTTAAAACAGATATAAATAGTGGGAAGGATCATGGCCATAGATTACGGGAAAAAACGTGTGGGGATCGCTGTTACCGACCCCGGCAGGATCATTGCCCAGGGCCTGACCACCGTGCCGGCCCATACGGTCTGGGATTTTCTGAAGGAATATACCGGGAAAGAAGAGGTGGATGAGTTCGTGGTGGGTTATCCCCGGCAGATGAACAACAATGCCTCGGAGGCGGTACGCTGGATCAATCCCTTCGTGAAAAAACTGGCCGGACTTTATCCTTCCAAAAAAATATCCCTGTACGATGAACGGTTTACGTCGGTGATGGCACAGCAGGCGATCCTGGCAGGAGGGGTGAAAAAGGAAAAAAGAAAAGACAAAGCGCTGGTGGACAAGGTGAGCGCCACGATCATCCTGCAGAGTTATATGGAACAGAAAAAAGAGTACTGATATGATTTATCCGGTCGTAGTTTACGGTCATACGGTCCTGCGGAAGAGATCCCGTGAAATCCCCGATAATATTCAGGGGCTGGAGGAGTTTATCGGGAACCTGTTTGAGACCATGTATGCGTCAGAAGGGGTGGGACTGGCGGCCCCCCAGGTGGGACAAACGTTACGGCTTTTCGTAGTGGACGCCACGCCATATGCCGAAGATGAACCGGAACTGAAAAACTTTAAAAAGGTCTTTATTAACCCTGAGATCGTGGAACGCTCCGGGAAAATCGTTTCTTTCAACGAAGGATGCCTGAGCATACCCAATATCCGGGAAGATGTTAACCGGGAGGAGACCGTGTTGATCCGCTACCAGAATGAAAAATGGGAATGGCTCGAGGAAGAGTATAACGGCATCGCCTCCAGGATCATACAGCACGAATTCGACCACCTGAACGGAGTGCTGTTTACCGACCTGGTGTCCCCGCTGCGTAAGAAATTACTGAGAGGGAAGCTCAGGGCCATCAGCAAAGGCAATTTCAAAGCTTCGTACCGTACCATCCTACCCGGTCAGAAAGTGCCGGAGTATGTTGGCTGGAATGATGGAATGGCGGAGTGATGGAGCGACGGAATTAGAGCATAAAAAAAAAGCCGGTATTGCCGGCTTTTTTTTTGGTAATAATTAGAAGTTATTGTATGATTTATATGGGAAACAACTTATTCATCTCATCCGATTTCAGGAGAATGTCCACATACTGGGCGCGTTTGTAAGCAAACGGATCGTTGATATTCTTTCTGGACAGTTTTCCCCTGAAGTCATCCAGGGATCCATAGTCTTTTCCGTTCATCCACTGCTCAATATCTTTCAGCATGGTGCCGACATGAGCCGGTTTGTTTTTGTAGAGGGTGCTCACCACCTGGACGGCATCGGCACCGGCCAGGATCATTTTGATGACATCCTTGCCGTCAAAGATTCCTCCGTTGGCACAGAGGCCGGCTTTCACCTGACCATACAGCAATCCCATAAAACGAAGGGCCAGTCTGTTCTCCTCGGGGTGGGTGAGGTTGTAAGGAAAGGCCATGGTCTCGGTCTCGATATTGATGTCGGGCTGGAAAAGGCGGTTGAACAGGACAAAACCATCAGCCCCGGCCCGGTCCATGTCAGAAACCACCTTCAGGATGTTGGTGTAAAAAGGACTTAACTTGACCGTCACCGGAATGGATACCTTCGATTTGATCTTGCTCAGGACATCCAGTTGCTCTTTGACGATATCCTCCTCTGCCTTTGCCGCATCCTTAGGTACGGCAAAAAAGTTGACCTCCAGCGCATCAGCTCCCGTCTCTTCCAGCTTCTGTGCATATTCCCCCCACGTGGGTTCGTAAACCGCATTAACACTTGCTATGACGGGAATACCTACACTTTTTTTGAGCTTCTCAACCTGATGCAGATGTTCAGAAGGACCCGCATGCTCTATATCCGGAAATAAACTGGTCATCTCCGCATGCAGATCATCATAACGGCTCATCTCTTCCTCCATCTGATAACTCTCCAGTTGTATCTGCTCCTCAAAAAGCGATTTGTAAACAATTGCCGCCACCCCGGCATCTTCCAGCTTTTTTACCACATCCGGGTCGGTTACCAGATTGGAAGCCCCGGCGATCACCGGATTCTTTAATGTTAATCCTGCATATTTTGTCGTTAAGTCAGCCATAATAAATAATTTTAATTAAAAACAGTCTAAATATAAATAAAATATTCGTTTCAAACGAATTTTTGACTGGTCAAGTTAGTAAAAAAATTGCATGTATGTATTAAACAGGATGATTTTATTGATCGTTATTTCAGCCGGCAAAACAGAGGAACTGAGGTTAAGACCCTAAGTGAAACCCGGTTGACTTTTTTTTTCTGACAAGAATGATTATTTTGTAGGATATCCTCTGAAGCAAATATTTTACTTTCCGGAGTATGCGTTTTTCAGGGTTGAGAAAGATTCCGTTTGTAAGAATCGTGATTCCTTTTCTGGTGGGGGATGTGGCCGGGTTGTATCTGAACAGGCCTTTTTTGTGGGCAGGGATCGTTTTTCTGGGCGGGTTGCTATTGTATGTTTACGGTTTTTTCAGAAGCGATCCTGCACTGCGTTATAGCCGGGAGTGGGCCGGTGGTGCGGGTATCCTGGCCGGGTTTTTTGCTGCCGGCATCCTGGCCGGGGGAGCAGCGGCGCATTTGGCCGGAGAAAAGAAGAATTTTGAGGGGGAAGCAGTGGTGGCGGCGACCGTTTTTCAGCCGCCCGTGCAAAAGGAGAACTCCTGCCGCACGGAGGTTATCCTCCGGGGGATACGGAAAGAGAATGGCTGGTACAGGGTTCACGGCAGGGCTGTTTTGTATTTTGACAAAAACAGCAGGATCAGCACTGTCCACCCGGGAGAGACAATCCTGTTCCATACCCGGCTGCGCCGTTTCCCTTTTTATGGCAATCCCGGGGAGTTCGATTACCGGCGGTACCAGGCTGACCACGGTATCTTCTGGCAGGCTTTTGTGCAAGAGCAGGCATGGCGGCATCTCCCGGGTGAATCCTTAACCTCCCTGAGGTTGCAGGCAAAAAAGGCCCAGAACTATCTGGTGGATTGTCTGAGGAAATACGGATTTTCCGGCAGTCTGCTGGCGGTAGCCTCAGCCCTGACGGCCGGCGAGAGAGAAACTATGGATGCCGACACGAAAAAATATTTTGCCGACAGCGGCACGATGCATATCCTGGCCATTTCGGGGTTGCATGTAGGTATTCTCTATTTTGTAGCCCTCTGGCTTTTTTCTTTTTTCGGGAAGAGCCCGCTTGTGCGGATCATTCGTCTGCTTGTCATTCTGCTTCTTTTGTGGGGATATGCTTTCCTCACCGGCCTTTCTCCTTCGGTTATGCGGGCCTCCCTGATGTTCAGTCTGTTGCTGGCGGGTACCTCTTTCCGCAGAAAAAGCAATGTGTACAATATCCTGGCCGTATCGGCATTTGTGTTGCTGGTCGTTCATCCGGTATGGATCAGGGATGCCGGCTTTCAGTTATCCTATTTCGCCGTCCTGGGTATTGTGACCCTGTACAGGCCTCTCTACGTGCCGTTGGCCACCGGCATTGTCTGGCCGGATAAGATATGGGCGCTGCTGGTGGTGTCGCTGGCAGCCCTCGCCGGCACATTTCCCCTCACGCTTTATTATTTTCACCGTTTTCCGCTCTATGCCCCTCTGATCAACCTGCTGGTGATCCCCCTCGTCACCCTGTTTATCTATGCCGGTCTGGCTTTTTTTCTCCTGCAACCTTTCCCCTGGCTGGCTGCCCTGATGGCACAGGTCATGAAAGGTCTTTCTCAGGGCTTACTATTCATTACACAAAAGTCACTTACCTTGCCTGCTGCCGTGATCTCTCCCGTATGGATCACTCCCGCGGAGGTGTTGCTGCTTTACCTGTTGATCCTGTCCCTGATCCTGATCTTTCTGTTTCGGAAAGCAGCGTATATCCTGCTCCTGCAGGGGGTGGTACTGGCGGGGGTGCTCTTTTTGCTGATAAGAGAAAACGATCTTGCCGGAAAAAACAGACTGGTCGTTTTCAATATTCCGCGTTCTTCGGTCTGTCTGCTCTCCTCGGGAAGGACAGGTGTGATCACGGGTGATGCCGGTAAAAAGGGGACAGCGTATTATCTGAAAGATATCAGGGGAGCTCTGGGACTGGACAGGCTGGTGACGGCCTGCCGCCGGCCTTTTCCGGAGGTATGTGATACGGGAGGGCCCGCTACGGCCGGAGTATATCTTCACAGGGGGTTTTTCAAGACAGGCACTATTACAGGGTATCTGCTGAATGACAGCACGATGCAGCACCTGGAGAGGAAGACCCCGGTGGACATTCTGATCTTCTCGGGCAGGAAATGGTGGATCCTGGAAAAACAGGTGGCCACCCTGCAACCCGCACTGATTATCCTCGACCCGGCCGTGCCGGGGTATGCCGTGAGAAAAATACGGAAGATATGTTCCGGCAGAAAACTCTATGTGGTGCGCGAGCAGGGCCCGTTCATCCTGGAAGAATAATCCGGCACAATTTCCTTCCCTGGTTTTCCTGAAAGAGGCCCGGTCGTTCTTGTATGCCGAAACAGAATAAAAAATCATTTCATTACGTTTACAAATTTTATACATTTGCCGCGCATTGGATACTAAATACTCTTTTTTGTGAAGATCATCATTGCAGGGGCCGGAGAAGTGGGCAAGCATCTTGCCAAGATGCTGAGCCAGGAGAATCATGATATCGTGGTGATTGACCCGGAGGTCTCCCGCATCGAAGAGATCAATTCCTCTTTTGACATACTGACCATTGCCGGGTCGGCCATATCTTTTGAGATACTGAAGGAGGTGGAAGTAAAGGATGCCGACCTGTTCATTGCCGTGACCCATTACGAGGAGACCAATATTGTTTCGGCCATCCTCGGAAAAAAGCTGGGAGCAAAGAAGACCATCGCCCGGGTGGACAATATGGAATATCTGATGCCTTTGCACCGGGATATTTTCAGTAGCCTGGGTATTGATTATCTGATCTATCCGGAGCTGCTGGCTGCCCGCGAGATCATTTCGCTCATCCACCAGGCCGGGACGACCGACTTCTATGATTTTACGGGCGGGAAGCTTTCGTTGTATGTGATCCGGCTCGACGAAGAGTCCCCCATCATCGGGAACTCCCTTCTGGAGCTGGACTGGGGAGAGGAGGATGCCCATTACCGGGCCATTGCCATCACGCGCGACAATGAGACCATCATCCCCCGAGGTACCGACCGTTTCCGTCTGAACGATACGGTATATATTATTGCCAACCGCAACGACATGAAGGGCCTCTCCCGTTTTACGGGGAAAGAGGAGATCGAGGTTAGCAACATCATGATCCTCGGCGGCAGCCGCATCGGCAAACGTACGGCCGAGAACCTGGAGAAACAGTTTAATATCAAACTGATAGAGATAGACCGGGACAAATGTACCGAGCTGGCGGATTTCCTCGAGGATACCCTCGTGATCAACGGGGACGGCCGGGACATCGACCTGCTGCTCGAAGAAGGGCTGAAAACGATGGATGTGTTTATTGCCGTTACGGGCAACTCCGAGACCAATATCCTCTCCTGCCAGCTGGCTAAGAAACTGGGGGTGCCCAAGGTGATCGCCGAGGTGGAGAATATCGATTATATCCCCCTGGCGGAAAACATCGGCATAGACACCATCATCAACAAAAAGCTGATCACGGCCAGCCGTATCTTCCGTTTCACCACCCGTTCGGAGGTGTCGGCCATCAAGTGCCTTACGGGCACCGATGCCGAGGTGCTGGAGTATGTTGTCAAAAAAGGATCGAAGATCACCAAGGCTCCGCTGAAGGAACTGGACTTTCCGAAAGGAGCGATCGTCGGAGGCGTTATCCGTGGAAAACAAAGTTTTATCGCCCGGGGTGATACCTGGATCAAACCCCACGACCGGGTGGTGGTGTTTACCCTGCCCTCTGCCAAAACCAGGGTGGAAAAGTTTTTTAAATAATGACAGATGCTTAACAAGCGTGTCATCCTGCATATTATCGGATTGTCAGTGATGCTGGAAGGGGCTTTCCTGTTGCTTCCCGTGTTGATTTCGGTGATCTACCATGAGCAGGATCTGCTCACCAACCTGCTGGCGTTTGCTATCACTTTTGTTGCCGGCACCATCGTGTGGTTATTGAGCCGGGCCAGGGAGCAGGAGATCGGGAAACGGGAGGCTTATATCATTGTTCCGGTGGTATGGATCGTTTTTTCGGCCTTCGGGGCACTTCCTTATTTCCTCGGACAATACGTCCCCCATTATTCGGATGCTTTTTTTGAGTCGATCTCCGGATTCACCACCACCGGGGCCTCCATCATTACAGACATTGAAAGTCTTCCGCACGGCATTCTTTTCTGGCGCAGTCTGACCCATCTTATCGGCGGCCTGGGCATCCTGATCATGTTCATCGCCATCCTTCCTTTTCTGGGTGTCGGCGGACTGCAGTTGTTCAATGTCGAGTCGGTGGGGCTGACGGTCAACAAGCTGCGGCCGCGTGTGCGCGAAACCGCCCGTATGCTGTGGGTGATCTATATCTCGCTGGTATTGCTGGAGACTTTTTTCCTGGTGCTCGGGAAGATGCCTCTGTTTGATGCGCTGTGCCACTCTTTCGGCACGGTGGCCACCGGCGGGTTTTCCACTAAGAATGCCAGTATCGGCGCTTATTCCCCGTACATCCAGTATGTGGTCATGATCTTCATGATCCTTGCCGGCACCAACTTCACCCTGCACCTGCAGATGGTGCGGGGCCGGTTTACCAAACCTTACCGAAATCCCGAATTCAGGTTATACCTCTCCATATTGTTTATCTCGGGTATTATCATCACCCTTT
>CAZYPI010000086.1:0-11005 GCA_964649335.1 uncultured Rikenellaceae bacterium | reverse complement strand
AACCCCAAACTAACTGGGCGGATTGTCATGGAATAGTTTGGACACCAGTTTGACTTTCAGAGGCTGGGGGATTATTTTTTCTAACATAAAGGCAATTTTGGAGGCTGTTCCCGGCAGGATCATTGTTTTTCCTTTCAGCAAGCCCCGGATACATTTACGGGCGGCTTCTTCCGGTTTCATGGCCA
This sequence comes from uncultured Rikenellaceae bacterium, assembly GCA_964649335.1. Taxonomy (GTDB): domain Bacteria; phylum Bacteroidota; class Bacteroidia; order Bacteroidales; family VadinHA17; genus DRPN01. Next base: position 10,820 of record CAZYPI010000086.1, on the reverse strand, counting down.
CCTTGCGTCCCAGCCATCCCTGGTCGTTAATTCTTTGCAGCACCAGTTCGTTGGTGATCAGTGGCTCGGGGCAGGCCACACTGACCCGCAGGGAGGTGTGGATATATTCGCCGCGCAATGCCATGGAGAAATTGTTGATGAATCGTTTGCTGGATGAATATACGGCTTTGTAAGGCATGGAAAAAAAAGAAGCCATCGAGGAGATGTTCAGAATCCGGCTCTCCGGTTCGCGGGCCAGCTCTTCGACAAAAAGGCGGCTCATCAGAACGGTGACCTTGACATTCAGGTCCAGTTGTTTTGCGTAAAAATCCGCCTCCTGCGAGGTGAAAGGCCCCACGCTGCCCAGGCCTGCATTATTGATGAGCCGGTTCAGTGTGTAGTGGTGGTCATGAACCCACCGGTAAACTTTTTGCACGGCTCCTTTTTCCGTCAGGTCGGTCTCCAGGAAGTCCGTTTTTATCTTGAAATCCTTCTGCAGTGAAGCAGCAAATGACGCCAGTCCTTCTCCGGGCAGGGCCGTCAGCAGCAGGTTGAAACCTCTGCCGGCACATTCCCGGGCCAGGGCTTTTCCGAACCCTTTGCCGGCACCAGTGATAAGGGTGTATCTCTCGGGGTTCATGGCGTGTTTTTTAAAAAATGCACGGTTTTTTTAACGGCTTCGGGAAAAGGAGTGTAACGGTATCCCAGTTCTTTCATGGCTTTGCCTGAGGAAAGTTTCCAGTCGTAGGAATATTTTTTTACCCACTGCGGGGTGATCAGCGGTCGCATGCCGAAGAGACGATGCCCGGTCATCATCATCCGGGAGATAAAGAGCATGAGGGGTAACGGCAGGGGGAAGAGGAAGGGGTTGCGGCCCGTAGCCTGGCTGAGCTCTTTGAAAAAGTCGCGGTAGGAGAGGTTGTCGCCGCCGAGGATATAGCGCTCTCCGCGGCGGCCTCGTTCCATGGCCAGGATCATCCCTTCGGCCACATCATCCACATAGACATAATTTCCGATGCTTTTCCCGTTGCCGGGCAGGATATGCCATTTGTCTTTGCGGTACAGGTCAATGATACGGGTAACCGAGTTGCTTTCGGTGAGGGGGCCGGGGCCGAACACCCGCGACGGGTTGACAATTACGATGTCCCGGCCGGCACGAACATATTTCTTAACCAGTTGTTCGGCTTCGTTTTTGGAGCGTTCGTAAGCAGTGGAATAAGGGATGGTGCGCGGGGTTTCTTCGTCGGCAGGGATCTCCGATGAAGGATTGATGACCCCGGCGGTGGAACAAAAGACGATGCGTCCGGCCCCTTCTTCGGCAGCGGCACGCAGAACGTTTTCCGTCCCGGTCACGTTGTAGTCATAGTAGGCTTGTTCATCCGGGGCCCATCCTTTGGCATAAGCAGCCAGGTGAAACACCCCGTCGCAGCCGCTCACCGCCAGGCGTAGGGAGTCTGTGGAGGTGATGTCGCCGGTGAAGAAGTGCACCTGCGGTGAGGTGAACAGGGTGTGTTTGGCGGGATCGCGTGAAAGCACATGAACATCGTGCCCGCGGCTGACCAGCCGTTCTACCAAACGGCGCCCCAGGAAACCCGTGCCGCCGGTGACCAGATAACGACTCAAAATATAGCTATGCATCTTCTCCGGTTTTTGATAATTGTAGCTTCCTGCGGGCGATGTAGCAGAAAAAATCATTGGAAAGCGCCATGGTGAGATGACTCATGACAGAGAGCCAGACGGAGCCGGAATAGACGGTCATCAACACCAAAAGGATCCCGAAAACAAACGATCCGGCCACTTCGTTCTTTTCCTTGTGCAAATGGGCCAGGGTATAGATAACGGTGTTGATGATGACGGTGCCGGCAATCCCGAAACGGTCCAGCAAAGGAAACACCAGCAACCCCCGAAAGAGAAATTCATACCCGGCCAGGTAAAGGAGCCAGGTAATGATGTTGATTAGGAAAAGTTCTTTTCCCCAGGGCAGTTGTCTTATCTGCGGATAATGCTTTAGTGTGGCCGGTTTGCCGCCGAAAAGACCGTTGAAAATGACCAGGACGGTCCAGAAGATCAGGGCGGGCAGCAGCCACTGCCGGCCGGGCAGTCCCAGCCCCAGGGAGGAGGCGCTTGTTTCCGGAAGAAAAAAAAATACCGCCGTGCCGGGGATGACCCCGAAGAGAAGGAAGCCGGTGAGACGCTCCACAACAACACGCTGCAGCGTGCCGGAGGAAGGAAGAGGCAGGAACTTACGGGCGAAAGCATGCCGGCCGTAAAAAAAGAAAACAAAAAACACAAAAAACAAAAGGGAAAACAGGATAATGAATATCATGATTGTGCCGTCGGTCATCCCGGTAAAAATTAATGATTTTCAAATATACGTTAAATTTTCTCATTTAAAATCATATTTAATTTAACGCCGAAGATATATGTTCAGAAAAGGAATATGATAGCCCCCGGAAAATCAAAGCTGCTGGATATTTATAAAATTTTTCTAATGTTTTGTGGATTTCAAAGAGAGGGTTATCTTTGGAACATAATGATTTTGTTTTGTTATGAAAGAGCTGGCGGAGGAACTCAATGAAAGATTCAGGAAATCGTCGCCCGAAGAGATCATCTCCTGGTTTCTGAATGACTTTGACGGCAAGGTTGCCATTTCCAGCAGCATGAGTGCGGAAGACCAGGTGATCACCGATATGGCCGTAAAGATCCGTCCCGATGTGGAGGTCTTCACCCTGGATACGGGGCGCCTGTTTCCCGAAACATACGATCTGATACAACGTACCAACGACCATTACGGTATCCGCATAAAGGTTTATTTCCCGGATCGTATAGAGGTGGAGGAGATGGTTAACCGCCACGGCATTAATCTTTTCTATCAGAGTGAGAGTAACCGGAAGCTGTGTTGTGAGGTGCGTAAGCTTAAACCCCTGGCCCGGGCACTGAAAGGTCTGGATGCCTGGATCTGCGGACTTCGTACCGAACAGTCGGTCACACGGATACTCACACAACATGTCGAATGGGATGAGAAAAACGGCCTGATCAAAGTGAACCCCCTCACCGAATGGCTGGAAAAAGATGTGTGGGAATATATCCGTAAACACAAAGTGCCTTACAACCCCCTCCACGACAAAAACTTCCCCAGCATCGGCTGCCAGCCCTGCACCCGCGCCGTCAAACCCGGAGAAGACCTGCGGTCGGGACGCTGGTGGTGGGAAACACCCGAGAAGAAAGAGTGCGGATTGCATTTGAAAGAATAAAGGCTGAGGCTAAGGCTGAGGCCGGACTGAGGGGGGTAGAGATGGTATGATATGAAATTCAACCTGTAATCTGTATACCTATGAAAACACATGCTTCTTTCCATTGGTTCCTGGGCGGGATCATGTTATTTGCAGTCAGTTGTTCTGTCACGCCGGATCATGTCCGTGTAAAACAGGATTTTGACGCCGGCTGGAAATTTGTTTTGGGCGATCCGGCCGGTGCGGAGGCGCCCGGCTATGCGGATGCATCCTGGCGCACGCTGGACCTGCCCCACGACTGGAGCGTGGAGGGACAGTTCAGCAAAGACAACCCGGCCGGCCCCGGCGGCGGCGCCCTGCCCGACGGCATCGGATGGTACCGCAAGACTTTTTCCCTGCCCCTGTCCGATACGGGTAAGAAAGTGTTTGTTGAGTTTGAAGGAGTGTATATGAACAGCACGGTATGGCTAAACGGCCATCTGCTCGGCCACAGGCCTTACGGATATATCTCCTTCGAATATGAACTGACCCCTTATCTGCATTACGGACAGGAAAAAAATGTGCTGGCCGTCAGGGTGGACAATGAAAAACAACCTGCCTCGAGGTGGTATTCGGGTTCGGGGATCTACCGCAATGTATGGCTTACCATCACCGGGCCGGTGCATGTGGAGCACTGGGGCACGTTCGTTACTACGCCGGCGGTGTCCCGCGATAATGCCCGTGTCAGAGTGGAGACGAAGATACGTAACCAGGGTGCCGCCGCCGAAAAAATAGAGCTCAGAACGATTATCCTGGATCCCGGCGGAAAACGCGTCTCTGTGGCGGAGGATCATTTTGAAATAGAATCAAATGACCTGGTGTCCGTGACACAGGAGATGAAAATCTCTGCGCCGGCATTGTGGTCGGTGGAGACCCCGCAGTTATACAAGGCCGTTTCCTGTATTTTGAAAGAGGGGAAGACCTTGGATGATTATACGACGGTGTTCGGGATCCGTACTTTCCGTTTTGATCCGGAGCAGGGTTTTTCCCTGAACGGTGAGCCTGTGAAGATCAAAGGGGTCTGCAATCATCATGATCTGGGAGCGCTGGGGGCGGCTGTCAACAACAGGGCCCTGGAGCGGCAATTGGAGATCCTGAAAGAGATGGGCGTGAATGCCATACGCACCTCCCACAACCCGCCGGCGCCGGCGCTGCTGGATCTGTGCGACCGGATGGGCTTCCTGGTGATGGATGAGGCCTTTGACGTGTGGGAACAACCCAAAAGGCCTTATGATTATCATCTCTATTTTAAGCAGTGGCACAAGCGCGATCTCACCGATTTTGTCCTGCGTGACCGCAATCATCCCTCGGTGATCATCTGGAGCATCGGCAACGAGATCCCCGAGCAGCATCAGCCGGAAGGGGCGGTGCTGGGCAAAGAACTGGCCGGGATCGTCAGGGCTCTCGATCCGACCCGTCCCATCACCTCCGCCATGAACAATCCCGAGCATGAGAATAACTCGCTGGCCCGCTCCGGCGCCTGCGACCTGATCGGCCATAACTACCATACCGGTAACTGGACGGAGTTTCATAAGATCTTCCCCGGCGGGTTGTTTATCGCCTCGGAGACCACTTCCGCCATAGCCACACGCGGCCATTACGATATGCCTTCCGACAGCATACGGAGGTGGCCCCCGTGGAAACAGATTTCCGCCGTAAGAAAAAACCTGAATCAAAAAGACCTGGACCTGGCTACCTTGATCGCAAAATATCATATCATGAACCCGGACTACACCTGTTCGTCCTATGATAACTGCAGTGTGCCGTGGGGCTCCACGCATGAGGAGACCTGGAAGATCGTGAAGAAATATGACTTTATCTCCGGGATGTTCATCTGGACCGGTTTTGACTACCTGGGCGAGCCGACACCCTATCCCTGGCCGGCCCGCAGCTCCTATTTCGGCATTGTGGACCTCGCCGGGTTTCCCAAAGATGCGTATTATATGTATCAGAGTGAATGGACGGACAAGGATGTGCTGCATATTTTCCCGCACTGGAACTGGAAAAAGGGCGATACGGTGGATGTCTGGGCCTATACCAATTGTGAGGAGGTGGAGCTGTTCCTGAACGGCAAGTCCCTGGGGACAAAATCCAAACAGGGCGACGACCTGCATATCCTGTGGAGGGTGCCTTATGCTCCCGGCACCCTGAAAGCCACAGGACACCGTCACGGAAGAGAGGTGACGGCAGAGGTGAAGACTGCCGGCCCGCCGGCACGGATCCTCCTGCAGGCCGACCGGACAACCATTCATGCCGACGGGAAAGACCTTTCTTTTGTCACGGTGACGATCACCGACAAAAACGGCGTCATGGTGCCGGAGGCAGACAACCCGGTGCAGTTCAAAGTGGAGGGCAAAGCCTCCATTGCCGGTGTGGATAACGGCTGCCAGACCAGTATGGAATCGTTCAAAGCCGACCACCGGAAAGCTTTTAACGGAAAATGCCTGGTCATCCTGCAGGCGGGCAGGGAGCCCGGGAGCATCACCCTCACGGCTACCTCCGACGGCCTCCAACCGGCCAGCCTGAAGATAAGGGAAAAGTAATTTTCTGCGGCCGGCGGACAAAGCCCGCACCAAAAAAAGATACAAGATACAAGAATCAAGATGCAAGAGATGAATGGTGAGAAACAAGCACCCAGCACCCAGCATCCAGCACCCAGCACCATGAAACATCATCCTTCTGCTGCCTCTTACAATCTGAGATACGTTACCGCTATTTCCCTGGTCTCGGCCCTGGGCGGTCTGCTGTTTGGCTACGACTGGGTGGTGATCGGCGGGGCCAAGCCCTTTTACGAATCTTATTTCTCCATTGCCGGTATGCCTTTTCTGCAGGGCTGGGCCATCAGCTCGGCGCTGGTGGGATGTATTGGTGGCACGCTCCTTTCAGGACTGCTGGCCGATCGCTATGGCCGGAAGAACCTGCTGATCTTTTCCGCTCTTCTGTTCACTGTTTCTGCTGCCGGAACGGGAGCAGCCCATGATTTTACCGTCTTTATCCTGTACCGCATTCTTGGAGGGATCGGTATCGGTCTGGCCTCCAACCTCTCGCCGGTATATATTGCCGAGGTAACCCCGGCATCCATCAGGGGCAGATTTGTCTCCATTAACCAGTTGACCATTGTCATCGGCATCCTGCTGGCCCAGTTTGTCAACTGGCGGATAGCCCGTCCCGTGCCGGAAGAGGCCACGCCGGAGATGATCCTGAACTCCTGGAACGGACAAGCCGGCTGGCGATGGATGTTTTGGGCCGAGCTGCTGCCTGCCGCACTCTTTTTCATGCTGATGTGGCTGGTGCCCGAAAGTCCCCGTTTCCTGGTGAAAAAGAGAAGGAATGACCGCGCATTCCCCGTCCTGGAACGCATAGGCGGAAGAGAGTATGCGGATGAGAGAATACGCGATATCCATGAATCCCTGGGCCGGGATGGCGGCAGGAGCCGTCTGCGGGCTTTGCGTGCACCGGGGATCCCCCCCATCGTCCTTGTCGGTGTGGTGCTGGCTGTCTTTCAGCAGTGGTGCGGCATCAACGTGATCTTTATGTATGCCGAAGAGATATTTACCGCTGCCGGATATTCGGTCTCGGATATGTTGTTCAATATTGTGGTGACAGGCAGCGTCAACCTGGTCTTTACCTTTGTGGCCATGGCCCTGGTGGACAGGATAGGCAGGAAAACGCTCATGCTGGCCGGCGCCGGCAGCCTGGCGGTTATCTACACCGTCATGGGCACGTTGTATTTCGCCGGCGTACAGGGACTGCCCCTGCTGATTCTGGTGGTACTGGCCATCGCCGCCTACGCTATGACCCTGGCCCCGGTGACGTGGGTGGTGCTCTCGGAGATATTTCCCAACAGGGTGCGCGGCGCAGCCATGGCCGTCGCCACCTTCGCCCTATGGAGCGCCAATGCTGTCCTGGCGTACTCTTTCCCGGCCGTCAACAAAGCCATACATGCCTCCGGCAGCTTCTGGCTGTTTGCCGCCATCAGCGTGGCCGGATTCCTCTTTATCAGAAAAAAACTGGTGGAGACCAAAGGAAAGACGCTGGAACAGATCGAAAAGGAACTCACCGGGGCCAAACATTAAGGTCTCCGGGATCGGAAGTGTATGTTTCAGTTATTTATGTACGGAGTGTGATTATTTTTTTAATTTTATGAGCGATATTTCCGGTATTAACCATTAAAGATATTTTAAAATGAGAAAAACAGATAAATTTCTTTCCGGCGTAATGCTGGTTTTTCTGCTGGCCGGTTTCACGGCCTGTTCTTCCGGCAATCTGGACCGGAACGGATGGCAGGTGACCGTCAACAAAGAAAAGAGCACACTGAATATCGGTCATGACTCTCTCGGCACCGTGCTGGGAGAGGTACACCTGGCGGTGCCGGATGATGCAGGCAATCCGGTGCCACTGACGGGATGGTCGGTGCAGGTGCGGGATAACCTGTTGACGGTCAAAACGTCCGGAGATTCACCTGTTGAGTGGACTTTTACAGCCGCCCCGGAGGTGCTGCAGATCCGTTGTTCTTCAGGCAAAGGGGTACTGACGGGTGCGGCACCCGCGCCGGCAACGCGTATTGCCGCCCGGACCAAGGATCAGGACAACGGCGTGATGTACACGGCCCTCGGTCTGGTGACGGCACAAGATATACATTGTTTGTTTGACCGCCAGACGGATATTCTGATACGTTTTCCGGACAACAGCAAGCTCCTCCGGAATGAAGAGAATGCCGAAATCATGCAGGTAACCTTCCCGGCGGGCGAAGGCGCAGGTATCACCCTGGTGCCGGAATACTATAACAAAGAAGTCGGTCTGGCCAAATACCGGAAAACGGAATTTGTGCCTGTCTATAAACCGATCCCTGATCATTTTCCGGCTGCACCGACGGGCTGGAGCAGCTGGTATTGTTATTATATGACGGCCACCGAGGCGGATATGGTGAAAGAAACCGATGCCCTGGCACGGTTACTCAAACCTTACGGTCTGGAATATGTACAGTTGGATGCCTGTTACACCCGCGGAGAAGAAGCCAACTACCTCGACTGGAATAAAGAAGCTTTTCCGCACGGGGGGAAATGGCTGTTTAAATATATCCTGGACAAGGGATTGAAACCGGGACTGTGGCTGAACGCTTACGGAGCCAACTATGCCAAACCGGCCATGGCGGATAAATATCCCGAAAATTTTTTCCTGCGCGACAAAAACGGAAATCTCTCGGGCGCCTGTTGTACGGCCGACCGCACGGTAGTCAGGCTGGATTATACCAATCCGGAGGTGACAAAAAAACATCTGATGCCTATGTTTGACACCCTGGTCAACAGCTGGGGGCTGAAATATCTGAAAGCCGGCGGCTGGGGTACCTGGATGGACTATTATGAGAAGAACAAAAGCCATGCTTTTGACTCGACCCGTGACAGCCGCACGGTTTACCGGGATGTGCTGATGGTGATCCGCGAGATCATGGGCGATGACAACTATCTGCTGGGATGTGCCATGCACGAGGTGGGCTGCGGCTTCGGCCTCTTCGACGGTTCCCGCACCGGCGGGGATGACCTGGCTGTGTGGTATCCCCCGAAAGGAAATGGAATGTCCATGCAGACCTTTTTCAAATCGCTCTTCGGTGCCAACTATCTGAACGGCATCTGCTGGTGGTCCGACCCCGATGATGTGCAGCTCAGATCCCCGCTGACGATGGAAGAGGCCCAAACCATTGCCACGACCATCTCTTTGTCGGGGCAGGCATATATCGCCAGCGATTTTATGGATGATCCCCCGCCGAAAAAGCGGTTCAGAAGCTCCATCCATCAAAAGATTGCCACCAAACTGCCCCCCGAACGCCTTGTGCTGTACAAGCAGACCATGCCGGCCCTGCCCATTCATGCCATAGACCTCTATCCTTATCGCTGCGAACCGGTAGTACGCCCGCAGCCGGCATCTTTTCCAAAGGCCCTGGATATGAAAGTGAATGCCGTCACCGGAGCCTATGATGTGGTGGCTCTCTATAACTGGGACGACCAACCCGGTACGAAAACGCTGGATTTTACCGAAGACCTGGGACTGGCGCCGGAGAAAGAGTATGTTCTGTTTGACTATTGGTCGAAAGAACTGTTGGGTACCTTCACAGGCAGTGTTACCCTGGATATCCCCACACACGGTGTCCGTGCTCTGGTGATCAAATCCCCCAACGGTAATCCGCAGGTGATGGCCACCTCCCGTCATCTTTCGGGGGCATACAGCATAAAATCATGCGTGTGGGATGCCGGTAAGAAAACCCTCACCGGCACCTCGCAGACCGTACCCGGGGCGGAATATACCCTTTATGTATATGTACCGGACGGTATGGCCTTTTCCAAAGCTGAAGCCAATACGGAAATAGTGTCACAAAAAACGGACGGGAACCTGTTGCAGGTGACCCTGAAAGGAGGGGAAAAGCCGGCAGACTGGAAACTGATATTCTAAATAGTGAAACACAAAAAGAACAGGGTCGCCATTGTTTGCGGCCCTGTTCTTTTTATGATATTATTCAATATTATTCCTGAATAATTGTGTGTATCTCATGCTGTTGACGGGCGGCATGGGAGAATCTTTCCCTTTGATGGATTTCCAGAGGATCTTGTTGAGGGGTTGTTCCGGTGTTTCATCCTCTTCATCCCAATCCATGAGAGCCGATACTTTAGACCCGTATGCGTCTTCCCCGTTGATCCGGTCCGTGGGCCAGCTATTCCGGAGATAGTTGTAGGGGGTGGTGTCGGGTTCGTCGGTGAAGGCCGTTGTCAGCGGGAAGGAGGCGGCATCGAACTGGCTCATGGGGTCGAGACCCAGGATCAGCTCAATGGTTCTCAGTACGCTGACGGTGCTGTACATATTATGATCCACCCATTCACGGCGGGCATAGGGGGAGGCCACCAGCAGAAAAGAGCGGTGGGCATCTACATGGTCGGGGCCGTTCTGGGCGTCGTCTTCCAGCACGAAGATGGCCGTTTCTTTCCAGAAGCGGCTGTGAGAGACAGCATCCACCACCATGCCCAGGGCCAGGTCGTTCTCCGCTACCATCGAGCGGGGGGCGTGTTTTCCTTCTGAGGTTCCGTAGGTATGATCGTTTGGCAGGCGCATAATCATCAGCGCCGGCCAGTCGCCGGTTTTCTCATACTCGTGCAGCTCCCGGATAAACTCTGCAGCACGCAGGGTGTCGGGATAGTTCAGGTCCCAGGGACGGTACAGGGTGTCATAATGCCCCCGGAGAGCTTTCATGGAGGTCTTATACACTTCCCGCCCGGTGCTGTCCCGTCCGATATGAATGAATTCTGCATAACTTCTGTAAGAAATGCCTTTTTCTGCCGCTCTATCCCAGATATATCCGGTGGTGGGAGAGGCGATGGGATAATTGCCTTCGGAGGGATAACCCCTACCGCGGCCCGAATAGGTGGCCGGCCAGGTCTTTTCCACAAAGTCGCTGGCTACTGCGGCCGTGGACCATTCATGGCCGTCGGCACTTACTTCGGCATCCACGTAGAAATTGTCGAAAAGGACAAACTCTTCCGCCAGTTTATGATGATTGGGAGTGATCTCCCTGCCGAACAA
>CAZYPI010000085.1:6717-11039 GCA_964649335.1 uncultured Rikenellaceae bacterium | reverse complement strand
AGCCACCAAGACTCCAAGACTCCAAGTAACACCAAGCAATATTAAACACAGGAATTGTAATCCTTGGTGTATCTTAGTGCCTTTGTGCCTTGGTGGCCCAATAGCAGTATTTATGAGTTCAAGGCCGAAAGCACAAAATTTTTACAAAAAATAGAAATTGCGACAAATTGTTTACGTTGAGTCAGGAGTTCTGAATCTGGTTTTTATGCGATGGGGAAGTTATTTTTGTTTTTTATGTAATAAATTTCTGGAATTTCCTCCAATGCTTTCCTAACTCCCGCCATACCTCATTGAAATCCGGTATTTCTGTTATTTGGTTTGTCAGGTGTTTATTCCAGTGCTGTGCAAAGATTTTTTTCTTTTGTTCAATCACCCGGATCAATTCATTTGGATTATATCCTTTGTACTTTGCCTTTTCCTGAAAGGCAAAGATATGATCCTCAATATTATGTCCTTCTGTTTCAAATAAGTACCAGAGGTCATACATATCCCTTGGAGTTGTTCGTTGCATAATGGATCGCATCTTTTCAGCAATTACTTCACCGGGAGAATAACAGAGTATGCTGTATTTTTTTTGTCTAAGATCGGAATATGCGTTAATGACCTGTTTTTCTTTGGGTGCATAGTAGATCAATTCGTCCCGGCTGATATCAACTTTAATATCTTTATTGGTTCCCGCTCCGCCCAAAGGGCCGGTATAGGAAAGAAAAAAATTAAAATTTCCGGTTTCGTGTTGTGTCTCATTTTTTATCGAAAGGGATATCCGGGTCTCCTCATATACCCATATTGATAATTCATGAAAAGCGGCCTTTATAGTTTCAATGTCGAATTTTTTACCTTTGAATGAAAAGTCCAGATCTTCCGAAAAACGATAATCGGGGAAGTAAACCTTTTTTAATACTGTTCCGCCTTTGAAGACCAGATTCTCCTTCAGAAACGGATTCTTTGATATACCACAGATCACCCAGGAGATCACATAATCTTTTTCAATTTGGGTATCCCGGACTCCTTTTTTTCCGGCTATGGATTGTATTTCTCCCGGTAGTATCAAATTTTATGTTGTTAAAGAAGCAATCACCGTTTTAACATCAATATTGTCTATGATGCCCCACCTTGAGCTATAATGTCCCTGCTTGTTAAGGGCAGGATCCAGTGGTGCATAAGAAGGGGTTATATGTTCCTTTATAAAATCCTGCAATTCCGGGAATAAGTTGAGTTGATCAATGAGGAACCCCAAGCGCTTATATACTACCTGGGTATTGAATCTTTCGAGATAATCCTGAAATCTGTTGAGATGAAGCATTTCCTTGGATTTATAAAGAGCTTTGGTTATTTCAGTGATCCCTCCGGCATAATCCGGTTTATACAGGCAATCCAGAAAGGTTTTTTCAAGATCGCTGCAGTTAACTTTATGAAAATCATCAATCCAGTGTTTTTTATAGCCAAAAAACCGGACTTTGTTTAATGTGATGAATTCAAAACGAATGTTTTTTACCCGTTGTATTTTAGGTTTTACTCTTTCCCATGTTACCACTTGTTCAACCAGGGATGGTTGTGTAATCAAACCATGCATATCCAGGGCGCTGTAAAATCCTATGTAATATTCCCTCGGACGGGCTATTGCTTCTGCCGTCAGGTGCCAGTTGGGAAAGTATTGTTCTGGTTGTTGTTCATAAGGAATGCGATGATATAAACCGTCCTTGATTCGCATTATAAGCCCTCTTTTAGTCATGTCACTGAGCAGTTTTCTAACGGTTGCATAATCCCTGCCTGAAAGTATTTCCGTCGCTTCTTTTAGTGTGAAAAAATCTTTTTTCCGGCTAATCAAAGCATTCAGAAAATCGGATGACCTGTATGAAATATTTTTTTTCATGTCTTTTTAGTGAGTATTGAGCTCACAATACGGACACAAATATAATACTTTTATTGGGATTTTCCCCCCTTATACTGTTCCCTTCCTTCCTGATGCCTGCATGTTTTGGCGGAGCCGTTTTCCGGGATTTACAGTTTAGGAGGTTCGTGGTTTTTGTTGTTCGCGTCCGGGCCTGACTCCGGTTTGGAATTTACGGCAATATTCTATTATCTTGTATTCATGTTTTCACGGGAAGAGTTGTCGGAGCGGATAAAAGACCGGGCGTTGGCGTTGGGTTTTGACGCCTGCGGCATCGTGCGTGCCGCGCCGCTGGCGGAAGAGCGGGCCCGCCTGCTGGCCTGGCTGGCCGCCGGGTATCACGGGGAGATGGACTATATGGCCCGCAACACGGAGAAACGGGCCGACCCCACCCGGCTGGTCCCCGGCAGCAAAAGCATCGTGGTGGTGCTGCTGAACTATTACCCGGAGAAATATTATGAACGGCCCGGAGAGGAGATTCCCCGGATCTCCCGGTATGCCCTGGGGCGGGACTATCACCGGGTGATGCGCAGGAAGTTGAAACAGCTGCTGGCGTGGGTCAACGACGAGCTGGCGCCGGCGCAGGGGCGTGTTTTTGTCGATTCGGCACCCGTCTTGGAGCGGGCCTGGGCGCAGCGTGCCGGACTGGGATGGACCGGCCGCAACAGCCTGCTGATCACCCGAAGAAGCGGCTCTTACTTCTTTATCGGAGAGCTGATCACCGATCTGGAGCTGGCGTATGATGTTCCCGAAGTAAAGGATTACTGTGGCACCTGTACCCGTTGTGTGGAGGCCTGCCCCACCGGCGCCATTCTCTCCGGCCGCACCGTGGATGCTACCCGCTGCCTTTCCTACTGGAACATAGAATACAAAGGAGAACGCTTCCCGCCGCAGGCGCCAGCCACGCTGCGAAACCGGATCTTCGGATGCGATATCTGCCAGGAGGTGTGCCCCTGGAACCGCAAGGCGCGGCCTCACCGCACGCCGGAATTTCTGCCGGACGAGAAAAGACTCACCCTCACCCGCGATGACTGGGAAAAGATGACGGAGGAGGAGTTCGAAAAGCTCTTCGCCGGCACCCCCGTGATGCGGACAGGCCTGAAAAGGATGAAAAGAAATGCTTTAAGGCAGAGGTAGGTTTGTGGTTTGTTGCGCCTGCGGCGCGTTTGTGGTTTACTCCCACACGCCGGGGATCGGCTCGCCGCAATATTCGCATTTGCCGTTTTTGATGTGGTTTTGGGTGATGGTGTAGCCTTTGCGTTCTATCAGCAGCTTGTGGCATTTGGGGCACCAGGTGTTTTCCGCATCGCTGCCCGGGACATTGCCGATATACACGAATTTGATGCCGGCCGCCAGGGCGATCTCACGGGCTTTGCGGAGGGTGGACACCGGCGTGGGCGGCAGTTGGGTCAGCTTGTACTGGGGATAGAATCTTGAGAAGTGCAGGGGGCAGTTGTAGAGATCGTTGTCATACAGCCAGTCGCACATGCGTTTGATCATGTCGAAGTCGTCGGTCCATCCCGGGACGATCAGGTTGGTGATCTCCAGCCACACGCCCTCCTCGTGGAAGATCTTTAGTCCGTCGAGGATAGGCTGCAGCTTGCCGGCGTTCAGTTTGGTGTAAATCTTGTCGCTGAACGATTTCAGGTCTATATTGGCCGCATCAATATATTTGCACAGCTCTCTCAGCGGCTCCTCATTGATATATCCTGCCGAAACCAGTATGTTCTTCAGTCCGGCCCGGCGGGCCAGTTTGGAAGTGTCGAGGGTATATTCGTAAAAGGTGATGGGCTCGGAGTAGGTGTAGGCGACGGACTCGCATTTATATTTGATAGCGTTCTCCACCACCTTGTCGGGCATCATGTCGAAGTTACGTGTTTCTTTGGGAGATTTCTGTGAGATGGTCCAATTCTGGCAGTTGAGGCAGGCCAGGTTGCAGCCGGCGGTGGCGATGGAGAAAGCGCGGCTGCCCGGCAGGAAATGGTTGAGGGGCTTCTTCTCCACCGGGTCCACATGCACGGCGCAGGGGTTGCCGTAAGCCATGGTGTACAGCTTGCCGCCGACGTTAACGCGGTTGCGGCAGTCGCTCCACTCGCCCTCCTTGAGGGTGCATTCGTTGGGACAGATCTGGCAACGTACCCCGCGCGGTGTCTCGATCTGATACATGGCCTCCTTGCTCCATTTCCACAGTTTGACCTCGCCGTCGGGCAAGAACGGCTTGACGGCCAGTCCTTTTGCAGTATATATCATGCCTCCGGCCCCGGCCAGACTGAGTTTGAGAAACTCTCTTTTGCTGATCTTTCTCTTACCTGTGCCCATGATCCTTTCCTCCTCACGTATAACGTAAAAATGTCCTTTCGCATTTTTCACAAGTTATAAAAAATATGGATTTATTATTCACCCGTACAGGTCTTTTCTCCCGTATCTCATT
>CAZYPI010000085.1:0-6617 GCA_964649335.1 uncultured Rikenellaceae bacterium | reverse complement strand
AGATACCCTGCTGCCAGGAGGCAGGCGCCGGCGGTGATGAGGGCAGTGCCGGTGATGCCGGCCAGCGGCAGCAGGAGGGCCGACACTGCCAGGGCTCCCAGGGCGCCGCCGGCCAGATCGGCACTGTAGAGGGACGAAGAGACCTGTGAGACATCGCCCGGTTGTATGTGGCTGCCCAGGTTGAATAGTTTCCCTGTCAGAAAAGCAAATACAAAAGTATAGAGTATGAGTAGTGCCTGTCCCACCAGGGGGAGCCGGGCCAAAGACTTCAGCAAAAGGATCATCACGGGCAGCAGCAGAGCAGCCGCGGCCAGCAGCAGCTCAAGGTGTATGAAGTTCTTCAGAGGGGGGCGGCCGGAGAAGAATCTTTTCGTGAGAGCCCCCCATGCTATCCCGGTCATAAAAACGGTGATGATCACGCCGGTCATCAGATAGACATAACCATAGAGGATCTGAAAAGCAAACAGAAGCAGGATCTCCAGGGAAGAGGCTGCCAGCCCGCCGGTGAAAATACCGAGAGAAACAGGACGGGAACGGAGAATAATGATCAGGAAGAGCAGGCTCAGCAGTATGAAAAGGAGTTTTGTTTTGAAGCGAAAATAACTCAGCCACAATGAGATCTCATGAAAATATGCTACGGGATTCATATCCATATTCAGCTTTTTGGGTGTGGAGAGCTGCGACATGATCTGCTCATTGCGCATCTGCAGGAGGTCGTCCTGGATGTAATAGGGAGAGACATATTGATTTTGAATGCCTCTTTGTTGTACCAGCCCGGCGATCTTCAGGCTCAGCGGCCTGTCCGAGGCGAGGAAGTAGTTCTTTTCGCCCGGGATGATCACCACCTGCGGAAAGACCTTTTTCAGGGAGGCATAAAGCAGTCCGGTGATGTCGGTTTCCTGCCGGCCGAGGTAGTTGGGCGATGCCGGCAGGCGCAGTGAGACCACCCCGCCGGCAGTGAGTGTTTTTTTCAGGGCCCGGAAAAAATCCACGGTATAATATCGGTTGATCTGTGCTGTCAGCGGCGGCGGCACGTTGACCAGCACCACATCATACTTCTTTTTGCAGACAGGGACGTAGCGCCGGGCATCGCGGATGATGATGTTGAGGGCCGGGTTGTCCGGCAGATGGAAATATTGCTTTGCCAGCCGGATGATCCGGGGGTTGATCTCCACATAGTCGATACGCTTTACGGGGTATTTGAGTATCTCATCCAGGGTGCCGGAGATTCCTCCCGAGATCAGCAGCACCTTCTGCGGTTTTTCCCGCTGCAGCATGGCATGATGCACATCTTCTTCATTCTCCGTGGGGTTCAGGGTGTTGGCTACCAGCACATGGTTCTCATACAGGTTGAGCTGGTCGCCTGTTTTGCTGACCACCAGACTGCCGAAAGGGGTCTCGCGATGTGCCAGGATCTGCTGGTTGGGATAAAGAAAGTGCAGGCTGAAAAGATCCACCGGTAGCAGAAATATGGCAAGGGTTGCCAGAGAAGAGATTATCAGCCATGGGATGTTTTTACGGAGGAGGTCTCTTTTTTTCGCCGTGATGCCTGTCACGACGGTGTCGGCCAGCAGGACGACGCCCAGGGTTGAGAAAGGTTTCAGAAGGAATACCAGGATGAAGCTGAAGAGGAACCCTCCGGCCAGGCTGCCGAAAGACTCCCAGGCGTAGGTGCGGGCCGTGAGGTTGGCTTTGTATTTCCCGGACAATTGCCAGGTGTAGAAAGAAAAGGCATATCCGGCCAGAAAACAAAAAGGGAACAAAAGCACCAGCGAGGAAGCAAAAATGGCGAACAAGCCGGTGAGGGAGCCGGGGATAAAAACGATGTTTTTCAAAAAGAAAAGGAGAAAAAGGGTGAGCAGCGGCAGGCTTCCCAGCCAGAGCAGGCCGGAGAAAAGGAAATGGCCGGGGGCTTTCATGCGGGGCGCTGCCCGCCCCAGGCGGGCTCCCAGACCGGTGAGCAGCATCCAGTTGCCGAGAATAATGCCCAGTACCAGCTCGTTGCCCTGGAACACCGAGACGAAGGCCCGCAGCAGCACCAGTTGTGTGATCATGGCGGTGAAGCCCAGCGCCAGCACCGGCAGGATGTCCGTTTTTTCCGGGGTGATCGTTGCCGGAGACAGGGGCGCTGGGGCTGCTCCTGCCGTCATGGCCGGGGCGGAGGTTTTTGCGCGGCTCTTTTTTTTCCGGTGAAAAATGGCGGTGTAGAACCAGATATGCCAGCCCAGATGAAAGAGTCCGATGACCGTCATGGCAATGCCGGTGTCCACGTGGATAAGCATCCAGGTGTCTTCTCCCCGCAGCGGAAATTTATAGTTCACCTGAAAGGTCAGCAGCATGCCTATCAGGGCGGTGGCCAGAAAATTGAGCAGCAGCAGCACATTCCAGAAACGACGGTGGCCGGCCAGCCGGTAGATGCCCAGGCGCATGGCTGCCAGGCTGAAGAGATAAGCGACAATCAGACCAATCGTTATCGGCCATATGTGGTAGGTTCCTGTCATGACCTGAGAAGGTAATGAGCGAACCCAAATTTACATAAAAGAGAGGAAATAACGGTGTTTAACGTTTTCTTTTGTAAAGATAATCCTTGCGTTCCAGCTCTTTTTGTTTTTTCATCTGTTTTCTGAACTCGGAAAACAGCCGGGAGGTGGCTTTCATCAGATCTTTATCTTCTTCGGCATGCAGAAGTTTTTTGCTCTTCAGATTGAGGGATACGCTGACTTTGTATACTTTTCCGTCGTTGTTAACAATAACTTCCAATGTGAGGGGTTTATCATAGTTTTTAAAATATTCTTCCACATATTTCCTTTTTCCTTCCCAGCTGTTTTTGAATTCATCGCGGCTGATCTCGTCTTTAATCTCCTTAAGGTTTTTTAGTGTGAGCTTTACCATATTACTTATAGTTTTTGAATAAGTATAAACAATTACGGAAACGGCAATTACTGTGCCATCATATTACAGGTGACACGGGGTGACAATATTTCTGTTTTTTTGACGGGAAGGCTGTTGTTTCCGTTTCATTGTTTCCGGAATTCCTTTTCCGAGAAAACGATGGCCCGGTAGGTGTACAGTTCTGCATTTTTCCAGCCGTCCCAGCCGATACCGGCTTTGTCGCGGGCGCAGTGGCCCAGGAATTCCTCTTTGTTCCAGCGGGTCTCGTCGGCCACCTGCGGCAGGAAGGTGCCGGAGCGGCCGCCTTTGACCATATAGATGCCGTCCCGGCCCAGTTTGAATTCGTCGATGGAGTGGATTCGTTTCAGGGGGGTGAGCACGGATATTTCTATATCCAGGTCATCCACCTCTCCGGGGGTGACCGGCGGAAAGCGGTAGTCCTGCAGGGCGGCGGCCACGGCCATATCACGCACTACCAGGTAAAGGGGCTCGTCGGGCTGAAAACGGCCGATACATCCCCTGAGCTGCCCACCGGCGGTGTGCAGGGTGACGAAAGCCCCGGCAGGTTCAAGAAGCGTTTTCGAAAAGCCGGAGGTGTCTATCTCCGGCAGCCGGCCGTGCTTGATCTTCTCCTCCAGGGTCTGCCGCGCGATCTTCAGCAGGTTGATCTTGTCTTCACGGGTGAGGTACTCCTCTTCCCCGGGATCGTCCCCGGTATCTTTGGTGACGATGACCGAGCCGTATCCCACCACGCGGCTGTGGTCGCCGTAACGGGGCGTGTCTCCGGAGTTCATGTACAGCACCTTGTGATAATGAATGTCTTTTCTGCCTTCGGTGATATCCATCAGCGTCAGCACCCCGGGCCAGCCGCACATACTGGTGAGCAGGTTGGGGTAGCCGCGTGCTTCATTATCGCGCAGCGCTTTGAGTAATTCTTTGGGCTTCCCGCTGACCACGGCTTCGAGGGTGTGCTCATCGGCCACGCGGGCATGATCGTAGGTGGGATAGTGCGAGAGGTCGGTGCTGATGACAAACAGGTTGCCCGGTTTGAAAAACGGCGCCAGCGCTTTGGCGATCTTTTTAGCCATGGCCGGTTCCTGCGAGCCGATGATGATGGGAACGATCCGGATCTCTTTTTTCAGCCAGTACTGCAAAAACGGCAGTTGTACCTCCAGCGAGTGCTCCTGGCTGTGGGCGGCAGGGTAAAACTCAAAGAAAGAATACTCTTCGATCAGTTGTGTGGCCAGGGCCGTATCCACCTTCACCTCGCCCAACGGGGTCTCGTAGTTGCCGATGTTATAAATGGAAGCACCGTGCAGACGCACATAATGGCTGGTGCCGATCAGGAAGATGCGGTCATACGCTTTGTCGCGGGGAAGCTGCCGGTAAGAGGCGGCAGCCACGGGGCCGGAGAAAACATACCCGGCATGGGGAGAGATCACTGCCATAATCTGCCCCGTGTGTTTTGCCACGGGAGCCTTGTCAAAAAACTCTTTCAGCATGGTACTGAGCTCTGCCGGATCGGAAGGGTAGAAACTCCCCGCAACGGCAGGCTGACGGTTATGAAAGGTCTGACTTTGTTGGTTCATGTTCGTACGGTTTTGAGATTTACAGGATGTAATGGTTAACACCTGGATCAGTAGAAAAACCGCTGTTTTTATTAAATGGTTCATGATCCCGGTTTTTTTGCGACTTTTAAAATTACGAAAAATCAGGATAAAAACATTATTTTTTTTAACCCTATTCGTAGAGACGCATGATCATGCGTCTCTACGGTGTACATTATCAATGAACCATGCTAGGCATCCTCATCCCTGATCACCGTCACCAGTATCTGCCGTTGGCTGCGGGGGCCGTCGAATTCGCAGAAGAAGATATTCTGCCAGGTGGAGAGTCCCATTTCGCCGTTGACGACGGGGATGGTCTCCTGGGGCCCTACCAGGCCGGCTTTCAGGTGGGCGTCACCGTTGTTGTCCTGGCGGTCATGTTCCCACACGCCGGCGGGGATCAGCTTGCGCAGCAGGGTGATGACGTCGTTCTGTACCGACAAGTCCCAGTTTTCCTGGATCATGATGCCGGCGGTGGCTCCCTGTGCATACACATTCACCAGGCCATGACGCACGCCGCTGGCTGCCACCACCCTTTTCACCTCGGCGGTGATGTCATAGAGACCGTTGTGATCAGGCGTACTGATTTGTATTACTTGCTGCATTTTCGTACTTTTAATGGTTGGTTTTCAAAGTTAAGATCAAAATTATTGCCAGACAAGATTTTTGAAAAAAAATAAAGAAAATGGTACACAAGGAATTTACATTAAAGAGTGTGGACAAATTGAACCTTTTTGGTCAGTACTGGGCACCGGAAGAGAAAACGAAAGCGGTGATATGCCTGGTCCACGGCCACGGAGAGCATTCCTCCCGTTACGAACCCTGGGCGGCGCGTTTTGTTGAAAAAGGGGTGGCTGTCGTCACCTATGACCTGCGCGGCCATGGCCGCTCGGACGGAAAACGGGGGCATACCCCCTCTTATCTGCGTCTGATGGAAGACCTGGATGTGGTTCTGCAAAGAGCCCGCGAATACTTTCCGGGGATTCCGTTGTTCTTGTACGGCCACAGTATGGGCGGCAACCAGGTGCTGGGATATGCCGTACGCAGAAAACTGAATGTGAACGGCGTGATCGCTACCGCTCCCTGGCTGCGGACAACACGCGAGTTCCCGGGAATCGTCAAAGGAATTATGCGCGGTATCATGAAAATGGCTCCCGGATGGACATTACACACTAACCTTGATGCCAACGGAATATCTCACGATAAAGAAGAGGTCGGAAAATATATGGAAGATCCGTTGAACCATGATTTTATCTCACTTAAACTGTTTTTCGAGATTCATGATATGGGCAAAAAACTTTACTCCGAAGGGGGAGAGGTGAATGTGCCCCTGCTGGTGATCCACGGCTCGGCCGACCCGATCATAGACCCGGAGGCCAGCCGGGAGTTTACCGAAAAAGTGAAAGGGGAGGATGTGACCCTGAAGATATTCGACGGCCTCTACCACGAAACCCATCATGAACCGGAACGGGAAGAAGTGTTTAAGTATATTTATGGGTGGATGGAAGGGAGATTAAAGGCTAAAGGCTAAAGGCTAAAGGCAAAAGGCAAAAGGCAAAAGGCAAAAGGCAAAAGAATATATGCAGGATATTTTTCGTACGGTGGTGGTGCCGGAGCCGTTTGAAGAGCGGATGAGCTATCAGACACCGGCCCTGTTTCTGGGGTCGTGTTTCTCTGCGGAGATCGGCGGGAAGGCGGCTTCTTTCAAATTGCCCGTTCTCATCAATCCGTCGGGGGTTCTGTATAATCCCGTTTCCATACAAAAGACGCTGGAACGTCTCCTGGAAGAAAGGCTCTATACTCAAGAAGAACTGTCCCATGAGAAGGGATTGTGGTTCAGTTTCATGCACGATACCTCATTCTCTGATGTGGAGGCTGCTGCGTGCCTGGAGAAAATCAACCGGCATTATGAACAGGCGGTTGCCTTTCTGAAAGAGGCCCGTTTTCTTTTTCTCACCTTCGGCACGGCCCGTGTGTATATCCTCAGGGAGAGCGGGGAGGTGACGGCCAACTGTCACAAGCTGCCGGCGGCACGGTTTGAGCGGCGGTTGCTGGAGGTGGAGGAGATCGTCACAGACTACCGCCGGCTCACGGAAAAATTATTGTCTCTTCTTCCCG
>CAZYPI010000084.1:0-11070 GCA_964649335.1 uncultured Rikenellaceae bacterium | reverse complement strand
ACCTTCGAGCTTCAACATTCATCCTTCATCGTTCATCGTTCCTCAGGGCCAGCGGCTGCCCATCAGGATGATAGAGACGCCCATGCCGGCGCCGGTGAGCACCAGTTTCCAGTCGTGCTGTTTTACGGAAAATATATTGACAAGCAGGTAATTTAAGAAGATAATCAGCGTTACGATACCGAGCTGGCCGATCTCCACCCCCAGGTTGAACGAAAAAAGCGGCACGAGGATGGAGGATTCGGTGCCGAGGAGCGATCGCAGGTAGTTGGAAAAGCCCAGTCCGTGGATCAACCCGAAAAATAATGCCAGCGAATACTTAAAAAGATGTACTTTCGGACTGAATTTGTCCGATTTTTGCAGTAAGTTTGATATGGCGGTAAGAAAAATGGTTACGGCGATGAGGAATTCGATCAGGGCGGAAGGCACATTGATGATATGCAGGGTGGCCAGTGCCAGCGTGGTGGTATGTCCGATGGTGAAGGCCGTCACCAGGATGATGATCTTTTTCCAGTGTTTCAGCTGATAGACGGCCACCAGGGTGATGATAAAGAGAATATGATCGTAGGCTTCGAAATTGATGATGTGATGGATGCCGAGATTGAGGTATAAGGAGAAAAGGTTCATAATGAGATAAATAATTAGATGATGTCTGTATTAAACTTTATGATGGTTTTTTTTCTCTGTTTTCTGCCGCCGGCACATCCTGTCCATGTGGCGTTGACATCCATAGAATACCGGGATGAGCAGCAGCAGTTCACTGTTTCTTTCAAGATATTCTGGGATGATCTGGAGAAGGTCATAGCGGAAAAATATAATGTGGGGCTAAAATTAGAAAAACCGGGCGAGAATCCGGAAGAAAAAAAGTATCTCGACAAATATATAAAGGAAAACTTCAGGTTTGTCGTCAACGGCGACCGGGAGATCAACCTGGAGTATGATCACAAAAAGATCAATGAAACGGCCATCTGGCTCTATTTTAAGGGGGAGTGGAAGGAGCCGGTACACCGGATTTATATATACAATACGGTGATGATGGACATGTATGGCGACCAGACCGATCTGGTGATCTTCAAGTACGGGGAGTATGAGAAAGGCCTGTCTCTGAACACCCGGCGTTATGAAATAAATCTGACACTGAATTGAAAAAAGTTGTAACTTCGTGAAGAATTTGAAAATGAAGGGGGCTTTGGGGCTAATGAGAGGAATCAGAAGGATGCTGGCGGCTGCCGGGCTGATGATCGTGATGTTGCCGGCGCATGCCACGCACAACAGAGCCGGGGAGATCACCTGCAGGCAAATCTCCGAATTCACCTATGAGGTTACGCTCACCACTTTCACCTATACCCTGAGCATGGCCGACCGGCCGCAGCTGGAGTTCCAGTGGGGGGATAATACCACCTCTGTGGTCAACCGGGTGAGCAAAATTGAGCTGCCGAATTATTACAGAAAGAACACCTATATCGCGCGTCACACCTACCCGGGCCCGGGGGTGTATAAGATCGTTGTTCAGGACCCTAACCGTAATTTCGGGGTGAAGAACATTCCCAACTCGGTCAATGTGATCTTTTCGGTACAGACGGTACTGATGATCAATCCCGCGCTGGGGTTGAACAGCACGCCGGTGTTGCTGAATCCGCCTTTTGACAAGGCGGCCGTAGGGCATATTTTCATACACAACCCTTCGGCTTATGATCCGGACGGCGACAGTCTCTCTTACAGTCTGACCGTCTGCCGCAAAGAGAACGGCGAGCCGATCGAGGGATATACTTTTCCTCCCGCCAGTGATACGCTGTATGTAAATCCTGTCACGGGTGATCTGATATGGGATGCGCCTGAGGACAGCGGGATATACAATCTGGCCATCAACATCAGTGAGTGGCGTGACGGCATCAAGATCGGAAATATTGAGCGCGACATGCAGGTGAATGTCTATAACACCGACAACCATGCGCCGGTGAACCAGCCGGTGCCGGATATGTGTGTGATGGCGGGCGACTCGGTCAGTGTGGAGGTGGTCAGCACGGATGTGGACATGGACTCGGTGTTTCAGGCGGCATACGGCGGGCCTTTTGTCGTGAAGGATCCCAGGGCTACGTTTACGCGGATAGCGGCAGACACGGGTTACAACAGGTCGTTGTTTGCGTGGCGCACCTCCTGTCTGCATGTCAGGGCACAGCCCTACCAGGTGGTGGTCAAGTCGTGGGATGACAACCCCCAGCTCAGTCTGGTGGATATGACCAATTTTAACATTCGTGTCCTCGGTCCGCCGCCGGAGAACGTAAAACTTCGCTCCTCCAGCAACTTTATCAGGGTGTCATGGTCACCCGGGCTTTGCACTACAGGCATTGTAGGTTACCGTATTTACCGCCGGACGGGTTATTCGGGATACACTCCCGACAGTTGTGTGGCCGGCATACCTCCCGAAGTGGGTTTTGTGGAGGTGGGCAAGACCGGCTCGCCCACAGATACCATCTTTATCGATGATAACAACGGCAAGGGACTGCTGCAGGGTACGGATTACTGTTATATGATCGTGGGGGTTTATCCGGATAACTCCGAGAGCGTTCCTTCCGAAGAGGTGTGCGGCACGCTGATACAGGGTACGCCGGTATTGCTTAATGTGAGTGTGCTGAAGACCGATCCTGCCGAAGGAAAGATCTTTGTCTCCTGGGCCAGACCCACACAACTGGACACTATCCCGGCCAACGGTCCGTATGAGTACAAGATCTACCGTGCCGATGGTATCTGGGGGGAAGATTTTGCCGAGATTTATTCTTTTAAGACGGCGGACCTGAACGACACCACCTTTACCGACTCGCTGATCAATACGCTGGATCATCCTTATACTTACCGGGTTGAGTTGTATAACGATGAACCCGGCAACCGTTTTCTTATCGGCACACCCGACGAAGCCTCATCGGTGTTTCTCTATCCGGAGCCCAACGACAGGAAGATCACCCTGCACATACGCAAGAACGTTCCCTGGATCAACAAGACCTATGTGGTTTACCGGCAGAACAAGAATACGATGCTTTTTGATTCGATAGGGGTTACCAGCGACAGTCTGTTCACGGATACCGGTCTGACCAACGGCGAGGAGTATTGTTACAGGGTGATCAGCTACGGATCATACAACAAACCGGGGCTGCCCGACCCCATTGTCAATATCTCCCATGACAACTGTGGTACTCCGGAAGACAATACGCCCCCCTGCACACCCGACCTGACGGTGACTTCATACTGCGACAGTCTGTATAATCTGCTGGCGTGGACCAACCCGGCCCATGTCTGCGGCGATGATGACGTGGCGTATTACACCCTTTACTACAAATCCACCATCGACGGGGAGCTGCAGAAGCTTGCCGATATTCAGGATCCGGAGGACACCAGTTACGTGCATTTCCCCCAAAGCTCCATGGCGGGATGTTATGCGGTGACGGCCACCGACCGGGTGGGCAATGTGAGCGACCTCTCCGCCGTCAACTGTGTGGACAACTGTTCCTATTATGAGATCCCCAATGTCTTCACTCCCAACGGTGACAATATCAATGATATCCTCATTGCCAAAACCCACCGTTTTGTGGAAAAGGTGAACATGCGTATCTACAACCGTTACGGGATGCTGGTGTACCAGACGGATGATCCGCTGATACGCTGGGACGGGAGATACAAGGATAAAAGCACCCTGGTGCCGCCGGGGGTGTATTATTACCTGTGTGATGTATATGAAAAAAGGTTGACGGGCATCGAGGTAAGGAATATTACCGGGTTTATACATGTGTTTACGGAAAAAGGAGCTACGCCGCCTGTAGAAGAAACAATTGGAAAATAAGACCAATTTGCATCATTTGAATAAAGATAATGAAAAAATACAAAAGATTATGACAATGATTAACCTCCACCTTTCCTCCCCCTCGCCGCGGGGGAGGAACAAAGGGAGGGGGTTAACAGAAAAATGTTACAGGAAGAATTAATTAATTGAATAATAAAAAGTGAGAAGAACAGGCATCATAGGTTTTTATTTTCTAATGGCAGGTGTGTTATGGTTGCCGGCGGCGGCCCAGACCGGAAACAGTCTGCACCGGGGTCTGGCCGTGTTGCAGCAGAAGAAATATGCGGAGGCGGAACAGCTCTTCTCGGGCCTGTTACGGCAGCAGCCGGAGAACGTAAAAGCGCAGCTGTTGCGGGGAGAAGCTCTTTTTTACCGGAAGGATTATGAGCGGGCGCTGATGGATTTTTACAGTGTGGAGCAAAAAAAGCCCGGGATGGCTTCTCTGTGGATCGCCCGCACGTATGCCGTGACGGGAGAAGGGGAAAAAGCCATACGGGCGCTGGAGGAACACCTGAAGTCCCCTTACCGTCGTCCGGAAAGTGAGATCATGCTCGACACCCTGTTGCAGCCGCTGGAGCATACGGCTGAATGGCGGGCACTGTGGAAAAAAGAGTGGTACACTCGCCGTGAGAAAGGGATGTCGGAAGCCCGTTATGAGATAAAGAGCAATAACACCGGGGAAGCCATGGGAATATTGAGTAATTTGTTGGTTCGTTATCCTGACGACGCCTCCCTGCTGGCCCTGCGGGGCAGGGCTTATCTGCGATCGGGCGACCAGCACAAAGCCGCTCAGGATATCGGCCGTGCCTTGTCTCTGCAACCGGAAGACACCGTCACGTTGTATGCTGCGGCACAACTGGCGGTAAAAAAAGGGAAATATGCTGAGGGGGCCGACTATCTTATGAAGCTCTATGATGAGGTGCCCGGAAGGTTTTCCCTGTTGTTGCAGAGTTCGGATGCCCTGGCCGAAGCCGGCCTGCTCCGGGAGGCTATGAAGCCGTTGCGACAGTATATGGAGTATTTCCCGGATGATGTGGAGGCCATGTTCCGGGCGGGTGAGCTGGCAGGCAAACAGGGTGATTACAGAAACGCCCTGCGGTACCTGTCCGAAGTGATCGACAAGGATCCTTCCGTGGCAGTACACTTCGTGGCCCGTGCGGACATGTATGTGAAGGTGCATACCTACCGTTATGCCGTGGATGATTATGCCATGGCCCTGGATCTGGATCCCACCAACGGGGACATCTATCTGAGCCGGGCTAAGGTGTACCTGCAGATGGGAGATACCAAAAATGCATGTTTCGACCTGCGACAGGCCTTGCATTACGGCAGGAAAGAAGCGGTGCCTTATCTGCAGAAATATTGCGGATATTGATCATTTCCTTTTTACCGTAAGCTCAAAGATCATTTTCTGCAGTTCGACAGGATTAAAAGGTTTCATCAGCACGCGGTTCATACCGTATTCGTACACCTGCGTTCTGACGTCCAGTAGGGCTGAGGCGGTAAGGGCTACGATGGGCACCTGGTTTTTCTTTTTGTCGGGCAGCTTCCGTATACGACGGGTGGCTTCGTAGCCGTCCATCACGGGCATCTGCAGGTCCATCAGGACAATGTCATAGTCGTTTTGTCTGATTTTCTCCAGGGCTTCCTGTCCGTCATCGGCTTCATCCACGATAATCCCCCATTCTTTCATATTTTGTTTGACCACCACCCGGTTCAGCATGTTGTCTTCGGCGATAAGTACCCTTTTGCCTTTCAATAACGAGGGGTCGAAACCGGTCTCTTTTTTTCCTGTCTTCCGGGAATTGATTTTTTTCAGGGTGAGGGTGAAGGAGAAGGTGGTTCCCTTACCGACTTTACTGACGACGTTGATATCCGAATGAAGCAGCCGGGCGATTTTTTTACTGATGGCCAGTCCCAGGCCCGTTCCTCCGAACTGGCGGGTGACGGATTTCTCGGCTTGGGTAAAACTTTCGAAAATGGTTGAGAGTTTTTCTTCGGGGATCCCGACGCCCGTATCGCTCACGGCATATTCCAGGTCAATGGTATCCTCCTCTTCCCCGACCGGTCTGACGCTTACCGTCACCGATCCTTTGAGGGTGAATTTGATGGCGTTACCGAGCAGGTTGGTAAGGATCTGGTTGATGCGGGTGGGGTCGCCGATCACTTTTTCCGGGATATTGATGTCCACGTTGAGGTTCAGGGAGAGGCCTTTCTCCCGGGCGCTGAAAGCATAGGTCTGCACCAGTCCGTTTATCTGCTCCACCGGGTTGAATTCGATGTTCTCCGTAACCATTTTCCCTGCTTCCAGTTTGCTGAAGTCGAGGATGTCGTTGATCAGCCGCAACAGGTTCTCGCCGGAGATTTTCAGGGCTTTGATATACTCACTCTGAGCCTCCGTAGGGTCGGTTTTGGCGAGGAGGCGTGACATCCCGATGATGGCATTCAACGGTGTGCGTATCTCGTGACTCATGGTGGAGAGGAACTGTTCTTTGAAACGGGCATTTTCTTCGGCCCGTTCTTTGGCGATACGCAACATCTCATGGGCACGTATATGGTTTATGGCCAGGGCGATCTGGTTGGAGATGATCTTCAGGATGTTCAGGTCCTGTCGTGTCAGGGACTCCTCATCTTCATAGTCCTGCACACTGATAATCCCTATGATCTCTTTATCCACCACCAGAGGCACGCCCAGCCATACTTTGGACGGGGTGCCGATCATTTCTATCTCACCCTGTTCTTCCAGTCTTTTCATATCTTGCCGTTTGAGCAATACCGGTTTTCCCTTACGTATCACATAGCCCGAGATGGTGCCGTCGGCAGCGATCTCGCGGAAGGTCTCCTCGCCGTCTTTTTCGTCCACGTGATAAGGAAAATGCAGGGTGTTGTTTTTTTTCTCGTACATGGCCACGAAGAGGTTGCGGGCGTTCACGAATTTTTCCAGCTCATTTTTGATGACCAGGAAGAAGCTATCCTGTGACGTGGAAGTCAGGGCGGCCGTGGAAATGTTCAGGATCACCTCGGTGATCTTCTCATTTCTTTTTTGTTCGGAGATATCCCTGTAGATGGTGTAAGAGCCGATCAGCCGGTTCTCGAAGATGATCGGGGAGGAGAGCAGGGAGACATGCACCGGTGTACCGTCTTTGCGGTAGCGGATGGTTTCTTTTCTGATTTTTTCCCCTTTGGCGACGAGATCCCGGATGCCGATGGCTTCTTTCAGCGTTTCGGAGTCTCTTCCCGATATCAGCTCGTCAATGATCTGGCCTTTCACATCCTGTTCGTCGTAACCGAACAGGTGGGTGAACTCATTGTTGATGTTCAGGACGGTACCGTCTTTGTATGTCTGGACGATGGCCTCGGGAGCCAGTTGTATCAGTTGTTCCAGATAGGTCTTGTCCCGTTTGAGATGTTCGCGTATTCTTTTCTGTGTGGTCAGGTCCGTTAGTATGCCCCGAAATCCCCGGAAATCCCCTTTTTTTATGATAGGGCTCACGCGGAAGGTCACCGGGAAGGTGGTTCCGTCTTTGCGCAGGGCATTGAATTCTTCGGGCCGTTTGGACATCTCTCCCCGCAACTGGCGGTATATTTCGCGCCGGGCCCGGAGCCGGTCTTCGGGGGTAATCATCACTTCGAGCCGCAGTTTATGGATGATTTCTTTTTTGGAGTATTTGAAAGCTTTCAGAGCCATCTTATTGGCATAGGTAAAAAAGCCGTCTGCGTCGGCCTCAAAAATCACCTCCGGCAGCAAGTCTGCCATCTCACGGTATTTTTCTTCACTCTCTCGCAGTTTTTCTTCATATATCTTTTCTTCCGTGCGGTCTTCATAGGTTACGAGGATCTCTCCCTCCGGAAGTTTATACACAAAATTTTCCCTCCATCCGGATATCCGGTCGTCACTGTAAAAGGTAACAGGATGTCTTTGGGGCTTTCCGGTACGATAAACCTTTTTGAGGACCTCCAGCAAACCGAACTTCTCAACTCCCGGAAAAACTTCGCGTACTTCTTTTCCCAGCACCTCTTCCTTTTTGATTTTTTCGGTTTTTTCCGCCGCTTTGTTGAAGTCGGCAAAAATAAATTTATCACCGTTGTTGCGAACCTGGTAAATAACCACACAGGTGCTGATGTGGCTGATAATATGCCTGTAACGGTTGTATAGCGAGTCCTGGAGATTGGACACCATCACTTCCCGGCTTATATCCATCATCTGGATCAGGGAGAGGTCCGATTCTTTCCCCAGAGGGATAAAAGAAAGAAGAACGGTGAGGGGTTTGTTTCTACCGGTGATCAGCGGTACTCTCCTGTTAAGGAATTTTTTGTTTTCGGCGATACTTTTCCGGATCTTTTCATTCTCCAGTGCGGCTTTGAATACCGGTAATTCCGTCAGATGATGTCCGGCGATCTGACTCTTTTTGCAACCGGTGAGTTTCAGAAAAGAGCGGTTGGCATCGATGACGATTCCTGTGGACGGCCTGTACAACAGAGTGTTGGTAATGCTGTCCCTGAAAGCATGAAAGAAGAACTCTTCCTTATTCATGTTCCCCTGTTCTTTTCCCGCAGAAAATTTGTTCTCCTTCATAGTTTGAACGGTATGTCAGGACATCGTCAGCTTAAAAGGATGCCAAGCTGATACAAATATAAGGTATTTTTTTATCCCACCCGTATTTCTCCTGTACCTGTCCGGGTAAAATAACCAATGATATGAGCGTCAATATTATCACTGACGAGGTCGTTGAGCAGGGAGGTGGCATATTTTTCCCGGACGGCTATCAGCAGGCCGCCGGAGGTCTGGGCATCATTGAGGATCATTTTCTGAGGCCGGGAGAGATGGTCTTCGTAGTGAACAAACGGTTGTGTATAATGATAATTATTGATGGTCCCTGCGGGGATCACCTTGTCGGCGGCCATTTTTTCGGCAAGGGGTAGCACCGGCACCTTTTCGTAGCTGATGCGGGCGTCTGTTTTGCTGGCGCGGGTCATTTCGCTAAGGTGTCCCAGCAGGCCGAAGCCGGTGACGTCGGTGCAGCTGCGCACGGGGTACTCCAGCATGATCTCCGAGGCTCTTTTGTTGAGGGTGGCCATCTGCCGGATGATCTTTTCCTGAATATCTGCCGGGGTGAGGGATTTTTTGATGCCCGAGGTGAGGATACCCGTGCCGAGGGGCTTGGTGAGAATGATCCGGTCGCCGGGCTGAGCTCCGCTGTTGGTGAGGATCCCGCCGGGATGTACCTTCCCGGTGACCGCCAGGCCGTATTTGGGGTCTTCATCATCGATGGTATGCCCTCCGAGTATGGGTATTCCTGCCTCCAGGCATTTTTCGCGGGCGCCTGTGAGGATATCTTTCAGCACCTCCATGGGCAGGGTCTTGGAAGGAAAGCCGACAATGTTCAGGGCAAACAGGGGCCGGGCACCCATGGCATAAATATCGCTCAGGGCGTTGGCGGCGGCGATGGCGCCGAACCAGTAAGGGTCGTCCACCACGGGGGTGAAGAAGTCTACGGTCTCCACCAGGGCGGTCTCGTCGTCGAGGCGGTACACGGCGGCGTCATCACGTGTGGTGGGGCCCACCAGCACATGGTCATCCTGCAGTACCGGTATCTGCACGAGCACTTTCTCGAGGTCCTGCGGCCTGAGCTTGCAGGCGCAGCCGCCGCCGGTGGTGTATTTGGTCAGACGTACCGTGTTTTCTTTATTGTTTTTTTGTGTCATGATTTCCGGAATAATATTTACAAAACTCTTTCAGTCCGCATTCTTCGCATCTGGGTTTGCGTGCCTGACAGACGTACCTGCCGTGCAGGATCAGCCAGTGGTGGGCCAGGGGGATCAGCTCTTCGGGGATGTACTGTACCAGTTGTTTTTCCGTTGTTTCGGGTGTTTTGGCGTTATGGGTGAGTCCCAGACGGGCCGCTACGCGGAACACATGGGTGTCCACGGCCATGGCCGGCAGGTTGAAGACCACCGAAGCGATCACATTGGCCGTTTTGCGGCCTACCCCCGGCAGTTGCATCAACTCTTCTACCGTCCCGGGCACCTGCCCTCCGAACTTATCCGTCAGCACACGGGCCATGCCCGTCAGATAACGCGCTTTGCTGTTGGGATAAGAACAGCTTTTAATGTATTCGAGGATCTCTGCACGGGAGGCCTGTGCCATCTTCTCCGGCGTTGGATAGGCCTGCAACAGCGCCGGCGTGAGCAAATTGACCCGCTTGTCGGTACACTGGGCCGAAAGGATCACCGCCACCAGCAGATGAAAAGGATCCCGGTAGTGAAGCTCCGTGGTGGCCCCGGGACGATGTTCCTGAAACCAGGCAATGACTTTTTCAAAACGTTCCTTGCGGGTCATGGATAAAAAAGTTTGCGCAAATTAAATAAATTTGATGTTCACAATAGAAAAAAATATGTGATTTCCTTGTTTTAAAAAGGATTTTTAAATATGTTTGCAGTGAAATTGCATTTATTATGACTTGGAACTTTACATATTTTTATTTTTATTTCAGATCAATGGTCTGACGGGATTAGTATATTTTGCATCAGCATATAATCCCGGTCAGTGCCGGGATTTTTTTTTGATAAGGGTTCTGACTATGGAACGAACAGAGAAAAAAAGAATTGCGATACAGGGCGGCTTCGGGGCTTTTCATGAGATTGCAGCCATCTATTATTTCGAGCCGGAAGAAGTGGAGATTATTCCGCGCAACACCTTTGACGATTTGTTGAAATCGCTGAAAGACCGGCAGGCCGATTACGGTATCCTGGCCATCGAGAACTCCATCGCAGGGAGTATTCTTCCCAACTACAACCTGTTGCGTGAGTCCAATAAGAAGATCGTCGGGGAGATCTTCCTGCGTATCAGGCATCATCTGGTGGCTCTGCCGGGGCAGAAGCCCGAAGACCTGCGCGAGGTTTATTCCCATCCTATGGCTATACTGCAATGCCAGACCTTTTTTGAAAAATATAAAAACATCCGTCTGATAGAGAGTGTGGATACGGCCCTGTCGGCCAAGGATATCCGTGAGAGGGGACTGAAAGGAGTGGGCGCCATCGCCAGCGAGCTGGCAGCGCAAAAATATGACCTGCAGATCCTGGCCTCCGGCATAGAGACCAGTCCGGTCAATTACACGCGTTTTCTGGTGGTGAGCGAAAACGGTAACCATCATCTGGATGAAACCGTTTCCCACAAGGCATCCCTCTATTTCACCTTGTCGCATAAGATCGGCAGCCTGTCGAAGATCCTTTCCATT
>CAZYPI010000083.1:0-11173 GCA_964649335.1 uncultured Rikenellaceae bacterium | reverse complement strand
TGACGATTCGCGTATATTCATTTTCTGCAGGGCAAAATGATACAGATAGGCCAGCAACCGCACCAGGTTATAGCCGTAAAGCACCAGCAGGGATACTATTTTGTGCAGCAGGGCGCTAAACACGGCCATAGCTCCACCGGTGACATAGCCGGCGATATTTTTCCCGAGCAGGAAGACAAACGTCTCCATGAGCACGCCCTCCAGCATGATGCCCGTCATGGGGCCCAGGATCACGGCACTGGGTGAGACGGACTTCATCAGGGCGGCGATCAGGCCGGCACGCCAGAACAAACCGTTCTCCCGCCATATCCGGGAGAAAGAAACCAGCAGGATCACGGAGAAAAAAGAGAGGATCGTCCCCGACATGGGGAAACGCATATTGTGAAAGAAACTGCCCAGGACAATCTCCAGCGTACCCCAGTAACTGCCTATCACAGCAGCCTTCATCCATTTGTCGTTAATCCGGTTTGTCATCCATGTTATCAAAAGATGTCCAAAAATAGATAAAATTATTATGAGCGTTCAAATATCGCCAAAAACAGGTATGTTGATAATTGTTTTAACAAGAATTTGGTTAATTACTGAAAGTTTTTGTATTTTGACAAGCCTTTTTGGGATGAATATTTACCTTGAAGCATGAGTGAAAAGATACTGAAAGCTTTGATGCAGCTTTTTGCGATTATCGCCAGGCCGGAAAGCAACAGGTCCGACCGGCGAAGCGTGGTCGAATCTTTCCTGAAACGAGAACTCAACCAGGTGCTGGTGGATGAATATCTGAGGATATTTGACCACTATTACAAGATCCATCAGGATAAACAAAAAATCAAAGAAAAGCGGGTACGCAGGATATCCTCTTCGTCGGTGAGGGTACTGAAGATCTGTACCGAGATCAATGAAGAGCTGACCCAGCAGCAGAAAATCATCGTCTTGTTCCAGTTGCTGGAGTTTGCCCGTTCGGACGGGGACACCGTGACGGACCAGGAGATGGCTTTTATCAGCACGGTGGCTGATACTTTCAACTTTCCGGAAGATGAATTCTTTGAGATGTCCGAGTTTATCATGAACCCCGTCGAAAAGCTGCCGGACACCCCCAACATCCTGATCGTTTCGGCCAGGGTCAACCTGCCGGGCAAAAACATCAAATACATCCACCGCCCCGGCACCAGTGGCGAGATCTCCATCTACCACATCAATACGGGCAACGTTTTCCTGATCAAATATCTGGGAGAGAGTGAACTGTATATGAACAGCCAGCTCCTTCACAAGGACAGGATCTATGTCTTTAACACCGGATCTTCACTGCGTGACAGAAAAGGCAAGCCTGTTTATTACAGTGATGTGCTGAGCCGTTTTCAGGAAGACCGCATCAAGGAGAAGCTCTATTACCAGGTCAGGAATGTGGAATACCGGTTCAAAGGGGGCAAGATAGGCATCCATGAGATGAGCTTCGAGGCCGAATCGGGAAAACTGATCGGTATCATGGGCGCCAGCGGTGCCGGGAAATCGACACTGCTGAATGTCCTGAACGGCACCAACGCCCCTACCAAAGGAGAGGTGCTGATCAATGGTGTCAATATCCACACCGAAAAGGAAAAGATCGAAGGGCTGATCGGCTTTGTCTCCCAGGACGACCTGCTCATCGAGGAACTCACGGTGTATCAGAACCTCTATTTCAATGCCAAACTTTGTTTCGGCAACTATTCCGAACAACAGCTTGACGAGGCCGTAAACAATGTACTCCACAGCCTGGGCCTGCTGGAGATCAAAGACCTGCTTGTGGGCTCGCCCCTGAACAAAAAAATCAGCGGAGGCCAGCGCAAAAGACTGAACATAGCCCTCGAGCTGATCCGGGAACCGCCCATCCTTTTTCTGGACGAACCCACCTCCGGCCTCTCGTCGCGTGACTCGGAAAACATCATGGACCTGCTGAAAGAACTGGCACTGAAAGGCAAGCTGGTCTTTGTGGTCATCCATCAGCCCTCTTCCGACATCTTCAAGATGTTCGACAACCTGTTGATCCTGGATAACGGCGGTTATCTGATCTTCAACGGTAATCCGGTGGATTCGCTCACGCACTTCAAAAAGGAGATGCATTATGCCAACTGGAACGAGAGCGAATGTCATGTCTGCGGTAACGTAAACGTCGAGCAGGTCTTTAACATCATCGAGACCCAGGTGCTGGATGAATACGGCAAAGTCACGGGCACACGCAAGATATCCCCGAAGGAATGGAATGAGATTTTCAAAAAGAACTTTCCGGACACCGAACCCAAAGAGGTCAAAAAGGGCAGCATCCCTCCCATCAATTTCAAGATCCCCCGCAGGGTAGTCCAGTGGATGGTGTTCACAAAAAGGGATATCCTCTCCAAGCTTTCCAACACCCAATATCTGGTCATTAATTTTCTGGAGGCGCCGATACTTGCCTTTTTCCTGTCTTTTCTCATCAAGTATTACGACGAGACCGGCACCACCGGCTACACCCTGATCAACAACGACAACCTGCCCGTCTATCTCTTTATGGCAGTCATTGTGGCAATTTTTATGGGCCTGACCGTGAGTGCGGAGGAGATCATCAAAGACCGTAAGATCCTGAAAAGGGAAGCTTTCCTGAACCTGAGCTGGCCCAGCTATCTGCTTTCCAAAGTAGCCGTTCAGTTCGGCATCTCCGCCATCCAGGCTTTGACCTTCGTCGCAGTGGGCAACACCATTATGGGCATCCACGGGATGTTCTGGCAATACTGGCTGGTACTGTTCGCCACCTGGGCTTCTTCCAACCTTATGGGGCTGGTGATCTCGGACAGCTTCAAGACGGTGGTCACCATTTACATACTGATCCCTTTCCTGGTCATCCCGCAGATCATGCTCAGCGGCGTGCTGGTAAAATATGAAAAACTCAACCCCGCCATCTCCTCCCCCGCCAAGATCCCCTGGTACGGCGAGTTGTTCTCGGCACGTTGGGCTTACGAGGCATTGGCGGTATACCAGTATATGGAAAACAAATATGAAAAACATTTTTATCAGCTGGATAAGATGATGAGCATCGCGGATTTCAAAAAGATATACTGGTATAACGAACTGAAATCCAGGCTGGATCAGGTAGAGAGAAATTACAAGAAACCGGAAAAGAAACAGGAAGTGCTCGACGACCTTGCCCTGCTGGCCCATGAGATCGGCAAGGAGCTGAAGGCCAACCCACGGATCCCCTTCCCGGAATATCAGCAGCTGGTACATAAGGATATCTCGGCCGGGCTGCTCCGTAAAACAAGGAATTACCTGGAGACCGTAAGAAATTTTTACAAAAAATATTACAATCTGGCCTCCAACAAAAAAGACCAGATCATCTCGCGGATGGTTCAGGAAGACAAAGAAGGATTTATCCGGATGAAAGAGATGTACCTCAACGACCAATTAAAAGAGTTCGTAACCAACAAGAACGGGAAAAACCGTTACGTGATCTACCGGGGCGAGATCATCCAGAAAATGGATCCGATCTATCTGGATCCTCCTTTCAAATTTGTCAAAGCGCAGTTTTACGCTCCCCGCAAACAAGTATTCGGACACTTTGTCCACACTTTCTGGGTAAATATTGTCGTGCTCCTGGTCATGACCATCGTGCTGTATGTGATCCTGCGTTACAGACTATTCAAAGGCTTCCTGGATCAGATGGAGCATTGGTCTTCCCGGCTGTTCCCCAAAGAAGAGGACTAAAAATGATAAAAAAAAGGTTGCAAAAATTGCAACCTTTTTTATAAAAACCATCATTTTTCACTCTACGATCTCAATCATTTTGAACGGAATCCGGATGATAGACTCATAGTCTTCCCCGGCCTCGAGCATATCCTCGTCATCTTCCTCGTAATACCAGTTGATCTCCACATCATGTTTGGCTTTATGGATTGTCTCCAGTTTCTTGAACACATCCAGTATGCATTTGGACGAACTGGTGTTAAAGTATTCCAGCTGAATATTTACCGTGGTTTTAGGTTTGGGGTTTTTCTTATACTCTTCAAGCCAGTCCACCAAAGGCTTGTAAAATTCAACCGAGTTTTCAGGAATCGACCTTCCCTTTATCTCAATAACTCCCTCTTCGGCATCAAAATGAACCGTCGGAGTTTTCGGCGTCCCTTCAATATTCAATGGTTCCATAAGCTTAAGTATTTATCTGTTTTTTTTATCAACGGTTTCATCAACAAACACATCCAGGTTAAAAAAGGAATATTTGTCGTCAAAAGGAACAAAAACATATTTCAGTTTATTGCCTGTTTTCCGGGCAATGTCCACCAAACCGAGGCCTCCGCCTCCCTTGTCGGAAAGTTTCTGATGGTTAAGAATGAATTTATACATCTCTTTCAGCTCTTCCCGCGTGCTGGCGTTTATTTTGTCTATTTTTTCTTTCAGATAAGCGATTTTATCGTTTCTGATAAAGTTCCCGGTCGAAATCCTGTATCTCTCACCCTCTTTGGATACCACAAGAATGCCAAAGCGCGACTCGAAGTCATCCTGATATTCCTGTGGCAGGTCGTCTATATGATGAAAAAGGTTCTGCAGGCTTTCCACCAAGACATTATACACTTTCTTTCGTACTTTGGAAGGCTCGTTAAAGTCCTGTAACTTAGACTCTATCGTATCAAGTACATTATTAATGAGTTCGGTAGTGATACTTCCCTTATAGGCCAAAAGGACATTTCCGTCAATCAGGTCAGCATAATAATCTTCAATGCTAAAATTCATTCGAAATGTTAATTTATTATTCCTTTAGCCGAAAAATTAATGTAACAAATATAAAAAATTCTGTTAAAACAAACCCCTTCTTTTGAAAAACAAAACTATCCGAAAATAATAAAATATCAGAACATAGCAGATTTTTTCCTGTTTTTTTTGACGACCGGAGGTATTTTGGGATTAACGTCTTTCCCTCACCGGGAATTTTTTCAGGAACACTTTCAGTCCGCCGTGGTTCAGCTCATAGCTGCCGGAAGGTTTCAGGCCGGTCCATTTAAATGCCTGGTTATTACTGCTGAGTATCCAGGCGTCATATCCCGGAAAGTTATTTTTCAGCACATTTCCGATGCTCCGGTAAATATTCTGAAGGTCATTGGGTCTCATGCGTTTCCCGAAGGGTGGATCGGTCATGATGATGCCCGGCTTCCCTGCGGGAGCTGTCAGTTCATGCACCGGCATGATCTTCAGTTTAACAACTTCTTCCAGTCCGGCATTTCGTATGTTCAGACGTGCCAGGCGCACGGCCACCGCCGACCTGTCGCAACCCAGGATCAGGGTGCCGGGACGGGAGCGTCCGCCGGCATACATATTTTTGACCACCTGGTACAGCGTGGCATCATAGTCGCGCCATTTGATAAAAGCATATTTGCTGCGCATAAAACCGGGGGGGATATCCATGGCGATCATCGCCGCCTCTATGGGCAGGGTCCCCGAGCCGCACATCGGATCGATGAACGGGGTGTTTCCCTGCCAGCCGCTCAGCAGGATCATCCCGGCGGCCAGCACCTCGTTCAGACTGGCCAGTCCGTGCCGCACCCGGTATTCTCTCTTGTGCAGGGAATCCCCCGAGCTGTCCATAGACAGCACACATTTCCTCCCTGATATCTGCATGTTCAACCGTATGTCGGGCGACTCCTTGTCCACACCGGGGCGGGTGCCCGTCTTATCGCGGAAATGATCCACCACGGCATCCTTGACACGCTGCTCGAGAAAATGGGAATGCTTGAAATAGGGAGAATGAACCACCCCGTCCACTACGAATTTCTGACGGTTGGAAAAAAAACTTTCCCACGGCAGGTCATATAAGATCTTGTAGAGGATCTTGTCATCAGTAGCCTGGAACTCAGCGATCACCCGCATCACACGCAGGGCTGTCCGCAGATGGTAATTGGCGGCATACAGGAGTTTCTTATCGCCCCTGAACGTCACCGCCCTGCTTCTCTCCCTGATCTCACGGCCTCCCAGTCGCATCACCTCCTCAGCCAGGACGCCTTCCAGCCCCTGAAAAGTGGTCGCCACCATGGGAAACTCTCTCTCACCCAACGAATATACGTTCATACCCCTCCTATTTTCTTTTTTTTCATGATCTCTTCCACAAAAGCGGCCGCCTGCCGGAACCTCTCTTCCCCTTTTCCTTCCACCACACGGTAGGGAAACCCAAACCGGCGCAACTCCTCTTCATACATCAAAAACAACTCTTCCCGCTTCCGTCCCGGATTTTCCCGCAGAGGATCATACTCCCAGGGTATGTCTGGACGGCAGAGCAAATATAAATCTATTTTTCTTTTTTTCAGGACTTCTTCCAGCCAGCGGGGCACCTTGCCATACACAACTTGCAGCCATACCTTTATAATTATAAGGTCCGTATCCAGAAATACCACGGGAGTATCCTTCAGTATCTCCGGATCCGGTTGTTTTATCTGATGTCCGGCTATCCGGATAACATCCTCATACTCATAAGGCCTGCCCAGATTCTTTACATAGTCACGCGCATATTCCGGCACCCACGCCCCCCCGAAATAGCGGGAAAGACGTTCTGCCAGCGTGGTTTTTCCGGTGGATTCCGGCCCCGTCAGCACAACGATAGGTGTTTTTTTAGTCATCGGTCGGCAGTCATCAATCAACATTCAACAATCAACATTCTTCCTTCCATCTCAGGTATCCCACCACCGCCAGGGAGGCATACACCAGGAACAGTCCGGCCGTGAGATATAATCCCTTGTAAATATACAGTCCCATGGACACGGTATCCACAACCACCCATACAAGCCACTGTTCCAATATTTTACGAGCCAGCATCCAGGTAGCGACAATGCTGGCAGCCGTGGTGAAGGCATCCCAGTATATCAGTTGCGAGGCGGGTATGTCCAGCCATCGGGGGAAATGCTTCAGCATCCACACCAACATCCAGTAGATTACGAATGTGACTGCCAGCAGCACGCCTGTCATCCGGATATTCAATGTACTCACCGGCAGACTGTTTTTCTTGTCTTTATTGCCGCCATATAACCAGAAGTACCATCCGTAGATACTCACCACCAGATAATACCACTGCAAACCCATATCGGCATAAAGTCTGGAATGGTAAAACACATAGATATAAAATGCCGAGGTCAGGATCCCGAAAGGCCATAGCCATATTTTCTGGCGGATACTGAACCACAGGTATATCAGGGCAAACAACACCCCCAGCAGTTCGGTGACGAGTGCATTGTTCCGGAGTACCCAATGAAAAAGGATCTCAAGCATGTCCATACCTCTCCGGGGTGTTTTTTTGGGTAAAAGCGGCCGGTTTGTTCCCGGATGCTACCGGTTATTTCCCTTTCAGCAGTTTCTGATAAGCGGAATCGTCGTTGATCAGGTCAACGGCTTTCAGGAAGTCGGGAGACTCTTCATTGACGATCCTGAAATAAGCTGTCGAGTTCCAGATATTTCTGGCGATCAGCGCACGTACCAGCAAGCGCAGTTTCGGTTCGGACTGTCTGAACACCTCCTCGTCGGCCTTGATTTTTTTCTCTTCACCGGCTTTTCTGAGTTCCGGGATCACCTCCTCCGGCAGCCGGAAGTTATTGACGTAATCATCCGCAGTAGGATATTTCCTGAGGATCTCTTTTCTGTGGGCATCTTCCCATCCCAGGACAAAAGAGGTCACCACGCCCTGTCCTACCATCTTCCGCAGGTACACGGTATTTCCGGTGGTATCTGCCGGAACGAAGATATCCGGCATGATTCCGCCGCCGCCATATACCGGGCGGTGATCTTTCAACGTATAATAACGCAATGAATCCGGCAGATGGATGCTGTCCGCCGAGAGCAGCTCCCCGTGGCGATACCGGTCGCTTAGTTCTTTCATATAGTCTTCATAACCGTTTTTATAGGACTTCTGTATCAGTCTCCCGGAAGGAGTATAATACCGGGCTATGGTCAGTCGCACCATACTATAGTCGGGCAGATAGAAAGGTTTCTGCACCAGTCCTTTCCCGAAGGTTCTGCGCCCAACGACCAGCCCCCGGTCCCAGTCCTGTACAGCCCCCGTGAATATCTCGCTGGCCGAGGCGGAGCCCTCGTTCACCAGGATCACCAGCTTCACGTTCTGCAACCTTCCATCCGAAGAGGTAAAGAAATCCTGGCGTTTCAGATGCTCGCCCTGCATATATACGATCAGGCGGCCTTTGGGCATGAACTCATCCACCAGCCCGGTGGCGCTGGCCAGGATGCCGCCGCCGTTATCGCGCAGGTCGAGGATAAGTCCGGTCATATTGTCGAGAGGCAGCTTGTCGAGCGCCTGATGAAACTCATCCAGGGTCTTCACAGAGAAACGATTGATCTTGATGTAGCCCGTATGGTCATCCACCATGTAGGACGCATCCAGGCTGTAGATGGGTATCTTGTCGCGGGTGATGGTAAAATGAAGCAGCTCCGGGGTGTTGCGCCGCAGCACATCCACCTCCACGACGGTACCCTTGGGGCCGAGCAGCCTCTTGCGCACCATGTTGGTGGTGATGCCTATGCCTGCCACGTTTTCCCCGCTAATGCGTACGATCCGGTCGCCGGCCATGATGCCCACCTTCTCGGAAGGGCCTCCGCTGATGGGAGAGATCACGATGATCGTATCTTCCAGAATGTTGAAATAAATACCAACCCCTTCATAGTCACCCATCAGTGGTTCGTTCATCTCCTTCACTTCATCCTTGGTGATATACACCGAGTGGGGATCCAGTTCCCGCAGCAACTGGCGGATGGCATCTTCCACCAGCTTGTTCTCATTGACGGTATCCACATAATAGTTGTTGATCAGGTTCAGCAACTTGCTCAGTTTGAAAGCCTGCTCGTTGAACATTCCGGTCTGTCCCTGCAGAACCGGAGAGAATGCCGTCTGGATTGCCAGGGCAAGAAAAAAACCGAAAAATATCTTTCTCATGACGTTAAAATTATTCCCATTCGATGGTGGCAGGGGGTTTCGAGCTGATGTCATAAACAACCCTGTTAATACCTTTGACTTTATTGATGATGTCCGAGGAGACACGGGCGAGAAATTCGTAAGGCAGATGCGACCAGTCGGCGGTCATCCCGTCGGTGGAGGTCACCGCCCGCAGCACCACCACATGTTCGTAAGTACGTTCATCGCCCATTACCCCCACCGACTGCACCGGCAGCAGGATGGTGGCGGCCTGCCACACCCGGTCATACAATCCTTCCCTTTTCAGGCTGCTGATGAAGATGTCATCCGCTTCCTGGAGTACCCCTATTTTTTCGCGTGTAATATCCCCCAGGATACGTATGGCCAGTCCCGGCCCGGGAAAAGGATGACGCCGTATCAGATGCTCCGGCATCTCCAGGGCCCTGCCCACTTTTCTGACCTCATCCTTGAAGAGCAGACGCAGCGGTTCGATCACTTTCAGGTGCATTTTCTCCGGCAGCCCTCCGACGTTGTGGTGGGATTTGATGGTGGCCGACGGACCTTTCACCGACACCGACTCGATCACATCGGGGTAGATGGTGCCCTGGGCCAGCCATTTCACCTCCCTGATCTTGCGGGCTTCCTCGTCGAATACCTCAATAAAGGCTTTGCCGATGATCTTTCTTTTTTTCTCGGGATCACTCACGCCGGCCAGAGCATCCAGAAAACGGCCGGAAGCATCCACGCCGGTCACGTTGAGTCCCATGTGGCGGTAGGAGTCCAATACCTGGGTAAACTCATTTTTCCGGAGCAGACCGTTGTTCACAAAGATACAGGTAAGGTTCTTGCCGATGGCCCGGTGCAGCAGAACGGCCGCCACGCTGGAGTCCACGCCGCCCGACAGGCCCAGCACCACCTTGTCATCACCGATCTTTTCCCGCAGCTCCCGGATGGTGGTCTCCACAAAAGAGGCGGGGGTCCAGTCGCGGGAGACCCCGCAGATGTTCACCACAAAATTCTCGAGTATCTTTTGTCCCTGTTGCGTATGATACACCTCCGGATGGAACTGAATGCCATAGGTCTCCTCCCCTTCTATATGATAAGCCCCGATCTCCACATCTTCCGTACTCCCAATGATACGGTAATGTTCCGGTATACGGGCGATGGTATCGCCGTGGGACATCCACACCTGTGTCCCGGGTTCAATATCCTGAAACAGGGGGCTTTGGCTGTCCACATATTTCAGATTGGCACGGCCGTACTCACGGCTGTCCGAGGGGAGCACCTCGCCGCCGAAATAATGGGCCAGATACTGGGCACCATAGCAGATACCCAGCAGCGGCAGCTTTCCTTTGATGCCGGAGAGATCGGGTACGGGAGCCTCCTCGTCCCGCACCGAATAGGGGCTGCCCGAAAGGATCACCCCCTTTACCGAGGCATCCGGGGCGGGAAAATGATTGTAAGGATGGATCTCACAATACACGTTCAGCTCTCTTATCTTCCTGGCTATCAACTGTGTGTACTGTGATCCAAAATCAAGGATAAATATTTTCTCTGTCATACCGGCCATATTGTACGGGCATAAAGATAAGATTTTCTACCCAGAATCGGCAACAAAAAAAAGCTGCATGATGCAGCTTTTTGGGTATTCCTTATGGAAGATCATTTGAATTTCTTCAGCAGGTCTTTCACGGCATCCTTGTGTACGGTGAATCCCATCATTTTCAGTTTCACGTAATCTTCGCTGAAGAAGTAATAGCCGAATTTCTTGTCTCCTTCGCCCACATTCCTGGAGCCCGAGCTGGAGTCTTTGATCAGGTACCAGTAAGTGCCGTCTTTCTGAAGATAACCCACCAGGTGCATGCCGTGGTCGTCGGTGGTGGTATGGTTGGAGAAACGGAACTGCCGGGCATCATCATTGATATAGGCCGACGGGATATCGAAATCGGGGATCAGGGCCACGTTGGTCTCGCGGCTGAAGCCGGCTTCGGAGACATCTCCGCCGATGCTGACGGTATAGCCCTTGCGGATGGCCTCATGCAATGCTTTCATATAATCCTCCAAAGGCATATTGTAATATTCTTTGCTGTGCCACCAGTTGTCCGGCACCTTGTACTCCACCTGCTGCCAGAAGGGCTCCTGCTCATAAGAGAGGATCTCCACATAATCATCCGGATTGATCTTCAGTACCTCTTTCAGAAACTCTTTGGGCGTATAGTTTTTTCCTTTCCAGATCACCGTTTCGGGCGGAGTGCCCATATAATGATTCAT
>CAZYPI010000082.1:0-11250 GCA_964649335.1 uncultured Rikenellaceae bacterium | reverse complement strand
TGTCTTAATCCTTCTTTTAGTGGAATATAGTCT
Source organism: uncultured Rikenellaceae bacterium (assembly GCA_964649335.1). GTDB lineage: Bacteria > Bacteroidota > Bacteroidia > Bacteroidales > VadinHA17 > DRPN01. Next base: position 11,217 of record CAZYPI010000082.1, on the reverse strand, counting down.
CTGACGTCATGAAAAGAAAAATAATAAGAATGGTCAGATTGTCTTAATCCTTCTTTTAGTGGAATATAGTCTCTGACTCAGCAAAAGGCTCCTTCCAAGGAGTCTGTGACGTCTTAATCCTTCTTTTAGTGGAATATAGTCTCTGACAGGTACCTCTGCAAAATATTGTATTTCAAAAAACTAACATTTTTTAAGGCCGAAAAACCGCCCTTTTCGGAAGAAAAAAGGGTCAAAATTTGGGGCCGCAAAATTACAATATATTTTTCAATTACACAACACCAATTTTTCAACATATCAATAAACCTGGTTTACGTATCAAATATAGTCAAATTTTTATTTCTGTCATTATTCATCTTAATCTTTCCTCACCGGAAGATCAGAAAAACATCGTATTTTTCCGCTCCAGCACCAGGTCAAAATCAATGCTCTGCCCGATAATTTTCATGGCCCGCACATGGTCGGCCGATACCGGGATCAGAAAAATACTGTCGCTGTTCTCGTACTTCTCCTGCACCTTACGCAGCGTTTCCTGTATCTCATCAAAACGTTTCCTTTCCGATTCGGCAATGAACACCGATTTCTGGATCCGGATACAACCTTTTCGTTCCAGGTATTTCGCGATATAATTCCGGATCTTGTTCCTTTCGATATCGTACATGATAAAATAGATCATATGCTCTTTTTTTGTATTGGCTTGTTTAAATATGCCCAGCACATGCCGTATCCGGTCGTGCAAATCAGGCAGTGTCTCCTCACCGCCTCCGGTCAGAGGTTCGGACACGGGACTTTTCACCCCCGAGATACCCGCTTTCTCAATCCTGCTCATTTTCTCCAGAAAAGAGAGCTCCGGTGTTTTTTCTTTTTTCCCGGCTTTTTTTCTTCCCGCTGTTTTTTTCCTGCCGCCCATAATCAAAAAGGTGAATCCTTATCATTTTTCTCCCCGGCTTGTTGCTCCATATCCTGCCCGTTATCTTTGTGAACGGAGTCCAGCAAACCGGCCAGGGCATCCTGACCACCGTAAAAGAAATCGCTCACAATGGCAAAACCGGCTTCCAGCAGGTCGGGATTACTTCCTTTCTTCATGGAACGCACCACCGTAAAGCCCTTTTTCCCGTAAAATACATTGACCTCGGCAAAAAAACGGTCATAGGTAAAGATGAATTTTTTTCCGTAATGTATATTGATGATCTCCCTAACCGTGATACCGTGTTCCTGAAGACGTTCCGTCAGCCGCCCTGTGATCTTCTCCATCTCTTCGGGCACATAGATCTGTTTCGGCCTGCTCACCCGGGCATTGGGGTTCAGCGTCTTGCGTATTTCATCATATAACGCTTTGGGCAGATCCTTTTTCTCTTCCTCCGCGGCGGCAGGCGCTTCTTTCCTGTCCGGTTCATTTTCCTTCAGCATTTTCCGGGTTTTCAGGGGCAGCAGGCCGTCTTTCTCATCGAACCATTTATCAAAAACCACCGGCACAGCCCCGGGATTATACAGCACCTCTTCATCAAAGCTGATAAAACAGGCTCTGGTCACATCGGAGGTCTGGCGGTCCACCACCTGGTCAAGGTGATATTTTCCCGAAAAATCCGCGGCAAAATTTTTATAAAAGATCATGAACTTTACCGGATCGGTCACCCTTTGGTCAATACCAAACAATATCTTCAGTCCGTCGCCCCCGGGCGACACAAAAGCCATCATCACCCGCGGGTCCTGCCGGATCAATTCCTTTACCGTTTGCGGAGAGGTCTCTTTCCGATGCAGATGGTCCATATCCAGAATAAAGCAGTTGCTGAAAGCAAAATGTTCGGTACGCCGGTAGTTCGGGTGGAACACGGCACTCACAACATAGGGCAATTGTTTTTTCAGTTCGCGGTACCGTCCCGGGTCAATGGACTGAACACTCCTCAGATTACCGATCATCCCGGCAATGTCCGACCGGGGTTTCCGGATGGCATGATACAGATAGTCCACCGTGACCTTATGCAGCGGATCGTTTTTGCCGGTAATGCACTTACCGGCCATCAGGACAGGCGCTTGTTCCATGACAGCAGAAATTAATTATTTACAGTGTTTCTTTCGGGGTTCCGGCATGGTTCAGAAACATCTGGGCCAGCCGTTGTGCATAGAGCCGGATATGCTCTCCCCGCGAGCGTTCCGTACCGTTCATCAGGATCACCTCGTCGAGATAGTCGTTAACGCTCTGTATCAATATCCTCTTCCCCAACGGTTCCAGCCAGTGGGATCCGTCTTCTTTCACCGAATAACAATCTTCATTGACGGCCTCCTGCGCCAGCAGACTGACCACCACATAATCCACCCATACCCGGAAGACCTCTATCACATCAAAAACCAGCACCGGCCGGTTATAGTCTTCCCGGTGAAAGACGCCCACATACGGATCGATACCCGCTTTGATCAGGGCACTTTCCACCTTTCCGTACAGGATACCGTATCCGTAATTCAACACACAGTTAAAAACATCTGTGGCCGGATGCTGTGAGCGGCCTGCAAAACGGAATTTCTCCGGCAGGAAACGACTGATCACCTCAAAATATATTTTTGAAGCCGATCCTTCCCATCCCCTCAAACCCGGAGCGATATCACTAACGACCTCTCCCTTCAGGGCGCTCACCTTTTCTTTATAATCCTTCATCTTCCGCACCATCCGGTCGCGATGTTCTTCGTTTTCCGTTTCGCCGGTAAGCGTCAGCAACAGAGCCATCTGATTGTCTATCTTTTTCTCCGTGATCTCTTTGATCCACTGCACCGCTTCGGGCGAAAAGGTAAAATCCAATTGTTTCCGCCGGATCGTGGAAACCGATCCGAACCTGCCGCTCCACAGGCGCCCGTAAGGTTCTCCGTTTTTATCAATAAAGAAAACATCAATATTATGCTGCAAGGCCAGGATGGCCGCATCGCTGGTGATACTGGCCCCTCTGCCGATCAGGATGCTGCTGATCCTGGCGGGATCGAGCGTTTGTTTGCCGTCTTTGTGGATCACCTGAAACGCTTCGTTGTTTTTGATCAGGGAGGTTCCGAAAGTATTCAATACAAGTTCCATGACCGTATGTATTAATATACATATATATTTAGTGAGCCCTTTTGTCAGCGCTGCCCGTGTAAGCCAGCAAGACCGCTTGTCGCGGACCGGCCAGATACCTCAACATCCCTTTCACCAGCGATGTCTTGCCCGTACCCGCATATCCTTTTAATACAAAAATCTCTTTGTCGTTATCCAGAAAATCCATGATCTGCCGAACGACCTCCCTCTGCTCATCAGTCAGAGTGAAATCGAAATATTTATCAAGGTCTTCCTGCTTAACCATAGAGTTTTATTGCACTAAATTTACGTATTTTCTGAAACGGACAAAATCAAACCGGGATATTTTTTCTCCGTTTTCCCGGGTAGTCACTATCCTCCGGGTGGTGCTGGCTACACAGGTAATCCCGGCAGCGGTTAGTAAAGCTACCACTGCACATACAAAAGAGAATTCCCCCTGGATGTGGACGGCATGAGGCCCGGAGATCCCTTTTTCCTCAAAAAACCTCATCAATTTTTTATAATATTCCACGGCAAGGACATGTATCTCATCCTCTCCAGCCTCAGGGTCAATCTCCGGAAAAGACATATCAAAAACAGAACCATAAAGCTTTTTTGCCTGACTCATTTGCTTTTTGTTCCAGTGGTGTGATGGATGGTTGGAAAAATTGATGAGCATAAAATCAGATATTAATGATGTCTTTTATTTCTTTATAATATTTCTTAAAGTTTTTTTCTATTTCCGTTGCTGTCATGACTCCTACAAAGCCTGCATGATTAATGCTATTCCTGATTTGTGTCAGTTTATTAAAGACCTTTGTGATTTTTTTAAATAGTTCCTCTTCTTTTATTTTCCTGAATGTTTCAATATTTTCTTGCAAGCTCCCTTTCCATCCGTCCTCAGATACATTGTTGTTTATAACGCCAAACAAAGAATTCATGGCTTCTCTGTGGGCCTTATCCCTAAAATTTAAATGATATTTTTCTTTCCAAAAATCACATAAATAGGTTATCACCATTTCCTGAGTGAGCGTAATGGCTTGTTGGATCATTTTGTGTTCAACACACCATTCAATCGCAATGAATCCATTAATAATTGAATTTTTTTGGAATTTTGAAAGACTGGTTTTCAATTTATCCAAGATAGGTTTTAAAACAATTATCTCACTGTTCTTTTCAATAATATTTATTCCGTCTGATAATTGTATAAACTCATCACCTGCAATAATTTCACGACCACGAACAGTGGAAAACAGCGAAGAAAAATCATTTACGCTTTTTATAAAAGGCATCAATCTGTTTTTATCTTTCGATGAAAGTTCACTAATTTTTCCTGAATAAAGCTCTTTTATTCTCTCTGAATAGCCGTAATTTAAAAATTCATTTGCAGCGCTGGTCCAGTCCTGAAGTTCGGAAAATGTAGTCAGGTCAATAATAGGAGCAAAATTCTCTTCATTCCTTCCCTCCCAGTTTCCATAAGTTATTCTCCTCACCGTGATGTTTTTCAAGAATTTCGCATAATTGATCAACACCATTACCAACATGGGTATGGACCTGAAAGCATGGGTTATATCAAAATGTAGTTCATCTCCTTCCTGAAGAACATCAAATACAGACTGAAATATCTCCCATATCTCCTCTTCCGTATTCCCGTCCGGGATATCCCTGTATTCATATATAAATGGATAATTTCCCTCTTCCAACCTTTTTCCCAGGCCTTTGTATGTATCTCTTTCCCCGTTTTTGACCCTCCGGTCGTTTTTCTGTGCCGGATCTGTCCAGTTGGTTTTTTTCGCATTTTTTGTCAAAAAGAAATATGCCTGATCGCTTCCGCACCAATGTTCTGTCAATAATTTCAAGGTTGCTTCCTGAACAAACCTTGTTTCTATGTAGTTATTCTTTTCTTTCCAATAATATTTTGTCCGGTTATAATAACCGGTCCCCAAAACCGAAATAAAAACTTTCCGTGCCATAATTTTTCAGGTAAACATTAAAAACATCAACAAAATCATCCTGTCAAAGAAACCGGTGCCGTATGTCTAACTATGAAACGGTCACCGCATAACATTTCTTCCCGTCCTTTTTCCTTTACATGTTCAAACTCCACACCGATAATTACAGGGTTGGCCCCGGCTTCTTCCGCCATTTCAATCAAATCCTTATAATAATCCTGCGGTGGCAATGCCGGTTCTTCCGTAATGTGAAACAGCATAATCTTCACATAATAGATCCTTGCTAACTCCTCATTCTCCATAATGATGTTCGGCACATCCCTGTCCATGGTATAATCCATAAATTTTATTTTCCCTCCCTGTTTGTAATAAGAAACCATCACAAGGGATACTGCGAAGGCAAAAAGCTCTTTCTCCGTCATGGGTTTCCCGATATCCTCAGCCTTTTCACATTGATGAGTTATAGGAACCGGATCTCCTGAAGAATCGGTTTTATTGATCAGAAACATAACCAAATGATCTTTTATTCATAATTATCCATGGCATTCACTATCTCAAAAAGTTCTTTTTCAACATTCATCAGAAGCTTCTTTTTTTTATTTAACGGAAAAAAAGCATATTTGAAACCGTTTCTGTTGATTTGCAAAATCTCCCATTTACTCATTCCCCCAGGTGTCAGACAAGCAGCCTTGTAATATTCATTGGTCAAATTGGTAAGTGATATACCCGGATCATCGGTATTGATCGTTATTTTCAGCCCTTCATCCAGATAGCGCCTTAACGGATAAACCGGAAAATCATCATATTCCACATTTTTGCAAAAATCATGATAACCGATGATCTGATCATTGCTTGAGGGACATAATTCTATGGCTATTTTTCTCTCTTTTATTCTTGACTTAAGATGTTCATCGTCATTCAGGGTCAAACCGTGCCCGATCCTTTCCGCCGACAGATGATATACCGCTTCCCAGATATTACGGACATCCATATTTTCACCGGCGTGAATGGTTGTCGGGACGGATTTCTCCAGAATATTCATAAAAAGCTCCCTGAGCTCACGGGGACTTCTCTCCTGCTCTGCACCGGCAAGATCAAAACCGGCAAACATCTCCCTGAATCTTTCATTTTTTTCATACATGTCAAGCGCCAGTCCAATATGTTTTTTTATGGTCTTATCATCACCATGGCGGCTGGCAATGAAGATAAGCCGGAAAATCGTGTTCGTGTTATCAAACAGTTCATCCATAATAATCCCAACCACCTGCTCTGCCTCTAATCCGCCCTTTGTATAGTTTACCGGCGAACAACGTAACTCCAGATAACGTATATTTTCCTCAACACATTGTCTTTTCAAAATCCTGCAGGCCTTCCGTATGCTCACCTCATTCTGCATCAGGGATGATCCCTGCAGGTCACCCAGTTTTTCATACTTTTCAATGCCAATCCCCTTAAATCCTCCCGTATTTCCATAGATATACTCTTTCAGCACTGCGGGCCTGTCTTTGAACAGGGATAAAAAAGCCGCCACCGCAACTGGCTGGTCAATGCCTTGCTCCGACCACCTCCGGCGGATATTGTTTTTTGGATCATAAGGCAACACCTCCGCTATATGTCCGCTTGCAACACTTTTTCCGATCTGTTCATACCACTTCCGGAAACCCGGATTATTGTGCAGAGCCGATTCAATTTCCCTGATATTCTCCTGCGCCACTTCAATCATTTCCTCCGGCGACAGAATACCGCCAAAATGACAATGCAGATCGGCTTTAGGAATTTTTTGCAGCCATGGCAGATCTTCTTCTCTTTTCCCGGGATACACCCCGATGCGCTCTTCTCTGAGTTTTTGCCTTATGCGGGGATGCAGCAACTGAAAACCCAGATAAATATTCTGAGGGTCTTTACGATTGATCGATCTGTAAAGATTAAAAAGGGTCACTGCGGATTGCGCCTGCCTTTTGGATATTTTATCATATAGCGCTGTGGATGGCCGGGCTGTCAATGTTTCCTCAAGCGGATAATCGGGCGTTTTTATCTGTGGTTCAATATACACAAGGGATGAATCTTCCTTTTCCCCGCTCAAAACAAAAGGATAAAAACTTTCGACATCTTCTCCGGGAATCGCGAAGAATCCCGCATAGTCTGTTTCTGTTTTGAAAACAGATGAAATATCCTTGAAGTCCTTAGCCATGACATGAATCAATGCGTTGCAGCCGAACACGCCGGCCGCTTCATGCATGTTGGCGCTCATATTTTTCCGGCCGCCGGCCAGGGAAAGATACAATTTGCCGCCCTGTGTTTTTTCTTTGGCATGCAGCGCCATACGGTAGATCAGATCGGCCATGGAATTGATTTCGGCGGGGGTATCCAGTTCTTTCAGGTTGTCATACGAAAAAACGCGCAATACGGGCAGGTTCCGGAAGCTTGCCTGCCACTGTTTCAATTTTTTCAACTCTTCCGATACATTGGCGCCGTTTGTAGTTGCCAGCCAGACCTCATCCACCGGCACAATCTTATATGCTTCCCTTTGTGCCTGTATCCTGGCGTAATCCGGATGGTTTTTATAAAAATCAAAAACAGCGGGATTGGTAAATCCGATCAGCTCCGGAACAATTGACCACGTGGCCCCGAAAGAAGTGATGAGGAGGTTGGGCATGATCTTTTTAATTTAATATATTTAATCCTTTTAATGGCCGGTGCATTTGTTAATAACATTTTTGTAATAAAAAATCGGCAATATGCATATGTTTAATACCTTCGACATTGTCGTTCCAGATCTCATCCGTTGTTAAAACATATTTATCGTAGTTGTCTTTTATCTTTAGCAAAGGTTTGTATTCTCTGTCAAAAGTTTCGGTTCCGGTCATTTTATAAGCAACTTGTAAATATATTTTTCTGTTTTGTTTTTCCGCCAGAAAGTCCACTTCAAGATTGTCAAGTTTTCCGATAAATACATTATATCCACGTCTTTTCAGCTCCAGCATTACCATATTTTCCAGTACTCCGGAAATCAACCTGTCTTTAAATCCCATTAAAGCGTAAAGCAAAGAGTGGTCACCTATGAAATATTTTTCGTTGGTTTTCAAGATCTCTTTGCCCTGTATGTTGAACCTGTTAATTCTGTAAATGATATACGAACTCTCAAGCGCTTTAATGTAAGTGTAAACGGTCGCTATATCCAGCCGCCGTCTCTGACTTTTAAAATAATCGGATATACTTTTTGCAGAAAAAGTGTTGCCAATATTATTAAAAACGAATTTTACAATTCTTTCCAGCAATTCGATATCTCGAATTTTATAGCGTTGAACCACATCACGTAAAATCACCGAAGAATAAATATCGTATATGATTTTATAGGCCTGTTCCATAGAATAGTTAGCCGTATGAACAACCGGGAAACCGCCCAAACGTAGAAAATCAATAAAATCATCATAGATGTTACCCGGTCGGTCTGAAACATATGTCTTCCGGAACTGCAGGAATTCATTAAAAGACAATGGGTAAACTGTGAACTGTACATATCTTCCGGCCAGAAATGTTGCCAGTTCGGATGATAGAAGATGAGAATTTGAACCCGTAATAAATATATCACAATTAAAATCCACCTGAAAAGCATTAACGGCTTTTTCCCATGCCTCAACCTCCTGGATCTCATCAAAAAACAGGTAGTGCCGCTTTTTACCTTTTATTTTCTTTTTGACAAAATCATATAAGGCACCGGCATCTTTCAAATCGGAAAAATCAAAACTTTCAAGATTGATATAAATTATACGCTCCTCATCAATACCGTTATTTTTTAATTCATCCTGAATCTGTTTCAGAATGATCGACTTGCCGCTTCTCCGTATACCGGATATGATCTTAATTAACGGTTTGTCAATATAACCGGTAATTTGCCGTATGTATCCCTCTCTCTTTATCATATCACAGTTTATATGATTATAACCACAAAAGTAATATAATATATTATATTTTTACGCTTATAACCACAATATTGCTGACGCATTCCCCGATTCTATGATTATACCCACAAACAAAGCGTATTTTTAGTTATTGGACGTGCCGTTTTTTCCCACAATACAACTTATCCCCTCGCCACTTGAATAACGGAAAAACCCCTCTGTCCGGCTGTTTAATTTTCTTTTGAAGTTATCATCCGCCGCCGAACCAAACGTTACTTCGTTTTAGTAATTATTTCATCAAACCATTGTTGGGCGGTTTCTTTGCCAACCCATCCTTTAATCTCCTTCCAACGTTTTCCGCGTTTAAAGTTTTTCCATTCTTTATCTGAAGCATTGAAAAACTTCTCAACAAATGACTTTATATAAGAAATATCATCTTCGCCGATTTTGTTTTTCTTTCTGTATCTGTCTATTACATTCTTGCCTGAATAATAGCTTGGTTCTTGGCCCAAAGCCGATAAGCCCTTTGCCAGTTTTTCTATGTTTGCCTTCTGTCTTTGTTTTTCTTTCTCTTCTCTCTGTTTCACCAATCGCTCACGCTCTTCCTTTTCAGCTTTCTCTCTGGCGATGCGTTCTTCCTCTGCTTTATGTTTCGCCTCTTCTTTGGCTTGTCGCTCTGCTTCAATTCGTTCTTTTTCGGCTTTTTCTTTGGCAAGGCGTTCTTTCTCCGCCTTGCGTTCCGCCTCAATTTTTTCTTGTTTTTCTGCTTCACGCTTTGCAATGGTTTCTTCGTCAAGTACAGATAGTTTTACAAAGCCCATTAAATAAAAATTATTTCCGTCAATGGCTATTTTACGGGATTTGGCTGATTTTTTACCATTTAAATATGCTATATGCCCGATAATATCGCCCCTTTTATTTTTCTTATCAACTACTCTATTAATTGAAAAGTTATCAAACTGCCAATCGCCGGTAATGGAATGGAAACCGCTGCCGGCAGACATTTTTAATACGCAAGATGAATTATCATCGGGAATTTGTGTTTTTACATATTCTAAATTTTCGATAATATTGTCAGTTTCATTATTTGAATATTCTTGGAAAAAAGCAATTTGCTTATCAATATACTTTTTAGTGTGTTCGTTGATAATTGCAAACAACTTTTCAGAAGGTTCTTTATGTAGAATATTTTTTTTCTTTTCCGGTTTATTATTAGGATAAAAGTTGTCATAAGCCTTATATGATAAAGCAAGACTTATTTCTCCTATATTATTTGGTTTTATAACTTCATATACTGTGTTAAAGCCCGTTTTTCTAAAATCGGATGTTGTGGAATTGTTTCCTCTGTATGCATGTTTCCATCCTCCCTTTAAATTAGAGGCAGTTCCGTAAAGATTAAATATTTTGGTGTTAATCAATTCCGTTTTTTCAAAAGCGGCATCGGAGATTTTGATAAAGCGCATAAATTCATCGCCCTCGTTGGAATCCCCGAATATTTCTTTTTCGTTAAGGTGACTAGGTTTATTACCATCTAAAAAATATTCAAGCAAAATGGATCTTATAGCGCCTTTAACAGAACTGCCGGGCACGATTGGTTTGTTTGTCAAACCGTTTTTAATGAACGTTTTAATATCATTGGCTGTAGTAACCGGAGAATCAAATACCAGATCGGAAACCTCCTCAAGTGATTCGGCTATTTTATTTTTCAATCCCTGATCATTTTTCTCTGACAAAAAAGATGATAACTCCTCAACAGGAACTCTCTTTAAAATTTTTCTTTGATTCAGTACATATATTTTTCCGTTATCCTCTATATAATCGGCTCCTTTCATCCAGTCTTTTTCACTTCCGGCACCAACATGCAGAGGGGTCAGCACTTCCATTTCCAAAATATATTTCTTATTTAACAACTCTTCTGCCATGGTTTAAATTTTAACAGGTATAAAAATTGCTTTGCCGTTTCTCCATACCGGATGCCCGGTAATATTTTTTTCGCTTTTCAAATATTCATAATCCAAGGCAGGTTTTAAATCCACAATTTGCCCTTTAATCACTACTTCATGAATTTTTTCCGATTTAAAAACAACCCCTTCATCAAACATATAAATACTGTTTTTTCTAAAAGTATTCATCCCTTCATCGGTTACCCAACCGCCACGTTTTTGAAAATCATAAGCCACATATTCTCCGCCCAGCATTTGTTCCAATTGAGTCTTGTCAGCCGGAACAAACATAGATAGATTTGTTACAAAGTCGCTTTCCGGAAACTTTATTTCCATTTCCGATTTTTCCCATTTGAAAAAGCCGTTTCCCACCGTTCTGTCTG
>CAZYPI010000081.1:0-11341 GCA_964649335.1 uncultured Rikenellaceae bacterium | reverse complement strand
ACCATACACCCTTTGTTCCGGGGACAGCCACCGTATCAGTGGTCTCCTCACCCAGCACCGTGCTGAGGATATTTTCCCGCCGCAGCTCCAGTCCGAAATTTGTCCGGCCCGGTCTTTCCGGCACCGACAGTTTCATCTCCGTTCCCGCCACATCCGTGCGGTGGTAGTTGGGGCCTCCGTACCATGCCGGGGCCTCGTTACGGAACAGGGTAAACTTATCGCGCCCCCGCCGCCAGTAAACGGATTGTTCATAACGCACCTTTTTCCCTGCAGACAAACGTACGGCGGCCAGGCCCGTGCCGAACTTCTCATACTGGTCAGGATATGCAGCCGAATAGAAGCCGTTGGCACCAAAGCCCTTGTCGAGCCGGCCGGCCAGGATATCCACGGTAACAGCCTTCCCCGTATAGCGGCCGTTGAAAAACATCTGTGTGATACCAAAATCCGTATTGTCCCGGTAACCGTTGGATGCGCTGTGCCACATACTCACCATGGCCCGGAATTTGCCGGCATGCAGGCCCCCGTGAATACCGGTATTATAAGTTCCATATTGCCCGGCAGCCACCTCAGCACTCAGGAAAGAGGTGTCGGGCAGCCGGGGGATCAGGTTCACAGCTCCCGAAAAAGCATCCGGCCCCAGCACGCGGGAGGCCCCTCCCCTGAGCACTTCCAGACGGGAAAGAGAAGAGAGCGGCAGCGGCAGGCTGAAGTTGTGGTGGCCGGTCTGCGGATCGCTGATCCTGATACCGTCCACCATCACCAGCACCTGGTCGAAAGTACCTCCCCGTATGGAAACATCGGCCTGTACACCTTCTGGACCGCGCTGCCGTACATCCACCCCCGGCACAGCGGTCAGCAGACCGGCCACCGACGTGGCAGGCATCATCCGTATGCGGTCCGCCGTGATCAGGGCCATCTGCCGGTTGACATGGGTCATTTTCACCGGCGAACGTTCCGCCGTCACGGTCACCTCCTCCAGATGCAGGGTGTCCTGCTGGGCCTGCAAACCGAGAGAAAACAGCAGATACGCCCCGGCAAATAAAAGTCTTTTCATCTGTTCCCTGCGTATGGTCGCCACAAAATTACATAAATTACCCGGTCATTCCACCTACGTAGTTATCTACGTAGATGATTCGATAAAAAGATAAGGTGATGGATAAAGCTGTCAGGGTGCCGGCGCAGCCGGCTCCTGACAGGTTTTCCCATCGCTCATCCAATCCCTCCTTTTGTCTTTTTCCTTTTATCTTTTATCTTTATTACTTTTACCGTGTTCAACCTTAACGACAGCACACCATGACCCGGGAAGAAGCAGGCAGAAGAATCAAGAAGCTCAGGGATGAGCTGAACAAACACAATTATTACTATTATGTTTTGAACAAGCCGCTGATCAGTGATTTTGAGTATGACACGCTGATGCACGAGCTGACGGAGCTGGAGAAGCGTTTTCCGGAGTTTGACGACCCCAACTCTCCCAGCCGGCGTGTGGGCAACGACATCAACAAAGAGTTTGAGCAGGCCGAACATGAATATCCCATGTTGTCGCTGGGCAACACTTATTCCCGTGAGGAGGTCATGGAGTTCGATCAGCGGATACGCAAGGAGATCCACGAACCGTTTTTCTATGTCTGCGAGCTTAAATTTGACGGCACGGCCATCAGTCTCATCTATGAAGAGGGCCGGTTGGTGCAGGCCGTCACCCGCGGTGACGGGATGCGCGGCGATGTGGTCACCGACAACATACGTACCATCCGCAGCATCCCGCTGGTATTGCATGGCAGCGGATATCCCGCCCGTTTCATCATCCGCGGCGAGGTGTATATGCCTTTCGAGGGGTTCAACCGGCTCAACCAGGAGCGTATCCGCCGCGGCGAGGAGCCGTTTGCCAACCCGCGCAATGCTGCCGCCGGCACGCTGAAGATGCAGAACTCGGCCCTGGTGGCCAAACGCCCGCTGGATTGTTTCCTTTACTACCTGCTGGGAGAAGAGCTGCCCACCGACTCGCACTATGAGAACCTGCAGATTGCACGCTCCTGGGGTTTCCGCATCCCCGAGGTGATGGAGAGATATGACAACCTGGAGGATATTTTCCGTTTCATCGACCGCTGGGATGTGCAGCGCAAAGAGCTTCCTTACGCCACCGACGGGGTGGTTATCAAGGTGGACTCGCTGCGGCTGCAGGAGCGTTTGGGCAGCACGGCCAAGAACCCCCGGTGGGCCATCGCTTACAAGTTCAAGGCCGAGCAGGCCAAAACCCGCCTTCTGTCGGTGAGCTTCCAGGTGGGGCGTACCGGCGCCATCACGCCCGTGGCCAATCTTGAGCCGGTACAACTGGCCGGGACGGTGGTAAAAAGGGCTTCTCTCTACAATGCCGACCAGATCAGCATGCTCGACCTGCACATCGGCGATACCGTCTATGTGGAGAAAGGCGGCGAGATCATCCCCAAGATCACGGGGGTTGATCTTTCACAGCGGCCCCCCGACAGCCGGCCCGTAGAGTTTCCACGCACCTGTCCTGCCTGCGGCACTCCCCTGGTACGGAAAGAAGGCGAAGCCGTTTATTACTGTCCCAACGAAGAGGGCTGTCCTCCCCAGATCAAGGGGAAGATAGAGCATTTCATCAGCCGCAGGGCCATGAACATCGAAGGCCTGGGCGAAGAGACCATCGACCTGCTGTTCCGGAAAGGACTGGTGAAAAACATCACCGACCTGTACGACCTGCGGCCCGAACAACTGAGTCCGCTCGAACGGCTGGGCGAAAAATCGGCCATGAACATTATCCGCAGCATCGAAAACAGCAAAAATGTGCCTTTCGAAAGGGTCCTGTATGCCCTGGGCATCCGGTATGTGGGAGAAACCGTCGCCCGGACACTGGCCCGCCGCTTCCGTTCCATAGACAACCTGGCACACGCCTCTTTCGAAGAACTGACGGAAACCGAAGAGATCGGCGGGAAGATCGCCGAAAGCATCCTCGAGTGGTTCCGTAGCCCCAAGAACCTGGAGATCATACAAAAACTCAAAGAAAAAGGGATCACCCTGGAGCTGCACGAAGAAGAGGAGCAACAGGCCCCGGCATTGCTCGCCGGAAAGACCTTCGTGATATCCGGTGTCTTTGAACATTTCTCGCGCGACGGCATCAAAGAAACCATCGAAAAATACGGGGGCAAAGTATCCTCCTCGGTCTCCTCCAAAACATCCTTCCTGGTCACGGGTGACAAACCCGGCCCCAACAAAGTGGAAAAAGCCCAAAAATTGGGCGTGGAGATCATCGGCGAGGAAGAATTTATAAGAATGTTGAAGGTTGATTGATTTTTTTTATCTTGCAGCCCGGTATGTGCAGGGTTATTAAAAGAAAAGTAGGGTATTATCATATCTGGAAAAACCGGAGGAATCAACGGCGGAAAAAACAGGTTTTCAACCTGAAAACGGCCAAATCCATCGGCATACTCTTCGATGCCACCGTCACGGAGACTTTTGATGCTGTGCGGGAGTTTTACCATGACCTCAAAAAAAACGGCCGTTCAGTCACCGTTCTGGGTTTTGTCAATGACAAGGAGGTTCCGGGACATTATCTTTTCAAGAAAGACTTCATCATGTTCTGCAGGAAGATGCTGAACTGGTATGGCAAGCCCGTAGCACCGGATGTCCTTGTTTTCATCAAATGCCCTTTTGATATCCTCATTGACCTGACGATGACCGATCATTTTGTGTTTGATTACATCACAGGATCGTCTCCGGCGCGTTTCAAGGTAGGCCGTTTCAGGGAGAAACGGGCCTATGCGGACATGATGATCCATCTGGAGGAAAACACCTCTTTGGAACATTTCATCGAGCTGGTCTCGGGTTATCTGGAGACCATCAACCGTCCCGAGTTATCATCTAACTATTATTAATCTTTGCATTATGAAAGATCTTTTTACCGGACTGGGGGTAGCACTGGTAACCCCTTTCAGAGAGGATACGAGCATTGACTTTCCCGCTCTGGGCAAGCTGCTTGACCATGTGGTGCAGGGCGGAGTCAATTATCTGGTGGTGCTGGGCACGACGGGCGAATCGGTCACGCTGGCGCCGGATGAGAAAAAGGCCGTAGTGGATTTTGTCGTTGAACATACGGAGCACCGGGTGCCGGTGGTCGTGGGCATCGGCGGCAACAACACGCATCATGTGATCGACCAGATGCGTTCTTTTGACTTTGAGCATATCGACGGTATCCTCTCCGTAGCTCCTTATTATAACAAACCCACTCCCGGAGGCCTGTATGAGCATTACCGCACCCTGGCCGCCACGGCCCCCGTGCCGGTGATCCTCTATAATGTCCCCGGACGCACGGGCGTCAACATCCCGGCCGACACGACCCTCGAGCTGGCCCATGCTTTCGACAACATCATCGCCATCAAAGAAGCTTCCGGTGATCTGAACCAGGTCATCCATATTGCCCGCGACAAACCGGAGCATTTCCTGATCATCTCCGGCGATGATGCCCTGACCATCCCCATCATGTCGGTGGGTGGCTCGGGCGTGATCTCTGTGGCTGCCAATGCCTGGCCGGCCCCGTTCCGGCAGATCACCGACGCAGCCCTGGCCGGCAACTTCCCCGAAGCCGCCTCGGTGCACTACCGTTTTGCCAGGATGATCGAGCTGCTCTTCGCCGACGGCAACCCCGGCGGCATCAAAGCCGCGCTCAGCGAGATGGGCATAGCGGGCAATCATCTCAGACTGCCCCTGGTGCCTGTAAGGGATGAAATACAGAAAGAAATACGGGAAGAGATGAAGAAGGTTGAACGTTGAACGTTGAACGTCTATTGGAGGGATCCTCTTTTTTACAGATTCATATTCTTCACCTGCACTTTGTTCAGGTCGAGCGGCGGGGCGCCGGGGCGGCCGTGGCAGTTTTTGTATTTTTTGCCGCTGCCGCAGGGACACGGATCATTGCGGCCTATCTTCTTCCCCACACGCACCGGCTGCGGCCGTGAGGGCTGGCCGTCGCCGGCAGCAGCGGTATCGCTGGCGCCCGAATAAGAAGGGGTCTCCGTCTTGGACATATGCATGCGGCTCATATCCAGATGACGGCGCTGACGGGCCTCCTGCACTTCACTGGCATCCTGGATGGGTATCTGTCCCTTCATCAGCGTGGCGATAACCGTTTTATTGATCCTGTCGAGCATATCGCGGAACAGGTTGAACGACTCGAACTTATAGATCAACAGGGGGTCTTTCTGTTCGTAGGTGGCATTCTGTACCGACTGTTTCAGGTCGTCCATCTCACGCAGGTGCTCTTTCCAGGCATCATCGATGGTAGCCAGGATCACCGTCTTTTCATACGAACGCACCAGCTCTCTTCCTTCCGTCTCGGCCGATTTTTTCAGGTTGGTGATCACCTGATACACCTTGGTTCCGTCTGTGATGGGAACCACTATGTTCTCATACAGGTGGGATTGTTTCTCATAGACATCTTTGATGACGGGGTAGGCCTGTCTGGCAATGCTCTCTTCTTTGCGTTTATAGGTATCTATCACCATTTTATTGAGTGCTTCGACAATCTCCCGGGCGTCTTTTTTCTGGAACTCTTCCTCGCTCACGGGCGACTCCACCGAGAAGGTACGGAGCAGCTCGAAGTTAAACCCTTCGAAGTCGCCTGTGGGATGGTACGTGTCCACGAGGCTCTCGGTGACGTCCCACATCATGTTGGCGATATCCACGTCGAGGCGTTCGCCGAAGAGGGCATGTTTACGTTTCTTGTAGATGACCTCACGTTGGGAGTTCATCACGTCGTCATACTCCAGCAGACGTTTCCGGATACCGAAATTGTTCTCCTCCACTTTTTTCTGGGCTCTCTCAATGGATTTGGTGATCATGGAATGCTGGATCACCTCTCCTTCTTTCAGTCCGAGGCGGTCCATCAGGCCGGCTATTCTCTCCGAGCCGAACACGCGCATCAGGTCGTCTTCGAGAGATACGAAGAACTGGGATGTGCCGGGGTCGCCCTGACGTCCGGCGCGTCCCCGCAGCTGGCGGTCCACGCGGCGTGATTCGTGTCTTTCGGTGCCGACGATGGCGAGGCCGCCGGCTTTACGCACCTCATCGGTGAGTTTGATGTCGGTACCCCTTCCGGCCATGTTGGTGGCGATGGTGACCACGCCGCTGCGGCCGGCCTGGGCCACGATCTCGGCCTCGCGCTGGTGCAGCTTGGCGTTCAGAACGTTGTGTTTGATGCCTTTCAGCTTGAGCATCCGGCTCAGCAACTCCGACACCTCCACCGACGTGGTACCTACCAGCACGGGACGTCCCGCCCGCACCAGACTGACGATCTCGTCAATGACGGCATTGTATTTTTCCCGTTTGGTCTTATACACCAGGTCTTCATAGTCTTTCCGTATCACCGGCACATTGGTGGGGATTACCACCACATCCAGTTTATAGATATCCCAGAACTCGCCGGCTTCCGTCTCGGCGGTCCCGGTCATCCCGGCCAGCTTGTGATACATCCGGAAATAGTTTTGCAGGGTGATGGTGGCAAAGGTCTGTGTGGCCCCTTCGATCTTTACGTTCTCTTTCGACTCGATGGCCTGATGCAGTCCTTCCGAGTAGCGCCGGCCTTCCATGATGCGGCCGGTCTGCTCATCCACGATCTTCACCTTGTTGTCGATAACCACATACTCCACATCCCGCTCAAACAAGGTGTATGCTTTGAGGAGCTGGTTCATGGTATGCACCCGTTCCGATTTGATGGCAAAATCCTGCAGCAGCTTATCTTTGGCCTTGAGTTTCTCCTCGGGGCTCTTGCCCGATTTCTCGATCTCGGCCATTTCGGCCCCCACGTCCGGCAATACAAAGAAAGAAGCGTCCTTGGTGGCCGAGGAGAGCAGGTCCAGCCCCTTGTCGGTGAGCTCGATGGTATTGTTTTGCTCGTCGATGATAAAGTAGAGCTCGTCGGTCACCTTATACATCTCCTTGCTGTTGTTCTGCATATAGAAGTTCTCGGTCTTCAGCATAAGGGATTTGTTGCCCTCCTCGCTCAGCAGTTTGATCAGCGGCTTGTTTTTGGGCAGTCCTTTATGCGCCCGCAGCAGCATCAGCCCGGCTTTGTCTTTATCCCCTTCTTTCAGGGCCCTGCGTGCTTCCACCAGGATCTCTTTCACCAGTTTACGCTGGGCTTCCACCAGTTTGACCACATCGGGTTTGAGCTCATCGAAGAGGCTGGTATCGCTTTTCTCGGTAGGCCCCGAGATGATCAGGGGTGTACGGGCATCGTCGATCAGCACCGAGTCCACCTCATCCACAATGGCATAATGATGTTTTCGCTGCACCAGGTCTTCCGGGTTGATGGCCATATTGTCGCGCAGGTAGTCAAAGCCGAACTCGTTGTTGGTACCGTACGTGATGTCGGCATTATAGGCATTTCTTCTTTCGGGGCTGTTGGGCTGGTGTTTGTCGATACAGTCCACCGAGAGGCCGTGGAACTGGTAGATGGGCCCCATCCATTCGGCATCCCTTTTGGCCAGATAATCGTTCACCGTCACCAGATGCACCCCTTTACCGGCGAGAGCATTGAGGAACACCGGCAGGGTAGCCACCAGTGTTTTTCCTTCGCCGGTAGCCATCTCGGCTATTTTCCCCTGATGCAGGACGACCCCCCCGATGAGCTGCACATCATAATGCACCATATCCCAGGTGATCTCATTGCCGCCGGCCATCCAGCGGTTGCGGTAAACGGCCTTATCTCCCTTAACATCCACAAAGTCCCTGGATACCGCCAGCTCCCGGTCATAATCGGTGGCCGTGACCTCCAGGGTCTCATTTTCCTTGAACCGGCGGGCCGTATCTTTGACGATGGCAAAAGCCTGCGGCAGCACCTCGTCCAGCACCGACTCGATTTTCTTGTCGAGCTCTTTTTCTTTCTTGTCGATATCGCGGTAGAGTTCCTCTTTCTCTTCCACCGGTGTTTCTTCCGATTCGGCTTTTTCACGAAGTTGCAGGATCTCTTTCTCCACCCCGCTGATCTGTTCCCGGACATATTTCTTGAGGGCTGCCGAACGGGCCCTCATCTCGTCATGCGAGAGCCCCTGCAGCTTATCATACTCCTCTTTGATCCTGTCAACAACCGGCTGAATCTCTTTGATATCATGTTCGGACTTGCTGCCGAATATTTTTTGCAAAACCACATTAATTACACCCATTTCTTCTCCTGAATTTTATTTACAAATGATAACTTACAAAGATAACGTTTTCCCCTGAGATTTCTGCATCCGGTTTTTATCCTTTCTCAGGATAATCCATTCTATTCAAAATCCATACCAACCTTTCAGGCCGTCCGGGCGATTTTCTTATATTTGCAACATAACCGTAATCATGCATGAATATCCCATGAAAAAGATAATATTTTTCCTTTCCGTTTTCCTGTTTTCCCTGTCCCTGTACGGCCAGCCGTGGCTGCGTTACCTGCCCGCCACAAAATCGCAGGATGCCCTGACAGAGTATCAGTCTCTGAAAAAAGCTTTTTACAAATACCTGAAAGAATACGGGCCGGCAGGAGAAGTTGAAGGTGCGGAAGAAGAAGAGGAAGGTTATTTACCGTTCGTCCGCTGGATGTGGCTGGTGGATCAAAGGATTACGGAAGACAGTTATATACAGTCTTCTGTTTACTGGGATGAGATCCTGCATAAAGAAGAGGCCCGGAAAAAAGGGGAGTTGCTGGGCAGCTGGTCTTTTTTGGGTCCGGAGGATCCTCCCACAGACATCAATACGGGGCAGGTGATCGGTGCCGGCAGGGTCGATTGTATTGCGTTTCACCCTACCGACTCCAACACCTTTTGGGTGGGGGCCCCCACCGGGGGCCTGTGGAAGACCACCGACGGGGGGAAGAGCTGGGAGCCCCTCACCGACTTCGCCGCCGGTATAGGAATATCCGATATCGCCGTCCATCCGGAGCGGCCCGAGACCCTTTTCATCGCCACGGGCGACCGCGATGCTCACGACCTTTATTCCGTAGGAGTCCTGAAGACTTACGACGGCGGCAAGACCTGGACACAGACAGCCATGGCCTTTGATCAAAGCCGGAAAAGGAATGTCAACCGTCTGCTTATGCGCCCCGACAGACCCAACACCATGATCGCCGCCACCGACGAAGGCATTTATTATATCACCCGTTACGGTGACAGCTACCGTAAAGTACAGGACGGCAATTTCAAAGACCTGGAATTCATGCCGGGACAACCCGATACGGTCTATGCCGCCACATACAGTTATGGCAACGCCACGGTGTACCGTTCTGATGACGGAGGGCAGACCTTCAAGGAAATTTCCACCGGCATAAAAAAAAGCGAAATACTGCGTATCGACCTGGCCGTGACTCCCGACCGTCCGGATATGGTGGTGGCGTTGTGTGTCGAAAAAACCAAGAACAAGCTGTACGGTATCTACCGTTCTCTCAACAAAGGCGAGAGCTGGACCAAAATTTTTTCGGGCAGCACCAAAAACCTGCTGGGCAACTCTCCCACGGGTGACAGCGACGACGGCCAGGGGTGGTATGACCTTACTTTATCTATTGCGCCGGACAACTACCGGGAGATGTATGTCGGAGGCATCAACATGTGGAGAAGCACCAACGGAGGCACCACATGGAACCTGGTCTCGTGGGGTTACCCGGAATCGAGTAACGTGGATGCTTTTTACATTCATGTCGACCAGCATATTTCCGCTTTTCATCCCCTTACCGGAGCTTTGTATGCCGGTAACGACGGCGGTCTCTTCCGCACCTATGATAAGGGAGAGTCATGGACCGACCTCAGCGACGGCCTGGAGATCCTTCAGATTTATCGCATCGGCCTTTCCCCTACAAAAAGGAAGATGTCGCTGATGGGCAGCCAGGACAACAGCAGCATTCTGTGGAAAGACACTGCCTGGAACGTGGTCATCGGCGGCGACGGTATGGAATGTATCATAGATTATACCGACACCAATACCCTGTATGCTTCAGCACAATATGGCAACATACGCCGTTCCGTCAACGGCGGCTACAGTTTCCGGGGCATCAAACCGGCAGATGCCGGCCAGGGCGCATGGGTTACCCCCTATGTGATGTTCCCCGACGACCATCTCTCCCTGCTGGCCGGATACTCGGAGATATACAGGACTAACAACCAGGGTAACAGCTGGGAAAAACTCACAGACAGTCTGTCGGGAGGCGAAAAATACAAGACACTGGCTGTCTCCTCCTACGATCCGCAATTTATCTATGCAGCCACGAGCAGCAATATCTGGCGCTCGGAAGACAGAGGGGCAAGCTGGGTGAATATCAAAACAGGCCTGCCCTCCAGCACCATCACCGGCATTGCCATCTCACAATACGATCCCAAAAAAATATGGGTCTCTCTCTCCAACTATAACGAGGGGGTGAAAGTTTATGCTTCCGTAAACGGCGGGGCCAGCTGGAGTAATTATTCAGAAGGGCTGCCCAATGTGCCGGTCAACTGTATCCTTTATCAGAACAACAGCAATTCAGCTCTGTACGTGGGCACCGATTTGGGGGTATATGTCCGTGACCGCAGCATGGACAGATGGAAGGACTTCAGCGGGTTTCTGCCCAATGTTATCGTCAACGAACTGGAGATCTATTACCCCGACAGCCTGTTGCGTGCCGGCACTTACGGACGGGGCCTGTGGGAGTCGAAACTTTACTTTCCCGACAGTCTCTCTTTGTATGCCGAATTTTCCGGTGACCGGCTGCAGTCCTGTCTCCAAAGTAACTTCACATTTTACAACCGCTATCCCGGCCCCCTTGACAGTCTGATATGGATCTTCGACGGCCGGGGCACACCCCAAACCATAAGAAACCGGGATACCGTACAGGTTTCTTTTGACACGCCCGGGAAAAAAGACGTTTGGCTGGCGGTTTATTACAACGGTGCCGGCGACACTCTCTACCGGCAGAATTATGTCGAGGCCGTCACTGACATTGACGTAACATTAACCGCAAACTTCAAAGAGTATTACTGGAAGGGAAATCCCGCCGTGCTGCGCGGCAGCGGCGCCGACGACTATATGTGGATAGCCCTGCCGGGGCAGGACACCCTCTACGGCAGCGAGATCACCGTCTATCCCGATACCACCGTCACTTACACGCTGTACAGCCGGCAAGGCTACTGTTCCGACACCGACACCATCGTCATAAATGTCTGGCCCAACGACAATATCCGCTATGCCCTCCCGCTGCAATACGGAGAGAACGGGTCTTTTGTTAATTTCGAGGCCACGGTAGAGAAAAACGAACCTGCTCCGCCGGCCGGAGATTGTAACACCGATTCGACATGGTGTGACGAATTCTATACCGGTAAGGACTATCTGG
>CAZYPI010000080.1:0-11380 GCA_964649335.1 uncultured Rikenellaceae bacterium | reverse complement strand
AGACTACCGCCATCTCCGGAGAGATAGGCATCGGCACGGGCGGCGTTACGGAAGCTTTGCGAAAGCGCATCGTCATGCCCATCGCTCCCATTTATGCCCAGACCGACCATGTGCTGGGACATGAGATGGTACATGCTTTTCAGTACACCGCCATCATCAACGGCGACTCGACCAACATGAACTCCCTGAACAATCTTCCCCTGTGGATGGTGGAGGGGATGGCCGAATACTTCTCTATCGGCAGCAAAGATGCCAACACAGCTATGTGGATGAGGGATGCCGTGTTGCACGACAAGTTCCCGGATTTCAAGGCCCTGGAACGTGATCCCAGATACTTCCCCTACCGTTGGGGACAGGCCTTTTGGGCCTTTGTCGGCAAGACCTGGGGCGATGACAAGATCGTGCCGTTGTTCATGCGTACGGCCCGGGTGGGTTACGAGCAGGCCATCAAAGATGTGCTGGGGATAGACCCGGGCATCCTCGAGAGCATGTGGAAAAGCTCATACACCCTGTACTACCAACAATTCTTGCCGGACTCGGTCGAAAAGCTCACCGGCGATGCTGTCGCCTTCCCCGGCAATGCCGGCGACGTGAATGTATCTCCCTCGCTGAGCCCCGACGGGAAATACCTGGTTTTTCTCTCTGAAAAGGATGTGATCTCGATGGATCTGTTTCTGGCCGATGTAAAGAAGAAAAAGGTGGTAAAAAGGATCTCGGCCAGCGTACAGCATCACGAGATAGACGCCATGAATAACCTGGAGTCGGCCGGCACCTGGTCGCCCGACAGCCGTTATTTTGCCTTCTCGGTGTATGACAAAGGCAAGAGTGCCCTGGTCATCGTGGACGTAAAAAAGAACAAAATGGTCAACAAAATCACCATTCCCGGAGTGCCCGCCTTTTACCAGCCGGCCTGGTCACCCGACGGAAAAAGCATCGTGGTGGTGGGGATGGTTCAGGGAACCACCGACCTCTATCAGTATTTTTTCGACAGCGAAGAGGTGCATAAGATCACCCACGACCGTTATTCCTATCTCCAGCCCTGCTGGTCGCACGACGGCCGTTACCTGCTGGCCGCCACCGACCGGACGGCCGAACCCACCGACAAGCCCTATCTGCATACCAACCTGGCACTCATCGACATGAAAACAAAAGGCATAAAAGTGTTGCCTGTTTTTCCGGGTGCCGACAATTTGAATCCTCTTTTCTCGGTGGATGACAATTCGGTGTTTTTCCTTTCCGACCGCGACGGGTTCCGGAACCTCTACCGCTATGACCTTGGCACCGGTAAGGTGTACCAGCTCACCCGTTACGAGATCGGCATCACCGGCATCACCCAATATTCCCCGGCCATCAGCATCTCCCGCAAAAACAACGAGCTGGTCTATTCCTATTATTCGGACAATAAATACACCATATACAAAGCTTACGTGGATGATTTTCCGGCCGAGGAGGTCTCGCCGGACTCGTTGAATTTTGATGCAGCCATTCTGCCGCCGAAACAACGGCTGGGCGTGGATTATGCCGACCGGGACAGGGAGAACCGCGAAGCGCTGACAGCCATCCGCCCGGAAGATTACCACCAAAAACCCTACCGGGCCCGTTTCGGACTGGAATATATCTCCAATGTGCAGGCCGGCATCTCCACCAACAGTTTTACACGGGGAATGACCGGCAGTGTATATGCCATTTTCGGTGATATGGCCGGCACGCAGCAGATGTTCACCTCCCTGGCCCTGAACGGCCAGATCTATGATTTCGGAGGCCAGGTAACTTACGTCAACCAGAAACACCGGCTGACATGGGGCACGAGTGTATCACACATCCCTTACCTGAACGGCTATTCTTACATCAAACCGGACACTCTGACAGTCAAAAAGGAACAATATCCTGTCGATAACCTGGTATATGACATGTTGCGTATCTTTGAAGACCAGGTCAGTCTGTTCGCTTATTTCCCCCTGTCCACCACACGGCGCCTTGAACTGGGGGCCTCACAGGATTTCTATTATTACCGCCTGGACGAATACAACAACTATTATGATCCTCTCACAGGAGCCTACCTGGGACAGGAACACAAAAAACTGCCGGTGCCCAAAGGGATGAGCATGCAGACCCTTTACGGGGCTTTCGTCCTCGACAACTCGATCAACGGACTGGCTTCTCCCCTGCGGGGAGCCAGGGCACGGTTCGAAGCCGATCAGTATTTCGGGGCTTATAATTACCTTTCCCTTACGGCTGACTACCGGAAATATTTTTACCTGCACCCCGTAACTCTGGCCCTGAGAGGAATGTATATCGGGAGACATTTCATCCATAACGACAGTCAGTATATCAACCCCCTCTCCCCCACGTATCCCTGGTATATGCACGGATGGGATAATTATAAAGCATTTAATAACCTGCCCATGGACAAGGCCAACTTTATCCTCGGACAACTCTTCGGCAACCAGATGGCCGTCGCCAATGCGGAGATCCGTTTGCCGCTGATCGGACCGGCACGCCTCGGCGTGATCAAGACCAAATACTTCTATACCGAGCTGACCGGATTCTTCGACGCAGGGATCACCTGGAACAGCGGAGATTATTTTTCGATGAACTATGAAAATTTCGACCCCCACAACCGTATTCCCGTGTTCAGTACAGGCCTGTCGGCCCGGATCAACGTCATGGGAGCCCTCGTGGTAGAACCCTACTATGCATGGCCTCTTATCGGCGAGAGGGTCGCCGGCGGTTACTTCGGTATTAACTTCCTGCCGGGATGGTAAAGGAAGGCTAAAGCTCAAAGGTTAAAGCTCAAAGGCTAAAATGCAAGATAAAAGACAAAAGGAGAAAGATAAAAGTATATTTTGAATACTAAACCACAGAAACCATAGGAACAATAGAAACTCATTATTCCATTATTCCATTATTCCATTATATTTGTATTATCATGAAAAAAGTCCTCATCACGGGATCCACCGACGGGATAGGCCGCGAAACGGCCCGCGTGCTGGCACAGCAGGGATATGGCATCCTCATCCACGGCCGGTCGCCGGAGCGCGTAGAGAATACTGTAGCCGGCATAAAGCGTGATTTTCCCGGGACGTGGTGTGAAGGGGTCACCGCCGATTTCTCTTCGCTGGCAAACGTGCACCATATGGCGGAAAAGATCATGGAGCGGCGGTGGCTGCCGGATATCCTGATCAATAATGCCGCGGTGGTCATGCCCCGTTTTACCTTATCCGCCGACGGGTATGAAATGACTTTTGCCGTCAACCACCTGGCTCATTTCTATCTCACCCTGTTGCTGCTGGACCATCTGCCCGGGAATGCGCGTATCATCAATGTCTCGTCTATGGCCCATGCTTCGTATATAGACTTTGACCGGCTGAACGAGGAATACCGGTATGACGGCGTGGAGGCTTATTCTCTCTCCAAACTGTGCAATATCCTTTTCACCTACAAGCTGGACCGGTGGCTCCGCGACAAAAAAAGCAGGATCACGGTCAACTGCATGCATCCCGGCGTAATAAACACGAAAGTTCTTAAAACATTCTGGGGGGCTGTCGGCGCCCCGGTGAAAGAAGGAGCCCGCACCACGGTTTATCTGGCTACCTCCCCCGAAGTGGAAACGGTCTCGGGCGCTTATTTCCGTGACGCCCGGGAAGCCCGGACAGCAGAGATCAGCTACGACAGGGAGGTTCAGGATCAATGCTGGAAAAAAAGCCTGGAGATGTTGCGTGATGCCGGATGTGAAGGAATGAATGAATGATTGATTGGATGATTGGATGATTGAATGATTGGGTGATTGGGTGAAGGAAAAAATATAATAAACATATTATGAAAACAAAAATCTCGGATCTGACGCTTACCGAAGCGATCGATTATCTTCAGGAAATCGGGGACAGGGAGAATGCGGAGCCCCTGCAATCCCTCATACGCGAAGATCCTTCGCTGGCTCATCGCAAGATCAGTGAGGTGCAGGAAACGCCGCGGCTGAGCCGCGCCACCTGGCGCGGTACGGAGCATAGCTTCGGATATATCCGGCCGCAAAAGAAAAAAGGTCTGCATTCCATCCTTTTTGCCGGTTCTATAGATCCCGACATGTCGCTGGCAAACAGCCGGGTGGACATTCTCCTCTCCGGAATATACACCATGAATTATCCCGGCTGGGGCCGTCACAACATACTCCTCCAGTTTAACGCCCGCCACGGAACGGATGCCAAAGGCAAGCCGCTCAGGGTCCAGTTTCAGCAGAAATATGTCTCTAAAGAGAAGGAAGGGGCCGGGATCCTGAGTAATTTCATCTTCACAGGCCTGACGGTACCTCCCCGGGGTATGGATTTTGAGGTTAACATTATCAATCTCTCCAACGAAGAAGATGAGGCGGCGCTGACCGTGCTGGACAGTGAAGTCATCCGCAAGGGTCTCGACCTGGTCCACACCGCCCTGCCGGGGTTGGAGACCATCACCCGCCTGGGGGAAGGCATCGTCAAACTGGTGCTCACCCGCAACCGCAACAAGATTGTCCAGTCATTCCATCTGGGACTGAACCTCACCGGGGTGCAGGGCCCCGTGGCACGGCTCCGGGAAGGCACTTTTCTGGCCGTACAGTGCCACCGCGACCGCCTCAACTGGTCGGACTGGGTGTATGATGCTCAAAAAGGCCTGGTGGTACTACGGCAGGACACCTCCGTACGGCTGCCGTACAACCACATTCTTTTTACCGTGGTCAAACATGGTTAGGGAAGAGTTTGTGGCTTTTTTGTTTCTGTTGTTCCTTTAGTTTCTATTGTTTCTGTTGTTAATGTGATTAAAATGACGTAGCAATTTCCACTTAATTTCGCAGGCGTAGCCTGCCAATTTCTACCTAATTTCATACTGAGTGCAGCGAAGGTGGGGTTATGGTTTCTGAGTTAATCTGCGGGACTATCCCAGTCCCAACAGATCTTTCATCCCGAAGCAGCCTGTTTTCCCCACGATGAATTCGGCGGCCAGGATAGCCCCGAGGGCAAACCCCTTGCGGCTTTTGGCCGAGTGGGTCAGCTCGAGGGTATCCATTTCCGAGTCATAACGCACCGTATGGAGGCCGGGGATCATATCCTCCCGGTGCGAGACGATGGCCAGCTCCTCTTCTTTTTCCGCCGGCCGGTTGACCCAGCTTTTTTTTCTATCGAAAGCTCCGAGAACATCCTCCGCCAGGGTGATGGCGGTGCCGCTGGGGCTGTCCAGCTTCTGCACATGGTGAGTCTCTTCCAGCATCACATCATATTCCGGATACCGGTTCATGATCTCCGCCAGTTGCCGGTTGATATGAAACAGGATATTGACACCCAGGCTGTAGTTGGAGGCATAGAAAAAGGCCTGTCCCTCTTTTTCACAGCGCCTGCGGATGTCAGGCAGGGCATCCGTCCAGCCGGTCGTACCGGATACGACGGGAACGCCGGCATCAAAACAGGCGAGGATATTCTCCGCGGCGGCACGTGGGGTAGTAAACTCAATCGCCACATCCGACTGCCCGAGGATCTCCGGTTTCAGGTCACCACGGTTGTCCACATCAATGATGAGGGGGAGAGTATGTCCCCGCTCTTCGGCCAGGGCTTTGATCTCTTTCCCCATTTTTCCGTATCCTATCAGTGCTATTTTCATGGGTATATTTTGTTTAATACGTTTTTTTAATCTCTCGTTTCTTTGACTGACCCCCTCCCTCATTCCCTCCCCCTCGGCGAGGGGGAGGGATGTTCTTCCTGCGTTTTTTATCTCATGAATAATTTAGGGTGGGGGTCATTATTCTTAATCTTAAACATCAGCATATGTTTTTTAGAAGACGAAAATACACATAAAAAAAGGGAAGCCCAAAAGCCTCCCTATCTCTGACGATAAATATTTTCAGTCTTTCACGGCCTTCACGACCGCCTCGAAAGCTTTGGGTTCGTTCATGGCCAGGTCGGCCAGCACCTTGCGGCTCAGGGCGATTCCTTTTTTATTGAGTTTGCCCATGAACTCCGAGTAAGACATATCATACTGTCGTACGCCGGCATTGATGCGCTGTATCCAGAGGGCCCGGAAACTGCGTTTTTTATTGCGCCGGTCGCGGTAGGCATAGGTCAGCCCTTTTTCGAGAGCGTTCTTGGCCACCGTATAGACATTCTTCCGGCGTCCCCAATACCCTTTGGTCTCTTTGAGGATCTTTTTGCGTTTTCTGTGTGACGCTACACTGTTTACTGATCTTGGCATGGTTTTACCTTTTTAGGATGGTCAGCGTTTCCGCCCATGGCGGAACCCTTTGGGGCTGAGCCACCCGGTTAGACATAATCTTATTTCATCGCAAGCAACCGCTTAACATTGTCCAGATCGGATTTGTGAACCAGTGTAAAATAGGTCAGGTTCCTTTTCCGTTTGGTATCCTTCTTGGTGAGGATATGGCTTTTGTAAGCGTGTTTCCTTTTGATCTTCCCTGTGCCGGTGAGCGAAAATCTTTTTTTGGCTCCCGGGTTTGTTTTCATCTTTGGCATTGCTTCTCCTTTTTATGAGTGATACTTTATTTTATTGTTTTTTCTTTGTTTTGGGCGACAGAATCATGATCATCCTTTTGCCTTCCAGTTTGGGCAGTTGCTCCACTTTGGCCACTTCTTCCAGATCCTGTGCGAGCCGCAGCAGCAGGATCTCGCCTTTTTCCTTGAACAGGATGGTTCTTCCTTTGAAGAAGACAAACGCTTTCACCTTGGCTCCATCTTCCAGAAATTTCTCCGCATGTTTCAACTTAAAATTATAATCATGCTCGTCCGTATTAGGACCGAAGCGGATCTCCTTGACAACGATCCTGGTCGTTTTGGCCTTGATCTCTTTCTGTTTCTTTTTCTGCTGATAAAGAAACTTCTGGTAATCCACAATCTTACATACCGGCGGATCTGCATTGGGTGAAATCTCAACCAGATCCAGTTCCAGGTCATCCGCTATCTTCAATGCTTCCTGCAAAGAGTAAACTCCCGTATCCACATTGTCTCCCACCAGACGAACCGTCCGGGCGCGGATATGTTCATTGATCCGGTACCTCGGGACATGTTTCCGGTTTTTATTCCTGTTGTATGCTATTTTCTTGTCCTCCTTTTTTTGGTTAGTTATTCGTTTTCTTTTTCAATTTTTTCCTTCAGAAAACGGACAAAATCATCCGTTTTCATGGTGCCCATGTCGCCTTCTCCCTGCTTACGGACGGAGACCGTCCCTTCATTTTCTTCTCTCTCACCCACGATCAGCAGGTAGGGGATCTTTCTTAACTCATTGTCTCTAATCTTTTTACCTATCTTCTCGTTCCGTTCGTCAATCAGGGTGCGAATATCGGAATTATTTAGAAATTTTAAAACTTTTTTTGCATAATCATTATATTTTTCACTGATAGGCAACAGGATAACCTGATCGGGGGCCAGCCACAACGGAAATTTCCCGCCGGTATGTTCGATGAGCACCGCCACAAAACGCTCCATAGATCCGAAGGGGGCACGGTGGATCATCACGGGACGGTGTCTTTTGTCATCCGCACCGATATATTCCAGTTCGAAGCGTTCGGGCAGGTTGTAATCCACCTGTATGGTACCGAGCTGCCACTCCCGTCCGAGAGCATCCCTGACCATAAAATCCAGCTTGGGGCCGTAGAAAGCCGCCTCCCCCTTCACGGTTTTGGTCTCCAGACCCTTCTCTTCACAAGCTTCCATGATGGCTTTTTCCGCCATCTCCCAGTTTTCGTCGCTGCCGATATATTTTTCATCATCTTCCGGGTCACGCAAAGAGATCTGGGCGGTAAAATCGTTAAAATGCAGTTTATTGAAGATAAGAAAGACGATATCTATGACTTTGATGAATTCCTCTTTCAACTGGTCGGGGCGGCAGAAGATGTGGGCATCGTCCTGGGTGAAACCGCGCACCCGGGTGAGGCCGTGCAGCTCGCCGCTCTGTTCGTAACGGTACACGGTGCCGAATTCGGCATAGCGAACGGGCAGATCTTTATAGGTACGGGGTTTCGAGCGGTATATCTCACAATGATGCGGGCAGTTCATGGGTTTCAGCAGGAACTCCTCCCCTTCGACAGGTGTTTTGATCGGTTTGAAAGAATCTTTCCCGTATTTCTCATAATGGCCGGAGGTCTCATACAGTTCTTTCCGGCCGATATGAGGGGTAATCACCGGCTCATACCCGTAGTCTTTCTGCACTTTTTTCAGGAAATTCTCCAGTCTTTCCCGCAGCTGGGCTCCTTTGGGCAGCCACAACGGCAGCCCCTGCCCCACCCGCTGGCTGAAGGTGAACAACTCCAGTTCTTTTCCGATACGTCGGTGATCGCGTTTTTTGGCTTCTTCAAGCCAGACCAGGTACTCCTCCAGCATGGACTGTTTCGGGAAGGTGATCCCGTAGATGCGGGTCAGTTGTTTTCTTTTTTCATCCCCGCGCCAGTAGGCCCCGGCCACATTGAGCAGCTTGATGGCTTTGATCTGTGAAGTATCAGGCAGATGAGGACCGCGGCACAGGTCAGTGAAGTTTCCCTGTGTATAAAAGGTGATCTCCTGGTCTTCCAGGTCGCCGATCAGTTCCACTTTGTATTCATCCCCTTTGGATCCGAAATACTCCAATGCCTCTTCTTTGGATACTACTTTCCGCCGGTAAGCATTTTTCTGCCGGGCCAGTTCTTTCATTTTCTCTTCGATACGGGGCAGGTCCGCCTCGGTGATCACCACTCCCTCTCCCGGATCCACATCATAGTAAAAACCGTTCTCTATGGCCGGGCCGATCCCGAACTTTATCCCGGGATACAAAGCTTCGAGGGCCTCTGCCATCAGGTGGGCCGAAGAGTGCCAGAAAGCGTGCTTTCCCTCATCGTCATCCCAGGTGTAGATACGTATCTCCGCATCTTCCCGGATGGGCCGTGTGAGATCCCGGGTCTCGCCGTTCACCGAGATGGAAAGCGCCTTTTTGGCCAGCGCCGGATGAATATGCCGGGCTATCTCCAGACCGGTAATGCCCTCTTTGAACTCCTCTGTATGCCCGTCGGGAAAAGTAATCTTTATCATAGGTACCACACTCTCTGTAAAAATGAATGCGCAAAGATAGTGAAAAGTTAGATTAGTAAAACATTCAACCTTCAACAATCAACCTTCATCCTTTCCTTCAAGTTTCTCCCGGTATTCTGAAGGGGTATATCCGGTATAGTTTTTAAAAATATTGTTGAAGGAGGATTTTGAGTTAAAACCCGCTTCCAGCGCCAGGGCCAGCAGAGTGAAGTATTTGTACTTCGGATCCTTCATCATGCGGATCACCTCCTTCACCCGGTATTCATTGACAAAAGTGTAAAAATTTTTGTTCAGCTTTTCATTCAGGATCTGCGTAAGGTAATGGCGTGGTATTTTCATTCTGTCCGTAAGGTCCAGGATGGATAACTCTCCGTCGAGATAAGGTTTTTCCTCATCCATCAGTTTGAGCAGTTGTTTCAGGTATTTTTGCGCTTCAGCTTCTTTCAGGCCCGAACGCTTGTATTTTCCGCCATTCCCGTTGTCGTTTCCATTGCTCCTGCCGTTTCCGTTTTGTACGCCGGGAGCGATCCCGTAATGCCGGTATATTTCCTGTTGTTTGTACCCGTAAATACTGAAAGCAAAAGCAAAGAGTGTAAGGCCGATATAGGAAAACAACAGGGGATCGGGAGAATTCTCGCCGCTGATGATATTAAAGGCACCGGCAATAAACATGGCCAGGTAAATAACGGAAAAACTGATCGAGACCCCTTTCAGCCAGTTGAGGGTGATCCTCTCGGATGAATAGGAATAGAGATCACGTATCTTGTGTTGGTGTTTTTTGATCAGGTGGAATGTCAGTCCGCTATATACCGAAATGGAGATAAAAAAACATAGACCGTACGTTAATCGTAACGGAAGATATTCATCATGTCTGAAATAGTTGGCCAGAGAAGTAACATCCACTTTCCGGTAAACAAAGGTCAGCACGAAGAATGCCAGAAAAGGGATGAAATGCAGCAGGTTTCTCCAGTAAAAACGGGGATTCTCACTGATCAGATATTTGGCATAAAGATACATGAGCGGGCCATAAGTGAACGGGATGAAAGTAAAGGAGAGCAGATCGTTATAGTATTCCTTGCTGAGGGAAAAGATCATCTCAATGCAGATCAGAAACAGCCAGGCAGCCATCACCCGGTCGTGAAGCTGCTGGGGCTTTTTGGTGGCGATCATCAGGCCGGCAAAAAACGACTGCGCTATCCCGATATAGAGAACAGGTTCCATGTTGACCGGATAAGAAACATAAACGGTATGTAAAAAGAGGACGTCCGAAAATATAAAATGTTACGGACATTAAAAAAATTACTAAATTTCAAACCAATTCGGAACAGGTATGCAGCTTCGTCAAATAACCTTGGTTTTTATGCTTGTGTCTTTGTCTTTTCGTGCAATGGCACAGGTGACTATTTTCCCGGAGATAGACGATATGAAACACTCGAAAAGGGTTGAGATCATGAAGGTGGAGCTTACCGGTGATTTTACCATTATTGATTTATATTACGCACCCATGTCCACGGAAACCTCTACCGAGGGAGACTGGATATGTGTGGACAAACAATCTTATATCAAACCCACCAACCTGGAGGTAAGGAAATACCTGATCATGGCAAAAGACATCACGATCTGCCCCCGATCTACCAAGGTGACCACCACCGAACGGGACGAACTGATCTATCAGCTCTATTTCCCTCCGCTGGAACCCGGCATTTACAAGATCGACGTCATCGAAAAGCAAAAAGGCGGCATGAATTTTTACGGGGTGCACATCAACAACCGCCGCAACCGCAGCGCTGCCGATTCGGCACCCTTCCGCAGCCAGGAGGCTTTTATGAAATATTTTTATGATCACAGAGCACAGCTCGATAAAATCGAAGGACTGTGGAAACTGGAAATACGCCACCAGCATTTTTACCATCAGGACCGTTACATGGAAGAACTCAGCGTCGAACCGCAGGTGGTGGCGATCATTAAAAAAGGGGACCGCTTTATCACTTACGGGGAACACGGGGATAACCGGGAAGAATCTTTCAGCAAGCTCACCGGCAAAAAAGGCTACTTTTTCCGGAAAGAGATCCCGGAGGTAGAGTCGGAAGCTTCGGGATATATCGTTTTCAGCAACTCCGACCAGTTTTTTATCAAATATGCCCTGCCGGACCGACTGGCACATTATTATTTGTTAAAAGATTATACCCCGGGAGATAAATTGTATGAGATCGCAAAATATACCAGAATACCGGTAGAAAAACCAAAAGAAAAAGAAGATATACTGGATATTGGAAAAAACGGTGAAGCGATGAGACGATAAAGAGATAAAGCGATAATGCGATGATGCGAGGAAGGGATGG
>CAZYPI010000079.1:0-11503 GCA_964649335.1 uncultured Rikenellaceae bacterium | reverse complement strand
TAAAACCCTACCAGGTATGGACTTTCCGTACTCGGGATATGAACTATGCCAAGATGCTCATCCTGGACGTATCCTCGGAAATACAAAAAGGAGATCCCTATTCCGAAACCACCTTCCGTTTTGTTTACCAGCCTGACGGCTCCAGAACATTCCCGAAATAGAGACCTGCCGGAAAACATCCTTTCCCGTGAAAAACCTGATAAACCATCTCCGGAAACATATTTTCCATATACGGGATGAACATGCTTTCGGACAACGGGCCCTGGAGGTGTTCCGGTTGCAGGCGGAACACAACCCGGTGTATAAAAAATACATAAGTCTCCTGGGTAAAGATCCCCGCACCATATCCCACATCCGGGATATCCCTTTTCTGCCGGTCTCCTTTTTCAAAGATCACACGGTCAGCATCTTCCCCGGATCAGATGCCACCGTTTTCTCCAGCAGCGGCACCACCGGCAGCAGGCCGTCACAACACGCGGTGCCGGATCTCCCCCTGTACGAGGAAAGTTTCACCCGCTCTTTCGAACATTTTTACGGGGAGATTACCTCGTGGTGCATCCTGGCATTGCTGCCTTCCTATCTCGAACGCAGCGGTTCTTCGCTGGTATATATGCTCGACCATATGATTAAAAAGACGGGGTGCCCGCACAGCGGCTTTTATCTCTACGATCATGACCGCCTCTACCGTACCCTCCTCACCCTGGCCGGGGAAAACAGGAAAGTGCTGCTCTTCGGCGTGAGCTTTGCCCTGCTCGACTTTGCCGGGAAATACGAACTGCCGCCGATGGACCTCACCGTGATGGAAACAGGGGGTATGAAAGGCCGGCGGAAAGAGATGGTGCGCGAAGAGCTGCACACCGTCCTGAGTGAAAAATTCCATGTGCCCGTCATACATTCCGAGTACGGCATGACCGAATTACTTTCACAGGCATACTCCCGGGGACACGGCATCTTCCACACTCCTCCCTGGATGCGCATTGTGGTGCGTGACAGTTACGACCCTTTCGCCCGGTCAGCCCCGGGACAGACCGGAGGCATCAACGTGATCGATCTGGCCAATATCCATTCCTGTGCTTTTATCGAAACACAAGACCTGGGCCGCCTGCTGCCGAAAGGGGGCTTTACCGTGGAGGGACGCTATGACCACAGCGATATCCGCGGATGCAACCTGATGGTACAGGAGATATAAAAATCACCCCGACAGACCGGTCACTTGATCCCCAGTTTCTTCCGGATCTCTTTCGGCACGGCATCCTTATGCACCATGATCGCCAGGGTCTTCAGCCGTACATACGGCTCCGACATGAAAAGATAACCGCCGTATTTGTTGCTTTTGGTCCCCCATGAATTTTTAGTCAGATAATAGACCGTGCCATCGGCATCTTTTGCCGTACCGACCAGGTGCATCAGGTGGTCGTCGGTCGTCTCATAATCATCGAAAGTTTTCTGGCGCATGGCCTGGGTCACCTGCAACTCCTTGACCGGATGCCTGAAAGCCGAGTCCGCTTCTGCTTTGGACATAGACTCCCAGGGCTTTGCCGGCACAATGGCCAACCCGTTCTTATGGGAAAAACCCTTTTCACTCACATCGCCGTCCCAGGCTACCGAATAACCATGATCCAGAGCATAATTGATCACTTCCATGAACTCATCCACCGGCAGGTTGTAATAAAGATCATGCGACCAGTTATCCGGCACTTCCAGCCCGAAACGGGTATAGAAAGGATGGTGGGTATAGGACGTCAGCTCTATATAATCATCCGGATTAAAATGAAAATGATCCCGGAATGACTCCGGCGTATATTCCCGTCCTTCCCACGTGAACGTCTTCGGGTTCTCTCCGAGGTAAGCATCCAGCACGGCCGCGTAGCCGCGTTCCCAGGCCGTCGTAAGCTTACGGTTCTTCACCACGGCCTCCACATAGGCATTCAGCACCCGGTTCAGCTCGCCATGGTTGTGGATCGTATCACCGTAATCCTTCCCGGGATAAACCTCCTCGGGCACAAAACCGTACGCCCGGATCATATTCGTCACATCATGGGCCTGTCCGCCCGGACCGAAATTGGCCAGCCCGTGATACCGTACATACAGATCCCCTTTCTGTTCATAGGCATGACGCACCGTGAACATCTCCGAGAGATTCAGTACAGGACCTCCCTCCCGGATTATTTCCGTCTCGACAAAAGAGGTGGTGGCAAAACACCAGCAGGTACCCGTGCGCTGTTGCGCCTTCACAGGCGTGGTCCGGATCCGCTTGATATCCTGAAAATGATAGGGATGATCCTCAATCTGACCATACCCGGCCAGGACAAAAGAAAAAAACAGGATCACCACAGACAATCCTCTGAATGAAAAAATGACATTATTCTTTTTCATTATTATTATTTAAAAGGTGAATCAATTTTCAAAGCTACATAAAAATCATTCTCCTTCTTCATTCTCCTTCAGTTTTTTCCGGATCTTCAACGGCAGCCCCGCCACTACCAGATCATACGATTCGTCAATCCACTGAAAGATCAGATCATCCGGCACGCTGCCATCCAGCAGTACGGTATTCCAGTGCCGTTTGTTCATATGATAACCGGGTTGTACGGCGGGATAACGCTCCCGCAACTCTATGGCTTTCAACGGATCACATTTGACATTGATCGAATCGGGATTTTCCAGGTCGGTCAGCAGGAACATCTTTCCCATCACCTTGAATACCAGGGTGTCCTCATCAAAAGGCAACTCCTCGGTCACCCCCCTTTTTCCGATGCAATATTCACGCAATTCCTCGATATTCATTTTTTTAAGACAAAAGACAAAAGTAAAAAGACAAAAAGGACAAGGCAATAGTTTATTAGGTGCTGGGTGCTGGGTGCTGGTTTTTTCGCTTTATCTCTTCATCATATCATCACTTGTATCTTGTTTCTTGTCTCTTGTATCTTGTATCTTCTTTAGGTGCTGGGTGCTGGGACATCTCTCATTCCATCCTTCCATTATTCCATTATTCCATTATTCCATCCTTCCATTCTCCCTCCATTCCCTTTTCTCTCTACATTGTCGGGTAAAACGCTTCCGGGATATGCTCGAGGGAGTGTTCCCCGCTGTTGTGAACCGAGATCAGGATCACATCGAAGCGCGTATCCGTCTCTATGGCATGCCACCGGATATAGGCATCGGCGGCATTGATCAGAAAGCGTTGTTTGGAGAGGGTGATCATATCGCCGGGCGGCAGCATGTGTCTGCCTTTCCGCGTCTTCACCTCCACGATCACCAGTTCGTTCTTTTCATTGTCACGGGCAATGATATCGATCTCCTTGTGGCCATACCGCCAGTTCCTCTCCAGGATGCGGTAGCCCTTGTTCCGAAGATATTTCACGGCGATCTCTTCACCGGTCTCACCCAGTTCCAGATTGGGAGCCTTCTCTGCCATTTCTTGCCGGTTAATAAATCCTGCTATTTTTTACAGGTTTAAACCTAAACAAAATTTTTTATACGGAACACTATTTTGTCCGGATTTTACACATTCGTCATCTTATTTTATCTTTGCAGAATTCGAAATCATTTATGGCAATCCCAAATGACCTTTTACATACAGAAAAAGATATCCACTCATGAAAAAATTTAAGAGACACCTGATCACCTCGGCTTTGCCTTATGCCAACGGCCCCATCCACATCGGGCACCTGGCCGGCGTATATATCCCTTCGGATATCTATACCCGTTACCTGCGCCTGAAAGGGGAAGATGTGCTTTCCATCTGCGGATCGGACGAGCACGGCGTTCCCATCACCCTGAAGGCCCGGCAGGAGGGTGTCTCCCCGCAGGTTATCGTCGACCGTTATCATGAGCTGAACAAAACCTCGTTCGAAAAATTCGGGATCGCTTTTGATATCTATTCCCGCACCACCTCGCCGGTGCATTATGACACCGCCTCGGAGTTTTTCAGGACCCTGTACGACAAAGGCATTTTTATCGAGAAGACCAACGAGCAGTTTTATGACGAGGAGGCCGGGCAGTTTCTTGCCGACCGGTACATCACCGGCACCTGTCCCCACTGCGGTTACGAAAAAGCGTACGGCGACCAGTGTGAGCGCTGCGGCACCTCCCTGAGCCCCACCGAGCTGATCAACCCCCGCTCCACCATCTCCGGCAGCCAGCCGGTGCTGCGCCGCACCAAACACTGGTACCTGCCGCTGGATAAGTATGAACCCTTCCTGCGCAAATGGATCCTGGAAGAACACCGGGAGTGGAAAACCAACGTCTATGGCCAGTGCAAATCGTGGCTCGACCAGGGGCTGCAGCCGCGTGCCGTCAGCCGCGACCTCGACTGGGGCGTACCCGTGCCCGTGGAAGGTGCCGAAGGCAAGGTACTCTACGTATGGTTTGACGCCCCCATCGGATATATCTCCGCCACACGCGAGCTGACCCCCGACTGGGAAAAGTACTGGAAAGACCCGGAGACACGTCTGATACACTTTATCGGCAAAGACAATATCGTCTTCCACTGCATCATCTTCCCCACCATGCTCAAAACCGAAGGATCTTATATCCTCCCGGACAATGTCCCCGCCAACGAGTTCCTCAACCTCGAAGGGGATAAGATTTCCACCTCCCGCAACTGGGCCGTATGGCTCCATGAATACCTGGAAGATTTCCCCGGGAAAGAAGACGTGCTGCGTTATGTGCTCACGGCCAACATGCCCGAGACCAAAGACAACGACTTTACCTGGAAAGATTTTCAGGCCCGCAACAACAACGAGCTGGTGGCCATCATCGGCAACTTCGTCAACAGAACGGTGGTGCTGACAAACAAATATTTTGAGGGCGCCGTCCCCGCCCGGGGAACCCTGTCACAGGAAGACCGTGACGTGCTGGAGCAGATGTCCCGTATACGGGAAAAAACGGAACATCACCTCGACCATTTCCGTTTCCGCGAAGCCCTGAAAGAGGCCATGACCCTGGCCCGCATGGGCAACAAATACCTGGCCGACACCGAGCCCTGGAACATTATCCGCACCGACCGGGAGAAAGTGGGCACCGTACTCAATATCTGCCTCCAGCTCACCGCCAACCTCAGCTTGCTGATGGAGCCCTTCCTGCCTTTCTCCATGGAGAAACTGAGACAGTTCATCCGCTTTGAAAAAGCCGCATGGAACCTCATCGGCAGTCCGGACCTGCTGCCGGCAGGGCATAAGATCGATAAACCCACCCACCTGTTCGAAAAGATTCCGGACGAGGTGATCGAAAAACAGATCAACAAGCTGAAAGCCACCCGCACGGAAAACGAACAGGAGGAAGAGCAAAAACTGACCCCGCAAAAAAAACAGGTGGATTATGACGACTTTGCCAAACTGGACATCCGTCTGGCCACAATTGTGGCAGCCGAAAAAGTGCCCAAAACAAAAAAACTGCTGAAACTGACCCTGGACACCGGCCTGGACCGGCGCACCGTGGTCTCGGGCATCGCAGAATATTTCACCCCCGGGGAGATTACCGGCAAGCAGATCGCCGTCTTGGTCAACCTGGCCCCCCGGAAGATCAGAGGCATCGAATCGCAGGGCATGATCCTCATGGCCGAAGATCCTGCCGGCAAACTCCATTTTATCATCCCCGAAGAAAAGACCGATAACGGGTCGGAGATAAAATAAAAAACCCCGTCACCGGGGTTTTTCTTTATTTTTTCAGCAGCCAGTAACTCTCTCCGGCCTTTTTCCTTTTCTGTTCTTTCAGGATGCCCACGGCGGTGGTCTTATCCGTAAACCCGCCGATGGCCACGCGGTAAAACCCTTTGGGGCCGTTCAGGATCACCACCCTGTAATCCTCCTGTTCCAGCTCTTTTTTCAACACACCGGCATTGGCACGGTTTTTAAAGCTCCCGGCCACCACATAGTACATGGAGCTTTTGTCCACCACACGGTCTGCGACCGCCGGGGTACCGGCCGGCGTGTTTTCTGTCACGGTTTTTTCCGCATCCGTGGTTTCCGCCGGTTTGCCGGTTTCGGCACTTTTTGTCTCCGCTACAGGCGGAGCGGTTTTCTTTTCTTCCTTAGCCGCTGATACCGCAGCCTCAGGAGGGACTTCCTTCTTTTCTGCCTGGGGGGTCATCTTTTCTTTTTCCTTCTTTACGGCAGCCGGCTGAAGGGCTTTTTCTTTTTTCACCTTCGGGGCGGCCGGTTGCACGGTCACCTGTTTGACCGTTTTATGGGAGAACGGGTTCAGTGAGGAGAAATCCACCGGCACCAGGTTGGTGGTCAGTGGGATCACGATCAGGGCCGCCACAATGGGCACGGCGATCAGCACCCGCCGCAGCGTTTTCCGGCTGCGGGCATCTTCCGGCTTTTTCAGGGCGATCCTGCCGGCAGCCGCCTTCGTCTTCTGCAACTCTTCCAGCGGAACCATCTGAAACTCCGCCAGACCATATGCATCCGCCAGGAAATTTACCGTATTCAACGGCTCAAAAAGCAGGTTCCTGTCTTTGCCCATCTGAAAAACACCCACATCCTTCACCTCGATCTTCCGGCCTTTCTCCAGCTTCCTTTTCCATTCTTTCACCTGCGAGCTCACCCATTTGCGCGTATCCACATAAGACATGCCTTTCTTTTCGGAAATGTATCCGATCAGCAGGCCGTCGTTGTTGGTCAGACTCCGGTTGAAGGAGATATCCTTCGCGGGAGGCGAAAAAGTATTGAGGTCATAATTGATGTAAGCCGGCCTGTAGTTGGCTACAAAACCGCCGAAATCCGGCACGATCACACAATCATGCTGAAACAAAAGTTCCCTGATAAAAAGATCCAGTTCCATGGTTGCTATTTTTAACAAAATTAGTGAAAAAAACCGGAAAACGAAATCGCAGCCCGGCCCCTTTTTTTTAACTTTTTTTCAAGGTGCCCACTCCGGAAAAATTTGATAAATTTAGCCCCTAAAAATCAGGCATGGGGAGATCAACACCCGTTGATAACTTTTGCCCATAAAAAAACATACACCATGAAAGAGCTCAGGATGGTCGATCTGTACGGGCAGTATGTCCGTCTGAAAGAAGAGATAGACCGGGCCATGCAGGAAGTCATCGACGCGAGTGCCTTCATCAACGGCCCTGCCGTCAGGTCTTTTGCCGCCCATCTTTCCTCCTACACCGGGGCGGCGCATGTCATCCCCTGCGGCAACGGCACCGATGCCCTGCAGGCGGCCCTGGCGGCCCTGCACCTGCAGCCCGGCGACGAGGTGCTGGTGCCCGACTTCACCTTCATCGCCACCGTCGAAACCGTCGCCCTGCTGGGACTCACGCCGGTGATCATGGATGTGGACCCGGATACTTTTCTGATCAATCCGGACGCCATCGAAAAGTACCTGACCCCCAAAACCAAAGCCATCATTCCCGTGCATCTTTTCGGGCAATGCGTGGACATGGCCCCTCTGCTGGAAACAGCCCGTCATCATGGCCTGAAAGTAATCGAAGACGCCGCCCAGGCCCTGGGCACCTGGTACACCTTCCCCGACGGCACCCGGAAGATGGCCGGGACCATGGGCGACATCGGATGCACCTCTT
The DNA here is from genome assembly GCA_964649335.1 of uncultured Rikenellaceae bacterium. GTDB lineage: Bacteria > Bacteroidota > Bacteroidia > Bacteroidales > VadinHA17 > DRPN01. Next base: position 3,969 of record CAZYPI010000079.1, on the reverse strand, counting down.
TCTTCCCCTCCAAAAACCTCGGGGCTTTCGGCGACGGAGGAGCAATTTTTACGGACGACGAAGAGCTGGCCCTCACCCTGCGCTCGTATGTGAATCACGGCACACAGAAAAAATATTACCACGAACGCATAGGCGTCAACTCACGGCTGGACACCCTCCAGGCAGCCGTCCTGGATGTAAAACTGAAATACCTCGATGCATTCATTGAGGCGCGCCAACAGGCCGCCGCCTGGTACGACCGTCATCTGGAGGAACTGCCCTTTTTGCAGACACCCGTCCGCGCCCCCCGTACCACCCACAGCTTTCATCAATATACGGTGGTCACCCGGAACATAGACCGGCAACACTTCAGGGAGTACCTGAAAGATGCCGGCATCCCCTCCATGGTATATTATCCCCTGCCCATGCACCGCCAGGAAGCTTTTTCCTCCTTTCCCTTCTACGACGGAGACTTCCCCGTGGCCGAAAAACTGTGCCATACCGTACTCTCCCTGCCGGTACATACCGAAATGGACGAAGAACAACTGAATTATATCACCACACATATTAACAATTACCAACATGGCTGAACGAAACTATTTCGCCCACGAAACCGCCGTCATTGACGAAGGATGCCAAATCGGCGAAGACACGAAGATCTGGCATTTTACCCACGTGATGACCGGTGCGGTGATCGGAAAAAAATGCAACCTGGGACAAAACGTGGTGGTCTCCCCCGGCGTGGTGCTGGGCGACAACACCAAGGTGCAAAACAATGTCTCCGTTTACACCGGCGTAATCTGTGAAGAGAATGTCTTCCTGGGGCCCTCCATGGTCTTTACCAATGTCATCAATCCGCGCAGCGCCGTAGTGCGCAAAGACCAGTATATGAAGACCCTGGTGAAAAAAGGAGCTACCATCGGCGCCAACGCCACCATCATCTGCGGAGTTACCCTGGGCGAATACTCTTTTGTGGGCGCGGGAGCCGTCGTCAACAAAGACGTCAAACCCTATTCCCTGGTAGTGGGAAACCCGGCCAGACACATCGGATGGATGAGTGAATACGGCCACCGCCTGCACTTCAACGAGGAGGGCATCGCCGTTTGCCCGGAAAGTGGTGAACGGTATCAATTGCGTGATAAAAATGTTGTGAAAATCACGGATTGACCGTACATTTGCCCGGGATAACGCAAATGATCATGTCAGAAAACATGCACGCCAAAAACTTCGCCCTCATCGGGGTGGCAGGATATATCGCCGAACGGCATCTCCGGGCAGTACGCGACACGGGCAACCGTCTGGTGGCGGCCCTCGACCCCCACGACAGCGTGGGCATCCTGGACAGCTACTTCCCGGCATCCGACTTCTTTGTGGAGTTCGAGCGTTTCGACCGCCATATCGATAAACTGCGGCGGCAGGGCACCAAAGTGGACTATGTCTCCATCTGCTCCCCCAACTACCTGCACGACGCCCACATCCGTTTTGCCCTGCGCCAGGGCGCCGACGCCATCTGCGAAAAACCCATGGTGCTCAACCCGTGGAACGTGGATGCCCTGCAGCTCTTCGAAGAAGAAACCGGCAAACGGGTCTTTAATATCCTGCAACTGCGGCTGCATCCTTCCATCATCAAACTGAAACAGGAGGTGGAAGCCGCCCCCGCCGACAGGAAATTCGACGTGGACCTCACCTACATCACCAGCCGCGGCCACTGGTATTACATCTCCTGGAAAGGAGATATCCAGAAATCCGGAGGTATCGCCACAAACATAGGAGTCCACTTCTTTGATATGCTGGGATGGATCTTCGGAAAGGTGCAGGAAAATACCGTACACCTGCTCGAAGAAAACAAAGCCGCCGGGTACCTCGAACTGGAACGGGCCCGCGTGCGCTGGTTCCTGAGCATAGATTATGAAGATATCCCGGAAAAAAACAAACAGGCCGGCCAGAGAACCTACCGTTCGGTCATGATCAACAAAAATGAAGTGGAATTCAGCTCGGGCTTCACCGACCTGCACACCCAAAGCTATCAGGAGATACTCCGGGGCCGGGGCTTCGGCATCGATGAGGTGCGCCATGCCATCGAAACGGTCTATCAGATCAGAAACAGCTCCCCCACAGGACTGCACGGCGATCATCACCCTTTGCTGAAAAAATAATTCCCTGAAACTTAAATCCGGTTATTGCGTATCATCCACATTAAAAAAACAATTGACCATGGTTGAAAAATTAAAAAACAGGGATGCAAAAATATCCGTCCTCGGTCTGGGCTACGTGGGATTACCCATCGCTTTGGAGCTGGCGAAACATTTTTCCGTGATCGGCTTCGACATCCGGGAAGACCGCATCGCACAGATGAAACAGGGGACAGACCCCAGCAAGGAATTGCCGCCGGAGAGCTTCCAGAACAGGGATATTACCTTCACCACCGATGCACGCAGGCTGAAAGAAGCACACTTCCATATCATCGCGGTGCCCACCCCCATAGACGATCATAACCTCCCCGACCTGGAACCCCTGCTCTCCGCCACGGGCACCCTGGCAAAATACCTGAAAAAGGGAGACTACGTCGTTTATGAATCCACCGTGTACCCGGGATGTACCGAAGAAGAATGTATCCCTTTGCTGGAAAAAGAATCGGGACTTTCCCTCAACAAAGACTTCAAGGTGGGTTACTCGCCCGAAAGGATCAACCCCGGCGACACCCTCCACACCCTGACCAAAGTGATTAAGGTCGTCTCCGGATCCGATGAGGAAGCCCTGAAACGTATCTCCGAAGTCTATGAGACCATTATCGAAGCAGGCATACACCCGGTGAGCTCTATCAAAGTCGCCGAAGCGGCCAAGATCATCGAAAACACCCAGCGGGATATCAACATCGCCTTTATGAATGAGCTCTCCATCATTTTCAGCAGGATGAATATCAACACCTTTGAGGTGCTGGAGGCCGCCGGAACAAAATGGAACTTCCTGAAGTTCTCTCCCGGTCTGGTGGGAGGTCATTGCATAGGCGTCGATCCCTATTATCTCACATACAAGTCCGGGGAGCTGGGCTACCACGCACAGATCATCACCTCAGGACGCTTTATCAACGACTCCATGGGCGGATACATCGCCAAACAGGTCGTGAAAAAACTGATCGCCACGGGGAAAGTGCTGCAAAATGTGCGTATCCTCGTGATGGGAATCACCTTCAAGGAAAACGTGAGTGATATCAGAAACTCCAAGGTGGTGGATATCATCCGCGAGCTGGGCTCTTACGGCCTGCAGACCGACGTCAACGATCCTTATGCCGAGCCGGAACAGGTGCTCGAAGAATACGGCATCGAACTGACACAACCCCGGGGCACTTACGATGCCGTGATCGTGGCGGTCAGCCACGAACCGTATGTCGCCATGGATGAAAAAGACTTTGCCGCCCTGCTCGACAAAAAAGGGGTCTTCGTGGACGTCAAAGGCGCTTTCAGAAAAAAAATCAAAAACTTTGAATACTGGAGCTTATAATGGAAAAAATACTTGTTACCGGCGGAACCGGATATATCGGATCACACACCGTCGTCGAACTGCTGGAGCGGGGTTACGACGTGGTCATCGTGGATAACCTCTCCAACTCGGAAGAAAGGGTGCTCGACGGTATTGAGAAAATCACCGGCAAACGGCCCCCTTTTGAGTGTTTCGATCTGTGTGACACGGAGGCCCTGGAAAAATTTCTTGGAAAATATCCGGACATCAGCGCCGTCATCCATTTTGCCGCCTATAAATCGGTGGGCGAGTCGGTCAGGGAGCCTTTGAAATATTACCACAACAATCTGGTCTCACTGATGAATCTGCTGGCAGCCATGGAAAAACACCATATCCCCGACCTGGTCTTCTCCTCGTCGTGTACGGTGTACGGCGAGCCCGACGAGCTGCCCGTCACCGAAGCGGCGCCGGTGAAGAAACCGGAATCACCTTACGGAAATACCAAGCGGATCTCGGAAGAGATCATCGAAG
>CAZYPI010000078.1:0-11935 GCA_964649335.1 uncultured Rikenellaceae bacterium | reverse complement strand
TGATCCTCTTTGTGCTGAACCGCCCCGACCATGTCAATATCAATGAGATTATCGTCACTCCCAAAGCACAGGCCAACGCGTATTATATACACAGGGAAGGGCAGTGATGATGGAATAATGGAATGATGGAATAATGGAAAAAAAAACTTATGCACCTGATTATATCAGGGATTTTGTAACACGGTTTTTCAGTAAGCTGGGGTGCCCTGAGCAGGATGCCCGGGCCATCGCCGATGCTTTTGTGCGGGCCGAGCTGCGTAACCTCTCCTCCCACGGCATGATCCGACTGAAAGATCATTACCAGTTATGGGAAGCGGGCCGGCTCAATGTTCACCCCGACATTAAGGTGGTCCATGAAACTCCCGGCACGGCGGTGGTGGACGGAGACAACGGTGTGGGCATGCTGGTGGCCACACGGGCCATGCAGGTGGCCATGGAAAAAGCAGCGAACGTGGGCAGCGGCTGGGTGGCTGTGCGCAACTCCAACCACTTCGGCATAGGCAGTTACTATGCTCTGATGGCGACGGAACAGGATATGATCGGCCTGGCCATGACCAACGGCAACCCCCTGGTGGCCCCGGCCAACTCCACAGAACGGCTGCTGGGCACCAACCCCATCGCGCTGGCCGTGCCTGCCGGAAAATATCCCCCTTTTGTCGGGGACTTCAGCACCACTCCCATCGCCCGCGGCAAACTGGCCGTGGCAGCCAAAAAAGGGGAAAAAGTGCCTTACGGGTATGTCATCGATAAAGATGGGAACCCTTCCGACGATCCGGATATCCTGAAACAGGGCGGCGCCATGGTGCCGCTGGGAGGCGACCTGGCCCACGGCAGCCACAAAGGCTATGCCCTCGGCGCTATCGTGGATATCCTTAGCGGCGTGCTCTCGGGAGCCAACTTCGGACCCTTCGTGCCGCCCAACCTGGCTTATCTGCCCCTGCCCGAAGAACAGGTGGGCAAAGGTATGGGCCATTTTTTCGGTGCCTGGCGTATCGATGCCTTTATGGAAGCTTCAGAGTTCAAATCCCGCATGGACCGCTGGATGGAGATCTTCCGCAATGCCCGGCCGGTGCCGGGGAAAAAGGTGCTCATTCCCGGAGATATAGAACGCGAAGCCGAGGAACGTATTGCCAAAGAAGGGATCACCATCATTCCGGCCATACAGAAAGACGTGAAAGAACTGGCCGAGAAGCTGGGGATTGAGTTCGAGGTTCTTAGTTTGTAGTTTGTGGTTTGTGGTCCTTGAGTGATTCCGTGAGCGGGATTGTACCGAAAGGCAGGGAAGAGTGTTCGTGGCGTTTAGGATAAATTAAATATCCCTCGTGATGGCACGTTTTCTGATCTGGGTTGTTTTTCTCTTTGGGGGCGCCGCATTGGGTGTTGCTCTCGACCTGCGCTGGTTTCCGCAGATGATCCGCAGTGTTTGGTTCCATCTGGGAACCCTGGTTCCGGGCCTGCTCCTGTTGCGACTGGTCATGATCATCAGTCGCAATACCGGCCGGTATCTGGCGCGCCACGGCCGGGAAGGCGACCTGCCCCGTATGCAAACCAACCGCCTGGTCACCGGCGGTATTTACGGATGCATGCGTCATCCCATGCACCTGGGATTGATGCTGTTCCCCTGGTCTTTTGCATTAATCACCGGATCACTCTCTTTTATCCTGCTGATTGCTCCGCTGGAGATGCTGCTGATCCTTGTCCTGATCAGGATGGTGGAAGAACCCGAAGCGGAAAAGAAATTCGGCGACGCTTACCGCGAATATAAAAAACGGGTGCCCATGTTTTCTCTGAAAAAAGAATGTCTGAAGTTGCTCCTGCAAGATACCTCAACCTGATGCCTCCTCTATTCACCCTTCGAGCTTCGAGCATCGAGCTTCGAGCATCGAGCATCAAGTTCACCCTTCAACGATCACCCTTCATCCTTCCTAAACCCTTGTTGTTCGATTACCTTCAGAAATTCTTTTGAGAAAAAGACATTGTCTTTTTTCGTATAACGGTTGTCGGTGAAGATCTGTGCCAGTGTCTCTTTCCCGTTGATCTCCAGTAGTTTTTTTGTCTCCTCCAGAGCTTCTTTCTCCGCATAGATACGGTCGATATCTTCTTTCGTGTAATCTTTATAGGTATCCGGATGAATCACTCCCTCCGGCGGCAGCCGGTCGGTGAGCGGGGGATCATCGGCGGGATACCCCATGACGAGAGTGGTCACCGGCACTACCAGCTCCGGCAGCTTCAGAATCTCCACGATCTTGCCGGCCATATAAGTGGTTGTCCCGAGATAGCAGATACCCAGCCCGTGTTCTTCGGCCGCCAGCGCCACGTTCTGTGCCGCCAGCAGGGCGTCGATGGCCGCCGTAAAAAAAGAGAGGAAATTGCGGTAGCCGGGATGAGCATTACGCCACTCGCACCACCGGGTGAAACGGTGGAAATCGGCACAGAAGGTCAGTACCACCGGTGCCTGTAAAACCATGTCCTGCTTGAAATGCACTTCCCAGAGCTGTTTCCTTAACTTCGGATCTTTTGTGACTACAATACTGTAAACCTGCATGTTCCCTGTGGTGGAAGCCCGGGTGCCGGCAGCCAGGATCTTTTCCAGAATACCGGACGGGATATCATCGGGCTTGTAAGCCCGGATCGAACGGTGGTTGAAGATGGTTTCCAACATAGTTTCTTTTTGGGGCGAAACTAATAAACATTATTTTTCCCGGGTATGATTCTTCTCATTTTTCTTTGCCAAAGGGCCCGTTTGTCAATAAAAATCCGTCTTTTACAAAAAAATATCCGGATTGTGGAAAAGTATTTCTTTCCCTTTTAGAATCTTTTAAAAGAATTCCGTAATTTTATTGTCCTTTTAAAGGATGTACTTGTTTCTGATTTTTTAACCATAAAACTTTATTGACATGAAAAAAAATTTACTTTTTCTTCTTTTATCATTTTTACCTTTTGTTGCTTTTACCCAGCCTGATAACTGGACTCTTGATGGTTCCGCCATTACGGCAGTGCAGAACACATCAAATGTGCATTCAGGTACTTCCAGTTGTGATATTACGTGGACCTCAACATCCACGCAATATCTGAACAGTGCTGATATTGCTGTAACGGAAGGGGCAACCATTGATGTTTCTTTCTGGGCTTATGACAATGACCCTGCCGGGAGAGCCAGGTTGTGTGTCATATATGATGCGGGAGGTAATTACTATGGATCTTATACTGCGGATGATGCCAATTGGCAAAATTTATCCTATTCCGGCACAGTGCCTTCCGGTGCTACTACGGCGCATCTTCAGGTCAGATTTTATGATGTCTCTGCAGGATGGAACGGACAGGCCAACGTGTTGATTGATCATGCATCTCTTACTTTAAACGGTGGGTCTAACCTTCTTCCAAATGCGGATTTTGAAAGCTGGCCACCTTCCACGGACACACAGCCTCCCGTCTGGACTGCCGGTTATCCCATGACCGTGGTACGGGACGACAAGGCCATAGTCAGGGTCAATATGGATGAACCCGGTACGGCTTATGCTATCGCTGTGCCTGCCGGTGCTACCGCCCCGACATCACAGGAAGTGAAAGCCGGCGCGGATTATAACGGAGTGACCGTAGTTTCCGGCGGATCTGTCCAAATAGCAAATGCCAACGAAGAATATATCTTTGTGCTGAACGGCCTTACCCCCTCCACCGCTTATGATATCTGGGTCGTCGCCGAAGATGATGAAGCTACACCCAACCTGCAGAGCGACCCCGTAAAGTTCTCCGTAACCACCACCGCTCTCCGCTCCCTGACCATGACGAGTCCAAAAGATAAAGATACCTTAGCCATCGGAGGAGTTTTGCATTTCGAGTGGACAGCCGAAAATATCGACAGTTTGTATATGGGAGTATATGTTTATCAACATGATGCAGACTTTATTATTTCGGATGATAATGACCAGCCCATTGTATTGGATGCTTCCCTGGGCAGCTACGATTTCACCATTCCTCATGATGCGGATAGCGGTTATTACATGATCAGCCTCATGGATGCCGCCGATACCTCCTTTCATGTTTCCGCCGACTCGGTCTTTTTGAGAGATGAACGTGTCCTGGAATGGATCTCCCCGCAGGACGGAGAGACATACTATGTAGGCGATACGGTGGTTTTCAAATGGCATAGCGAATATGTTGACTCTGTCTATATCGGAGGGTATGTCTATTCCGACAGTTCCTGGTTCCTGCTGCCCGATACGGAAAATCCAATAGCTTTCCCTGCCGACATGGATTCGCTGGTGTTCCCCATTCCGCTGGATGCTTCCGTCGACTCTGTCCGGTTGATCCTCTACGATGCCGCCGACACCTCCCTCCAGGATGTTGCCGACCCGGTATATATCCTCGACACCATCAAACCGCAGATCGCCCTGTTGATGCCCGAAAACGGGAAAACAGACGTGCCTTATACCTTCATGGCCGTGCTGGCATTCTCTGAGGAGGTGAACCCGCTCGGCGGAAATATTTATCTGCACGCCGAAGACGGAACGGTGCTGGAAACGTACGGGGTCGATACCCTGGATCATGACTACAGTGCTTTTGCCATTCCGGTACACTCACCGCTGGCTAAAGGTGCCGTGTACTATTTTACTATGGATTCCGGTGCCGTGGAGGATAATCAGCACAACAAATTCGGGGGAATCAGCGACCCCGATACCTGGCGCTTTACTACTGCGGAAAAACAACTCTATATCTCCGAATATATCGAAGGTTCTTCCAATAACAAAGCTCTTGAGATCTATAATCCTACGGATCACACGGTGGATCTTTCGCAATACGGTATGTTAAGCTCGTATAATGGCAAAGGCTGGGATTATCCGCCATACACGTTGCATGGCCAACTGGGGCCGGGTGAAGTATATACCATCGTTAACCCCAATTTTGACTTCAGTATGCTGGCCGATTCGGCCGCCGTGGTGGACACCCTGATAGGTCAATACCTCACCTGGTTCAATGGTGATGATGCCCGTGGACTGATCCAATTGGTCGGCGGTTCATGGGAAGAGTTCCCGAATTTTACCCTTATTGATCTTATCGGCGACCCGGACAACGATCCCGGCAGTGGATGGGATGTGGCCGGCGTTACGACAGCTACAAAGGACCACACGCTGATCCGCAAAGCAAACGTAGAGACGGGGAACATTACTATCGGCTGGGAAGCTTCCGCCGGCACAGACGCCGAAAACTCCGAATGGATCGTTATGCCCCAGAATTTTGTGGACAACCTGGGGTATCCTTCTCCGACAGGTAGCGACAGAACGGATATCACCGCTATGAAACTGGAGGACGTAGACGGCAATCTGGTGAGTAAAACGGTTACCATCGATTCGGCCGCGGCAACCATAGACATTGAGGTGATCTATGGCGCTTCCACGCATGTGGATTCGCTGGTGCCGGTGATCACGGCAGCTCCCGGAGCTACCACCGTACCCGCTACAGGAGATACGGTTGACTTTACCAACCCGGTGCCCGTGACAGTCACCGCCGAAGACGGTCTGGCCACGCGCGTATGGACCGTGACCGTGACGGTGGCGGCTGCGCCCAGTTCGGATGCCGGGATTATCACTTTCGGCATAGACGGACAAACCGGCGAGGCCGTTATTGATACCGTCAACCATACGGTGTCCGTGGAAATGCCCTTCGGCACCGATGTTACGGCCCTGGCACCCACCCTGGAAGTGTCGGCCGGCGCTACCGTCGTTCCGGCCTCCGGAGAGCCGCAGGATTTCAGCAATCCGGTGACCTATACGGTGACTGCCGAAGATGGTACGACCACCGTAGAATGGACGGTAACGGTAAGTGTGTTCGAACCTCCCGTGGTGAGCATCTATGAGATTCAATACACTACCGATGCTTCCGGCGACTCACCCTACCTGGGACAGATGGTCCGGACCTCCGGGATCGTTACAGCTGTGAATATTTATCAGGGTGCCTTCAAAGGTTACTTCCTGCAGGATACCGCAGCCGCCTGGAACGGAGTCTATGTCTATGACCCGGATCACGACGCCGTTCAGTTGGGAGACAGCGTAACCCTCGTGGGTACGGTGGATGAATTTTACGGCCTGACGGAAGTCAAGAATATCAAAGACCTGGTGGTTGTCAGCAGCGGCAATACCCTGCCGGGGCCGGTCGAACTGGCTACCGGTGATGCTTCGGCCGAAAAATGGGAGGGTGTTTATGTCATGTTCAGCAATGCCACCTGTATCGATAACAATCTCGGCCATGGTGAAGTGTCGGTGGATGACGGTTCCGGAGAAGTGATAGTGGATGATTTCCTCTACCAGTATGATCCGGCCGCCGACTTTGTCGTCAACAATATCTATAACCTCACCGGGGTCATGAACTTCTCTTACGGGAAATTCAAACTGAACCCCAGAAGTGCCGACGATATTTCGGATGTTACAGGTATTGATCGGAACTCGCTGGAAAACAACATCCGGATCTACCCGAATCCTTCCACCGGCATGGTTTATCTTACCATCGACGGCATGGAAGGAGAGAACCTGAAGGTGACCGTGCTGAATACGCAGGGAAAGGTCGTCTATACGAAGAAGTTCACCAACAGCAGCCTGTCACGTGAACAGATCGACCTTACCGGTATATCTAAAGGACTCTTCTTTATCCGTGTCGAAAACGGTGACCGCACCGTCGTCAAACGGATCGTGATCCAGTAATACAAATCTTTGTTGAAAAAAAGGCTGACCAATGTCAGCCTTTTTTTTGTCTCTTTTTGTACCTTGTGGGAGTTTTTCATACGTATCCAATCATGCCGATAACACATTTATCATGAAAAAATCATTTTATTTTCCGGTATTGCTGCTGGCAGCTTTTTTGTTTTCTTTTCCACCTGTTGAGGCAAAAAAAGAGAACAAGAAAGCTCCGGTGAAAGACACACTGGATTCTTCTGTTTTTTCCGGCCTCAAATGGCGGAGCATAGGGCCTGCCTTTGCCTCGGGCCGTATTGCCGATTTTGCCGTCAACCCGGAGAATCCGGCAGTTTATTTTGTTGCAACCGCTTCGGGACATATCTGGAAAACCGAAAACAACGGCACCACCTTCAAACCGGTATTTGACCATTACGGGGCGTATGCCATCGGGTGCCTGGCCATGGATCCGGACAACCCGGATGTGGTCTGGGCCGGCACGGGTGAAAACAACTACCAGCGGGTGCTGGGCTATGGCAATGGCGTATATAAAACCCTCGACGGCGGCAAGTCGTGGAAGAATATGGGGCTGAAAGATTCCCGCCAGATCGGGATGATCGCCATCGACCCGCGCAACACAGACATTGTGTATGTGGCTGCGGAAGGATCGGTGTGGGGCCCCGGCGGCGACCGCGGCCTGTACAAAACCACCGATGGAGGAAAGAGCTGGGAGAAAGTGCTGGACATCAGCGAGAACACCGGCGTCAGCAATGTGATCCTCGACCCCCGCAACCCCGATGTGGTGTATGCCGTCAGCCTGCAACGCCGCCGCCATGTGTATACGGCCATCGCGGGTGGTCCCGAAACGGCTTTCTATAAATCTGCCGACGGAGGCAAAAACTGGAGAAAACTGACCCGCGGCCTCCCGGCCGGAGATATGGGTGGCATCGGTCTGGCTGTCTCCCCAGCCGACCCCGATGTTCTGTACGCAAAAATTGAAGCGACAGGTGATGAAAGCGGATTCTACCGGTCGGAGGACCGGGGAGAGTCCTGGACAAAAATGAGCGACCATTATTCCAGCGGACAATACTTCAGCGAGATCGTGTGTGATCCCCGCGATGTCAATACCGTCTATAGTCTGGAAACCGTCACACAAGTGACACACGACGGAGGGAGAACATGGAAACCGTTGGGCAACAACCACCGCCATGTGGATGACCATGCCATGTGGATCGATCCGGCACATACAGGTCATTTCCTGATCGGTGGCGACGGGGGCGTGTATGAATCCTTCGATGGCGGGAAAAACTATCTCTTCAAGACCAACCTGCCCGTGACCCAGTTCTACCGCGTGGCCGTGGATAACTCCAAACCTTTTTATTATGTCTATGGAGGCACCCAGGATAACAATTCTTTTGGCGGGCCCTCCCGCAACCTTACCCGGCAGGGAGTCAACAAAGACGAATGGTTCATCACCGTGGGCGGCGACGGCTTCTGGTGTGCCGTGGATCCAGAAAACCCCGATATCATCTATTCCGAATGGCAGTACGGAAACAGCATACGTTACGACCGTAAAAGCGGCGAGTCCATAGATATCAAACCCCAGCCCAAAAAAGACGAACTAACCTTCCGCTGGAACTGGAATGCACCCCTGATCATCAGTCCCCACTCACATACCCGTATTTATGTTGCCGCCAACAAAGTGTTCCGCAGCGACGACCGGGGCAACAGCTGGCAGGAGATCTCGGGCGATCTCACCCGCCGGCTCGACCGCAACATGTTCAGGGTAATGGGGAAATTCTGGAGCGTCGATGCCGTGGGAAAGGATGTATCTACTTCCCTCTGGGGGACCATCGTGTCACTGGCCGAATCGCCCGTAAAAGAAGATCTGCTGTATGCCGGTACCGACGACGGCCTGATACAGATGACCGACGACGGCGGAAAACACTGGAACAAAACGGAATCGTTCCCGGGAGTGCCTGACTATACTTATGTCAGCGACATCTGCCCCTCCCGGTTTGATGAGAATGTGGTCTTTGCCTCCTTCGACAACAGAAAAAGAGACGACTTCAAACCTTATCTTCTGAAAAGTACTGACAAAGGGAAGACCTGGATATCCATTGCCGGCAACCTGCCGGACAACGGTACCGTACATACCATAGAACAGGATTATGTCAACCCGGAACTGCTCTTTGCCGGCACCGAGTTCGCCTTCTATTTTTCTGTGAACGGCGGAAAAACATGGACAAAATTCACTTCCGGACTGCCGGATATTGCCGTGCGCGATATCGCCATCCAGCGCCGCGAAAACGACCTGGTGATCGCTACCTTCGGCCGGGGTTTTTATATCCTCGATGATTATACACCCCTGAGAAACTTCAAACCGGAGATCCTCGATCAAAAAGCACACATCTTCCCCGTGAAAGATGCCCTGCTGTACATACAGACCGGTGCAAAGGGAAACCAGGGGTCAACCTATTATCTTGCCAAAAACCCACCGTTCGGGGCTGTATTTACTTATTATCTGAAAGAATCACTCAAAACGGATAAGGAAAAACGGCATGAGATAGAGAAAAAGGAGTTTGAAAAAGGCGAAAAGATCAAGGTGCTCACCTGGGATGAGGTGAGAAAAGAAAACCTCGAAGAACCTCCGCATCTGATCTTTACGGTGCTGGACGAACAGGGGAACGTGGTGCGCAGGATCAACACCTCCGGATCGAAAGGTATCCGTCGCATGGCCTGGGACCTGCGCTATTCGTCTCCTTTCCCGCTGCATCTGAAAAACGGCAAGTATGATCCGCTGGCCAAAGATGATGACGGGATGCTGGCCATGCCCGGAAAATATTTTGTCACCCTGTCTGTTTCCGGTCACGGAGAGATCTCGGGATTGACCGACACCGTCCCGTTCAGGGTGGTGGCCTTAAATAACACCACCCTGCCGGCCCGTGACCGCAAGGCAGTCTTTGCGTTCCAGAGAAAGGTGGCGCTTCTGGCCGGCAAGATACAGGGAACCATGAACTATACCAAAGAGCTGATCGATGAAACGGAGAGCATCCTGCAGACCCTCGATCATGCTGCCGGCGCCACACCGGAGATGTTGAGGCAGGCACGTAAGATACGTAAAGAGTTGGATCAGGTACAGTTTGCCTTCAACGGCTTCACTCCCAAAGCCAGCTGGGAGGAGATCCCTCCCCATAAGATGCCGCTGGCCGTGAGGATGAACAATCTGATCTATACGCAATGGGCTTCTACCGGCGATGTGACACAAACAATGAAGGATGATTACAGTATTCTCATGGAAGAACTCCCGCCATTGCTGAATAAAGTGAAGAATATTTATGAGAATGAACTCAAGCCTCTGGAAAAACAACTCGAACAGATCAATGCCCCCTGGACTCCGGGGCGCCTGCCTGAAATCACTAATTTGTAAAAAGAAATAAATCTTCTTTTTTTCAACAAAACAAAACAAAATACTTTTTATTCCGTATAGTTAGACAATTTTACGGATCGTCAATACGTATTATAATTTGATTATTCGTAAAATTCGTGTAATTTTGTCTTGAATAGAGAATAAATTTTTTGAAGTATGAAGAAGTTGATAGTAATAGCTGTTGTCGCATTGTTCATCGCCGGACTGTTCTCTTCCTGTAACAATGAAGCATGCCCGGCTTATGGAAGTGTGGATACTCAGCAGGTTGATTCCAACGGTTGAGCCGGGGGAGCAGTCCCTTAGGTGTGCTTTTAATTACATGGGGTTATGAAGAAAGTAATTTTCATATTCACTTTCTTCCTTTTTTTTGTTTTATATGCCTCAGGGCAGGGAGAAATTGACGAACAGCAGAAGATATTTTACCGGAACGAATCCACTTTCAACATTGCGCTCAATTCCACCGGTTACGGAGGAGGGTATCGGTACGGTAAACGTCTGAATTTTCTAAACAAGAAACTCTACGAAATAGATTTTAACTATTTCAAACACCCGAAAGAACTCAGGCTGTCAAATCCCTATTTCCCCAATTCGCGCAGTTATGTTTTCGGAAAAACCAACCTCTTTTTCAATATACGCGGAGGATACGGATTTCAAAGGGATATCTTCAAAAAAGTGGATAGGGGAGGGGTGGCCATACGCTATTTTTATACCTTCGGGCCGGTGCTGGGCTTCTATAAACCGGTGTACTATCTGGTCCTCGACCCCATCTCCATGGATACTTATGTCCTGAAAGAGATGAAATTCGATCCCACCCAGTTGCATTCCCCCAATGATATTTACGGCAGAGCCTCTTTTTTCAGGGGATGGAACGAGATCCATTTTGTACCGGGGGTGTTCGCCAAGTTCGGGTTTAATTTTGAGTTCAGCAAGCTGGAACCGGTGGTGCAGGCCCTCGAAGGAGGGATCGTGATCGATGCCTATCCCAAAAAAATTCCGATCATGGCCAGCGAAGACAATAAAAGCATCTTTATCTCCCTCTATGCCAGCTACCGGTTCGGAAAGATCATTGACCGGTATTACAAAAAAGCTTACGAGAAAAATCAGCAAACAAACCCTTCCTTTCAATACCTGCCTTAAAGTGCTGACAATAAGAGGATCCATCTGTCATTGTTCCTGAGTTTCTTCCGAATGTTTTTGACACCATAAAAGGCATAATAGGGTCACAAAAGGGGTTTGTGTTTATTTATTGAAGTTCATTAAAAGATTTTCCCCGGCAATCATGATTCTTTTTTTGCCGGATGAAGATTATTCCCTATTTTTGTGTGATTTTTTTAACATCAAAATAATTAAAAGTACAGACTTATGGCTAAAATAAAAGTAGCAATTAACGGGTTCGGCCGGATCGGCCGCAACGTTTTCAAACTGGCCCTGGAGAGGGATAATATCGAGATTGTCGGGATCAATGACCTGACCGACACGAAGACACTGGCTCATCTTCTAAAATACGACTCTACACAGGGTAAGTTCAACGGGACGGTGGATCATGATGAAAATTCCATTATCGTCAACGGCCAGGCCATCCGTATCTCGGCAGAGCGAAACCCCGCCAATATACCGTGGCCGGAGACCCCGGACGTGGTGGTGGAAGGTACCGGTGTGTTCCGTACTAAAGAAAGTCCCAAAGGGGGCTACGGCGACCACCTGAAAAACGGAGCCAAAAAAGTGATCCTGACAGTGCCCGCCAAGGATGAGATAGACAACACCATCGTACTGGGCGTGAATGATGATATGCTCAAGCCGGAAGACCAGTGTGTGTCTAATGCTTCCTGTACTACCAACT